>JAFYWG010000023.1 GCA_017558115.1 Alistipes sp.
ATTAAATGTACGTAATAGTAGAGATCGCAGGTCAGCAGTTCAAGGCTGAGAATGGTCGTAAGCTCTATGTTCACCGTCTCCAGGGTGAGGAAAACTCATCGGTGAGCTTCGACAAAGTCCTGCTTGTAGACAACGACGGTCAGGTTAAGGTAGGTGCACCTGTAGTAGAAGGCGCCTCAGTTAAGTGCAAGATCTTGAAGCACCTCAAGGACGACAAGGTCCTCGTGTTCAAGAAGAAGCGTAGAACAGGTTATCAGAAGTGTAACGGTCACCGTCAGTATCTGACACAGGTTCTCGTTGAGGAGATTAATTGTTAAACCCTAAAATTAGTAGAAAATGGCACACAAAAAAGGTGTTGGTAGTTCTAAGAACGGCCGTGAGTCAGAGAGCAAGCGACTCGGTGTAAAGCTTTTCGGTGGTCAGTTCGCTAAGGCGGGTAACATTATCGTTCGTCAGCGCGGTACAGTACACAACCCAGGTGAGAACGTGGGTATGGGTAAGGACCACACACTTTTTGCATTGGTTGACGGTACCGTTGGCTTCTGCAAGAAGGCTTCTGGTAAGTCATACGTTAGCGTTACTCCTATTTCTGAGTAAGCTCTATGCACAGAGAAAAAAGAGAACCAGTTTTGGTTCTCTTTTTTTGTTTGTGGGTATCCACCCAGTGCGGGTATACTTTTATGTACCCGCAGTGTCCGAGGCTTCGCATGATTCCTCGGTCTCTCGGTCACATGGTATCACCCTCGCTCTGTCCTATTTTGCAGCCCATGTAACTGCCTACAAACAATAATGGACCAAGGTTGCCCTTGGTCCATTATTATATAGTTGATAAGCAACGATTACCATGCGAACAATGGGTACTGCTCCATCATAGCATTTACATCCTTGCGTACGGCGGCGATGTTTGCCTCGTTCTCGGGGTCTGACAACACGCGGTCGATGAGCTCTGCGATGTAGTCCATCTTATCCTCCTTGACACCACGTGTGGTGATGGCGGGAGTGCCGAAGCGCAAGCCCGATGTGGTGAATGGAGTGCGTGAGTCGAAGGGAACCATGTTCTTGTTAGTGGTGATGTCGGCAGCTACCAAGCACTTCTCTGCCAACTTACCTGTCAACTCGGGGAACTTAGTGCGCAAGTCTACGAGCATGAGGTGGTTGTCGGTACCGCCCGATACAATCGTATAGCCACGCTTAGTGAGTGCCTCGGCCAAAGCCTGAGAGTTCTTAACCACCTGCTGCTGGTACTCCTTATACTCGGGAGTGAGAGCCTCGCCAAATGCTACAGCCTTAGCTGCGATGACATGCTCCAATGGACCACCCTGGATGCCGGGGAATACTGCAGAGTTCAATATCTGAGACATCTTCTTTACGACACCCTTAGGAGTAGTGTAACCCCATGGGTTATCGAAGTCCTTGCCCATAAGGATGATACCGCCACGAGGACCACGGAGGGTCTTGTGAGTGGTAGATGTCACGATGTGTGCATACTTAACGGGATTGTCCAACAAGCCTGCGGCGATGAGACCTGCTGTGTGTGCCATGTCGACGAGCAACAACGCACCTACCTTATCTGCGATCTCGCGCATACGCTTGTAATCCCACTCGCGAGAGAAGGCTGAAGCGCCACCGATGATGAGCTTAGGCTTGTGCTCGAGTGCCAATGCCTCCATCTCATCGTAGTCGATGTTGCCTGTCTCCTCCTTGAGCTTGTAGCCCACGGCGTTGAAGTACATACCAGACATGTTTACGGGTGAGCCGTGTGAGAGGTGACCGCCATGTGAGAGGTCGAGGCCCATGAATGTGTCGCCGGGCTTGAGGCATGCGAAGAATACTGCCATGTTAGCCTGAGCACCTGAGTGGGGCTGTACGTTAGCATACTCAGCGTCGTAGAGTTTGCAGATGCGCTCGATGGCGAGGTTCTCAATCTTGTCTACCACCTCGCAACCGCCATAGTAGCGTGCTGCGGGGTAGCCCTCAGCGTACTTGTTGGTACATACTGAACCCATAGCTGCCATCACCTGGTCGCTAACGAAGTTCTCCGATGCGATGAGCTCGATGCCCTTAGTCTGACGTGCTCGCTCCTCGGCGATAAGGTCAAAAATCTGTGAATCCTTGTTCATTTTGGTTATAGTTTAGTTTATTATTGTCTTTTCCAAAAAACAAAGTTATAAAAAAAATGCTACGCTACAAAATATTTGGGCATATAATGTGCCAACGAGGGGTGAAATTGTAGTGGAAAGATGAAAGAGGTTCGGTCAATTAGTGATTAGTAAAGAGGTTGATGAGTTATACTCTGTCATTCTGAACGACGTGAACGTTGCGATTAAGCCAATAGGAGAACAAGCTCGCAAAACAAAAACACCCCGCAAGAGGTTCTTGCAGGGTGGTGTGTAATAGGGTAGGGAGTGTTAGTCCTCCTCGATTACGCCTGTCCAGTTGCACGTAATCTTATTGCCTTTGTAGTCCTTGCCATCAAGAATTACGGTGTGTGTGCCGTTGCCGTTGTCTATAAACTCGGCCGTGCCACTCTTAATCATAGCGTAATTTTTGTAGCCACTTGCTAAGCCACCGCCATACTCGTAGAACCAGCTACCAACGGCCTGGGCATACTTATTTGTAAAGCCTGCCATCATAACGAGCTTACCGGGCTTATCGGAGATTGTGTACTTGCCCGCGAACTTGCCATCAGTAGAGTTGTTGTCGGTGATAAGGTCAAACTGAAGCGTGTCACCATAGACATAACCACCCGACTTGTTCATGATGTAGATTGTGTAGTTGGAGTAGCCCACCTGCCAGTAGTCGCCCTCGTATCCCCACTTTGCGCGGTGCTCGCCGTCGAATGTCACGTGGCGGTCCTCGGTAAGTGTAGACTGCGCCTCGCCATCCTGACCCTCGGTCTTGTCGCCAGTGTCGTCGCCATTATCGGGGTTCTCTCCGCTCACGTCATCAAGCTCGATGCTACCGAAGTATGTCACCTTGTGGCGCTTGCCGTCTACGGTCACCTCGAGTACAATCTTGTTTGCCGATACTACCATCTTGGCGTCGGTATAGGGGGTAGATGTTGTAGACTCTACGCTCTCGCCAGTGAGAATAAGCTGGCTGTTATCGCTATTGATGGTATAGGCGCTGCCCGTATTCGACTTGTCGAAGTTGTAGGTGCCCAAAGGTAGTGTGAGGCTCTTAGTGGCGGGTGAGAAGCAGTCAACGTAGTAGTATGTGCCGTTGGTGTAGGCCTGACCGCCATTGTTGAGACCCTGGTCGGAGAGGAAGAAGGCGTAGCGGTCTGTTCCCTCGCCATACTTCTCGCCGTAGTAGTAGCCATCGAGGCACGACGCTGTGAACTCCACATCGGCTGTGCCGCCATTGTCACCACCGCCATTGCCTACGCCCTTCTGTTGGATGGTTACATTTGCCGACTCTGTGCCGTAGCTAAGGGTTATGACTGCCACGCGCTGTGCGCCGCTATTGGCCTTTACCTCTACGAGGATTACGCCTGTTGTGGGGTGTGTGATGGCGCTGATAACCTCGCTGCCGCTAACGACATCGGTCTTTACAGACTCGCCAGCGATGGCATCTTTGATGGTGTAGGTGATAGCAACATTGCCACCCTCAGCCTCCACCTTGATGGGTGTCTCCGAGGTGATGCTAAAGTGCTTCAATGCGCCACTCTCCTTCTCGGTGCTGCATGCCGCAAATAGCACTGCCACACCCAAGGTGATAAGTGTAAAAAGATTTCTCATACGTTATTTGATTTTTGTTTGTTTGCCTAAATCACGCAAAGATAGGAAAAATTGTGCTAATATGCAAATGGCATGGCGCTTGCTTATGGCGGGGTATGTTGCTTAGGGTAATAAACATACTCACGCTCGTGGCGAGCATATTGCTCTTGGGTTCGCTCTCTGCCGAGATTATCTACTCGCGCGAGTTGGCACGCCTATCGGAGGCATACTCGTGGGCTATGTTTGGTGTATGCCTTATATTTATTGCGGACTTTGTAGCACTCATGCTGTCCTCAGCACACCCATGGCGCTTCCTACTTAAAAACTGGGTGGTGCTCATGCTATCCATTCCCTACCATACGCTCTTTGCGTGGCTCGATGTCGACGTGGGGCACAATGGCGAGATGGTGCTCGGCGCTATAGTCATGCTACGTGCCGTGATGGCGCTATACATCACTCTGCGCTGGCTCATCGTGAGGCGTACCACACGCCTGCTGTGGGCATATATAGCCACGGTAGTGGTGTGTACCTACTTTGCAGCATTGTTCTTCTACGAGTATGAAGCACCCGTCAATAGCGCCGTGCATGGCTTTGGCGACGCGTTGTGGTGGGCATGCATGAACATGACTACGGTGGGCGCAGAGATATTTCCCGTGACGGCAATAGGCAAGGTTATATGCGTGGTGCTGCCCATCATCGGCATGGCGATGTTTCCCGTATTTACGGTCTACATAACCACGCTCTACACCTCGCGCGATAGGCGTGGCACGACACTTGCAGAGAACGACACAAACCAAAACCAAAATAAGAGATGAAAAAGAGTCTACTATTTTTTCTTGCCCTTGGCGTAGGTGCGCTTGTGGGCTGCACACACCACAATGGTTGGAGCGACAAGGAGCGTAAGGCGCTACGCGACGACATCGGTAACTACCGCGACATGCTCTATGTCGAGGATCTCGAGAATGTGGAGTTCGAGGAGTTCTCGGGGGATGTCATCGAGGCCGTGGAGATTGATTACCCCACCTACACGGTATTCTATGAACTCCCCGCGCGTGGCGATACGCTCGACGTGTATGTTGTCGAGACCATTGTCGAGAGGCTCGATACCGACCCTCACAACCTGCGTCACATCTTCCCCTATTCGTGGCTTGTTACGCAGGGTATACTTCCTGCGGGCATGGATGTGCAGGCACAGCGCGCCTTTTATGACTGCCTTTCGCAGAAGGTCAAGCGTCACTACCACACTACGCACCGCTTTCTCTATGCCCTTATGAACGACCCTATGGCAGGCTATGCCATCCTGCAGATGCAGAGTGATTGCGCTTCGGAGCTCTTCGACTGGGGAGCTACGGAGGTGGATGAGAGCGTGGAGGTGTCGACCAATTAGTTGCGACTTTTACCCATGCATAGTTAAGTATAAAGTTGGTTCCGAGATCCTCGGAGCATCAAGGGGATGGATGACGGGATGTCGTTCGCCCCTTGTCGCTGTTGATGCTATTGCATAATCCAAAAAAATATTCTAAATTTGTCCCACTAACTAAACGCATATGCTATGGGACTAATTCAGGAGTTTAAGGCATTTGCCCTAAAGGGTAATGTTATGGATATGGCTGTCGGTGTTATCATCGGTGGTGCATTTGGTAAGATTGTCACATCGTTAGTCAACGACGTCATCATGCCCCCTGTAGGTTACCTTTTGGGTGGTGTCGACTTCAAGGATCTGTCGTGGACAATCAAGGAGGGTGTTGAGGCTAAGGATGCCGTTGTGGCAACCGATATCGTTCGCGATGAGGCAGGAAATATCCTCTACAACGTTGGCGATGTCATCTCACCCGCAGTTGATAAGGTGGACCCCGTGGTGTTGTCGTACGGAAACTTCTTGCAGACGACTATCGATTTCCTTATTATTGCCATCTGCATCTTCGTTATGGTCAAGGTGTTTAATAAGCTCAGCACCCTACGCCTAACCAAGGACGAGGAGAGTGTGCCTACGCCTGAACCAGAACCAGCACCTGCACCAGAGCCCGAGCCATCGAAGGAGGAGCAGTTGCTCGCAGAGATTCGTGATATACTTAAAAATAAGTAGTAGATATTCAGTAGTTTAGGCTATACTACTACTACTACTACTACGGCGCGGCCATAGGTCTAAGCAGACTTGTGGCTGCGTCTATTTTATGCCTTAAAAAGTGCCTGTAAAGCCTTGAGAATAAGAAATAAAGTGTTATCTTTGTGCGAAATTTTTCGTTCCGAAAAGGTTTTTCGACAACAATTATTACATTATTAACCATAATTATGAGAAAGCTTCTAACTTTAATGGTTGCTCTCGTTGGTCTTCTCTTTATAGCGTGCGAGATCGAGAGTGGCACTACAAAGGGTGAGATTGTCATCACGTCGGAGACTAACGTCGAGATTGGTCTCTATGCTGGAGAGTTCGTTATCAACTACGATATCAAGGGCTACGACAGTGTTGACGCAACAATTACCACAACATCTGATTGGCTCCGCGTAATGGAGCACAAGGCTGGTGAGGCTACCATTGCATACGAGGAGAACACCTCTGGTGGCTCACGTCAGGCAGCCGTAATGCTCAGCTACGAGGGTGCTAAGGCTACCGTGGTCATTACGCAGTCGAGCGAGGCTGTGACACCCATCCTTACACTCCTTGGCGAGGATACCATCAACCTCGACCGCGCGGGTCAGAAGGCTGTAATCAGCTACAAGCTCGAGAACGGCAACCCCGTAGACTATGTTTATGCTAAGACCACTGCCGACTGGGTATACTCTATCGAGTGCAAGGGTGGCAAGGCAACACTCGGCGTGGCAACAAACATGTCTGGCAAGGATCGTGAGACAAAGGTAACCGTGGGCTACGGCTCGGCGTCGTTCGACGTCATGGTCAAGCAGTCGGGCTCTGGCGACATCAACTTCAACGCACCAACCCTCTGGGGCGATTACTATGGCGATGCACTCACTCCTGGTGCTGCCAACTACTGGTTCTTCCTCACAGACCGCAGCTTCGACACCGAGGGTAAGTCATATCCCAACGCTACATACTACCGCATCGATGCCTATGGTCCCTTGGCTACTGGCTCAGGCGTAGTGGCCATCCCCGATGGCACATACACCTACGACCCCAACGACACATACGCACAGTGGACATTCACTGCCGAGTGGAGTGGCTTCTGGGTGACTGACGCTAACGCCAACCGCGATGCTATCCTCAAGTTCGAGGAGGGTGCAACACTCGTTGTCGAGGGTAATAAGATTACGCTTAACGCAAAAGTTAATGGCGAGCAGCACAACGTAGTATTCGAGGGCGAGAACGCATTGCTCGATAGCCGTGGCAACGTTACAGTTCTCACAACACTCGATGGCGACTACGAGGCAGACCTCTCTGACCACTATATGATATATGAGTGCTATGGCGACTACTACGACTATGGTGCATACAACTGGATGTTCGTAATCATGCCAAATAGCGGTCAGGGCGACTGCATGCAGCTCGACATCATCACAGGTCACAACGATAAGGAGAGTGGCTTTGCGGGCGACTACGTAGCATCTGACGTGCTTAAGCAGTGGTCATTCATCCCTGGCTGGACAGATGGCTACAACTTGCAGTGTAGCTGGTTCTTCACTGTCGACAACAGTGAGCTTGCCCCCTTCCGTGGTGGTAACGTATCAGTCGTAGACAATGGCGATGGCACATTGACCGTAGATATCGACGTTACAGACGACCGCCGCAACCGCATCACTGGCTCTTGGACTGGCGTACCCGAGCAGTTCGTTGGTCGTAGCAACCTGTTGAACAAGTAACAAACAACTAATAACTTTATAACCGATGAAAAAGATTTTAAGCATCGTTGCCATCCTAGCGCTCTTCGTGGGCGTAGGCTGCACAGAGAAGCAGACTGAGGAGCTTAAAGGTGGCAACACAACATTCCAGCTCGAGCAGCTCGAGGTGGAGGCCGCAGCCCAGGGCATGGAGGTAGAGATTGCCTACACTATTACTAACCCACAGAGTGGCGCCGTAGTGCTCACTGAGTGCAAAGACAATTGGATTAAGGATCTTAGCACTGCAACCTACGGCATGATTAAGTTCACAGTAGCCCCCAACTACAAGAAGGAGGCTCGCCAGACAAAGATTAAGGTGCAGTACACAGCCGCAGAGGGTAGCTTTGAGATTGTGGTAAAGCAGGAGGCATCAGACCTTGATAAGTTCTCTTATAACATCCTCTCAAAGGAGTCTACAGCACTCTCTATCGAGGTGTCACCCGCCGATACCAACACCGCATACGTCTGCCGCACATACACCAAGGCGCACATGGATGTATTTGGTCTTATCTACGACGAGGGTATCATCAACTACGATCTCGACGCTATTGAGGACGAGGCGTATGCTGCATCGCAGACATTGCTCAACTACTTGCAGAACATCGCATACAAAGGCAAGGCTATTGTAGACTTCACAGGTCTCGTTCCCGACACTGAGTATGTGGTATACTGCTACCATATCAACCTCTCTAATGCCCAGGCTACAGATTGGGAGGTACATACCGAGACCATTCGCACTGCAAAGACTCAGTCTATCGACGAGAATATCACTATGAGCTTCGAGGTTCAGGGTGCTAATGTGAAGCAGACAGTGACAACAAAGCATGAGGATACATACTACTTCACAGAGTGCTGGGCATTGAATGACTTCAAGGCATACTTTGGCTCGGATGCTACACCCGAGCAGATCTTCCCACGCCGCTGGAACGAGCAGGTTACAATGAAGCAGGATATGGGCTATCAGCCACACACCATCATCGAGGAGCTCTGCCACCAGGGTACTCAGACCATCAACTATGAGTCGCTCAAGGCTAACACATCGTACGTATTCTACGTATTTGCTGTTGACCCCGAGACTGCATTCACTGCGACAGAGATCGTAACAGAGACCGTATCTACATTGAACGTGAACGAGTCGGGCATGACAATCACCATCTCTGTGAAGAACATCTATGCCACAACAGCAGATATTTATTGGACTGCAAGCGACGAGAATGGTAAGTTCGCTCGCTCGGTATTCACCAAGGCTGACTTCAATGCCCTCGGTGCTAACGACGACGAGAAGCTCGCTACAATCATGGCTAACTACGACTTCTACCAGGCTGTAGGTTATACCGACATGAACCTCACAGGTCTCCAGCCCAACACCGAGTATGTAGCCTTTGCATACGGCTTGGAGGGTAGCACACCCAACACTCGCATCTTCACTACAGAGTTTAAGACTAAGTCTAACACTCCTGGTCAGTCTAATATCACTATGAGCTGGGATGAGCACTACAACATGGCAGATGTTGCAGCAGTAGACGCTGAGCACTGGGGCGAGTATGAGGGTCGTGACGACCGCGCGCTCTTGCCTATCACGATTAGCGGCGTTAAGGAGTCAGACAAGGTATACTTCATGGTTACCACATGGCCTTTGGACTGGTACTCTAAGGACTCAGAGTGGTTGCGCGACGTTACACAGTCTAAGAACCTCATGAACCTCTACGAGAGCTACAACTTCGTAGCAGAGTATGAGCGTAACTACAGCGTTATCGCCGTTGCTGAGGATGAGAATGGCAACTACGGTACACTCTACAAGGGTTCGTTCTACCTCTATAAGAGCGACTCTAAGGATGCTTCAAACTACGTCTTCGTAGAGAATAAGTAGTCAGAGAGACACATATCAAAGAGAGAGGGGTTATCCACGCGGATAACCCCTCTCTCTTTATTTGTATGTCACTGCACGCAATGACATTGCTATTTACTACCTTTAGTTGAGGTTGAGACGCTCGGCGCTATAGAGATAACGCTTGATGCTTCGCTTTGGAGTCTTAACGAACTCCTCGCGGTGGATAACGATGTTTGCAACCTTCTCGTATGATGCAACCATGCCATTAAGCTGCTTGAGGTTCTCGTCCATGATCTCCTGCAAGTTGTCCAACGCTACGCCCTCGGCATTTGCCAACTCGTAGTCGGGTACAACCAATGCTGTGAGGCGACCATTGTTCTCGATAACCAACGACTCGGCAACCATGTAGAGGTTGTTGAGACGCTCCTCAATCTCCTCGGGATAGATGTTCTGGCCCGAGCCAGAGAGAATCATAGTCTTGCAACGACCGCGGATGTAGAGCGTGCCGTCAGCATCCATAGTACACATATCGCCAGTGTGCAACCAGCCATCCTCATCCAATACCGCCTTCGTAGCACTATCATTCTTGTAGTAGCCCTTCATTACGTGCTCACCACGCACAAGAAGCTCGCCAGGAATGTTCTGAGGATCGCGTGAGTCGATGCGGCCCTCCAATAAGCCATTGAGGATGCGGCCACAAGAGCTTGCCTTGAAGTTTGCAGGCTCCTCGAAGCTGATAAGAGGTGCGCACTCTGTCATGCCGTAGCCCACGGTGAGTGGGAACTTAATCTTGCGCAAGAAGTCCTCGGTCTCCTGGTTGAGCGCAGCGCCACCCACGATGAATATCTCTACGCAACCACCAAACTGCTCCATGAGGCGCGACTTAATGGTAGAGTAGATAGCAGTGTTAATCAAAGGAATACGCATGGCGATACTCATAGGACCCTGCTCCAATACTGGGAGGATGCTCTTACGATATACCTTCTCAAGGATAAGTGGCACTGAGCAAACAATTGTTGGGCGTGTAACCTTCATTGCCTCAACGAGAATCTTAGGTGATGGAATACGACCCAAGAGTGTGATGTGACCACCGCAAGCAAGGGGTGAGAGGAAGTCGAATGCGCAGCCGTAGGCGTGTGCCAAGGGCAAGAATGACAGTGTGCGTGCACCCTTACGGAAGTAGTAATTACCAGTAATAGGGTTCTGCATATTCTTCGCGAAGACTACGTTGCCAGTGAGGTTGTTCACGGTAAGCATTACGCCCTTCGATGAGCCTGTAGTACCCGATGTGTAGTTGAGCAAGCATACTGCGTCGTTGGGAATCTCGGGGTACTTGATGTCGTCGATGCTAAAGCCGAGGGGATATGCCTCGCGGTAGTGCTTAAGCATGTCCTTCATGTAGTTGGTGAGCTTGTCGCCCTCCTTCTCGTAGATTGTGTGGTAGTCTGTGAGCGAGAATACCGCCTTGATAGCGGGAATCTGGTCGCCCTCGATGTCATCCCAGAAGTTGTCGCCCACAAAGAGTAACTTACTCTCAGAGTGGTTGATGATGTTGATTACATCGTTGGGGTTGAAGTCCTGAAGAATAGGCACGATAACTGCGCCATAGGTGATTGTTGCGATATAGCTGATGCACCAACGAGTGTTGTTACGTCCGATGAGTGCAATCTTGTCACCCTTCTCGATACCCGCCTCTTTAAACATAAGGTGTAGCTTGGCTATCTCCTTGGCAATCTCGTAATAAGAGAACGACTCGCCCTTGAAGTAGTCGGTCAAAGCTGACATCTCGCGGTTGTCGCGGAAGCTCTGCTCGTAGAGCTTTATAAGATTCTGTTCCAGCATATTTTTATGTTTTGGAATTATACTCTTTTTTATTTGCGACTACAAATATAATAAAATTTTGTTAGCCTCTGCAATATTCTACTGATTTTCTAATGTTGATAATGAACTTTTTAGAATATATTAATTATTCATAGCTGATATTCAGCTTATTGTAGGGTTGTATTGTGTGAATTTATCGGATAAAAACTATTCTATAGGTGAAATTGACCTATTTTGGCGCTATATTTCGCATGCTGAAGAGCGATATTTTCGCCTCCACTATTTGAATAAATGAAAACTTTTGCTATATTTGCATGATAATTGGCTCTTTAGTTCAAGGGATAGAACGAAGGTTTCCTAAACCTTAGATCCGGGTTCGAGTCCCGGAGGGGCTACAAATAAAAAGGGTAACTGTGCTAATATCCAGCAAGTTACCCTTTGTTGTTAAAATCGCCGATGGCGACCTTTTGGCGAGGTGTTAAATTTCTTTGTGGCACACCTTGTTTAACTCCTCCCATCCAAATTCCACCAAAAGTTTCTTCGATAGTCTTCTTTTCTTTGCTGAAGTCTTGCAATACCTTCGGAGGGTAGATAGAGATAAATCCTTCAAGCGCAGATGTTGACTACCAAAGGTTCAAAAACCTTCTAAAAGGTTCTTAAGAGTTAGGCTTTGTCGTAACCATTTTTTGCCCCTTTATAGTCCTTGTCACCCTTTTACTCATCCTTCTATCTCTTTTACTATTTGTACTTTTGCAAAAAATATAGTACATTTGCATAATAAGTGCGATAAGTTTTGCATTTTCAAAATAAACGTAATATCAAAAAAAACGCTATACTATGGAAAACTATTCAACTACAACACGTGTCGTCGATCAGTCGGCCGTGGCATCACTCTTTAAGAGTACCTACATGCAGATGGCGGCGGCATTGACCGTAACAGCACTCACTGCATTCTCTATCGCTTATCTTGGCATCTTCGAGAAGATATTTATCTCTGACGATGGCACATTTAACACTACTCCTATGTGGGTTGCAATCATTGCGGAGCTTGGTGTAGTTATGTGGCTCTCAGCGCGCCTGTTCCATATGTCGATGGCTAAGGCTACGTTGCTCTTTATCCTCTACTCGGTGCTTAATGGCGTTACCATGTCGATGATATTTCTGCTCTATGAGCCTATGTCTATCGCTATCACCTTTGCCGTTACCGCTGGTATGTTCTTTGTAATGAGCTTGATAGGTTATGCTACACGCATGGATCTCTCGAAGTTCGGTAGCATCTTTATGATGTTGCTCGTGGGCATTATCATCGCCACCGTGGTAAACATCTTCTTCGCATCGGAGACTCTCTACTGGGTTATCACCTACGCAGGTGTTATCGTCTTTGTGGGTCTCACGGCGTTCGACACCAACAAGCTCAAGCAGATATACATTGAGCATGGTGATGCTGATGAGTTTGGTCAGAAACTCGCACTTATGGGTGCGCTTACACTCTACCTCGACTTCATCAACCTCTTCTTGTTCTTGTTGCGCATCTTCGGCGATCGCAGATCGTAGTCCGATGCAACATAACCTTTATAAGGTCGACTTCATGGTCGGCCTTTTTTGTTTTGTAACCAAATCGTAACAATACCTTTTCAATGTTGTTAAACTTTCATTACATTTCGTTTACCCTGTTGCATGCTATCTTCTCGCGCTCTACTTTTGTGGTCGAAAAGATGGATTAACAAATTTTGAAACTATATGATGATTGCTTTAACAATTCTTGGCGCTCTGGGTATGTTCCTCTACGGCATGAACCTTATGAGCAATGGTTTGCAGAAGGCGGCGGGTAGCAAGATGCGCAGCTTCCTTACTGTAATGACGTCAAATCCTTTCAAGGGTGTGATGACAGGTTTGGGTATCACCTCAGTCATCCAGTCTTCGTCAGCCACTACGGTTATGACCGTGGGCTTCGTCAATGCAGGCCTCTTGACACTCTCGCAGGCTGTGGGTGTGATTATGGGTGCCAACATCGGTACTACGATTACCGCATGGATGGTGTCGCTCTTGGGCTTCAAGGCCGACATCGCCACCTTTGCTGTGCCTCTTATGGCTCTCGGCTTCCTCTTTAGCCTCTCGAAGCGCGACAAGCGCCGCCATATCAGCGAGCTTATCATTGGCTTCTCACTCCTCTTCCTCGGCCTATCATTGATGAAGGGTGCTGTGCCCGATCTTCGCGAGACCCCCGAGGTGCTCGAGTTCATCCAGGGATGGACAAGCTATGGCTTCGGCTCGGTGCTCATCTTCTTGGTGCTCGGCACGGTCTTGACACTTGTGTTGCAGTCATCTTCGGCAACCATGGCCCTCACGCTTATTATGGTAAATATGGGCTGGATACCCTTCGAGATGGGTGCCGCGATGGTGCTTGGTGAGAATATCGGTACTACGATTACGGCAAATATAGCCGCAGCCGTTGGTAATGCCAACGCACGCCGCGCAGCTATGGCGCACACGCTCTTCAATGTCTTTGGCGTGATTTGGGCACTCGCGCTCTTTACCCCCTTCCTTAAGCTCGTAGGCGAGACTATCACTTGGATGGGTCTTCCCAACCCCTTGTATGTTAACGATGGCACAGCTTCGCTCTATGGTATCTCAATGCTCCATACGCTATTTAATGTCTTCAATACATGTATCCTTATCTGGTTCGTGCCCGTGATTGTAAAGATTACCGAGAAGCTAATCAAGGAGCGTAAGAGTGACGCTGTAGATACCGTGAAGCTTAAGTTTATCGATGCAGGTCACCTCTCTACGGCCGAGCTTGCCATAGGTCAGGCACGCAACGAGGTCATCCACTTTGCCGAGATTTCGCGCCGCGGTGTAGACTTCATCCGAATGGCTATCAACGCCAAGAGCGACAAAGAGTTCGAGGAGACACGCCAGCGTCTTGTTAAGTACGAGGAGATTTCAGATCGCATGGAGTACGAGATTGCGCAGTTCCTAAATGCTCTACCCGAGGATAGTATCTCTGATGAGACGCGCACCGAGACTAAGCGCATGTATAAGATTATTGGCGAGCTTGAGAGTTTAGGTGACTCTGGCGAGAGCATCAGCCGTATCCTCTCGCGCCGCAATAGCCACGGCAAGAACTTCACCGAGGAGCAGAAGGCGCGTATTGAGACCATGCTTGTAGCGGTGGATAAGGCCTACGGCATTATGATTAAGAACCTCAAGGCTGAGCAGATTGACCCACTTGGCTTGCGCCTTGCTACCGACTGCGAGATTGAGATAAACGACCTCCGCAATGCCATCCGCGAGGATGAGATACACAAGATTGAGACCGACGGCTCAAACTACCAGTCGAGCGTCTACTACCTCGACACGGTATCGGAGATAGAGCGCATGGGTGACTTTATTATCAACATCTCTCAGGCCCTCGACGAGTAATCTCTTGTGATAGGAGGTTGTTCTCGGCCTCTCAATCAATAGCCAGAATGGGAAAATACCCTAAAGTATCTCCCATTCTGGCTATTTTCATTTCGGACCAAGCCTAATCTTTTCTGATAAGAAATTTGGGTTGTGGTGCTTGGACGGTTACTATTTACTTTTTTTCTGTTATTTGCGCACAAATTTCAAAATATTATTCGTCGTAGTGTGTTAGCTTCAGTTTGCCGTCGATTACCTCGTATAGCGTGAAGATAATATTCTCCTTGTGCGCCATGCAGAACTCTATTTGCTCCTCGTCTGAGAGTGTGTAGAAATCCTTCATCAGCTCTGCCTCTTGCTCCTTACGTCTGCTATAGTACTCCTTGTAGTTGATTCTCTTTTCGTTATACTCTTGCTCCAACTCGGGAACTCGGATGCTGTGGTAAAATGCGCCACGCTTGAAGCATTTACCCTCATCGTCGTTGCATTCCCAGACCTCTTCATTTCCCAAGTATTGTATATAATAGTAGTCGTCACCCATCAGAAATGGAAGGACCATATCAGTAAATAAAGAATACCCCCACCAGCTCTCTTGGATTTGCAATATGTTGTCTCGATAGTTAAGCCTTAGGCTATCGGGAAACTCCTTGTATGTGCGTGAGTTTACTATTACATCGTACATCCATTTGGCCTTTGGGCCATCTATTACAATCTTTATATCTCCATAACGGTCATTAGCCATACTCTATCCTCCTTTAATTAAAATGGCATGTCATCACTATTTGCGTGTATCTGTCTCAACTTTTCATCCTGTTGCAACTCGTGCTCGGTTTTTGGCGGGCGCACAAAATATTTACCCTCCTCGTCGCGCACCTCGTAGTCTATGGGTACGCCATTTTCAGAGCGTTCGCGTATGAGGTAGTAGCCGTCGTAGGGGATAAGAAAGTCGAGGAGAAATTCCACCTCGCCACCCCTACCTCCTGTAGTGTGCTCCTCAATATAGAGCACTCCATCTTCGTAGCGATACTCTATTTGATAGCCCATGTCAGCCATTGATGGTGGTAACTTTTTGTTTTTACCAACATACGACTCTTGCAATATGTCGTAGATCTTCTTGGCATTTTCGCCCTCAATCACATACTTTGTATAGTCTGATAACTTGCTAAAATCAACCTCTGCCATATAGAAATAGAAACTTTTGGTGAAAATTTCGAAAATAATCTAAAATTTATTTTGACTCCGAGTGTTAAGATGTTGATACATAGGGTTGTGTGGCGCATGGCGCAAACCATAAAACAAAGAAGATTACGACTCGGCTGAGTTGTCATCTTCTTTTTATTGTGGTCTTGTTTCAACTACTCCTCATCATAGTGAGCAAACCATAGTGCGCTATCAATAACTTCGGTTACGCTGAAAATTATCTTATCCATGCGCGCCATGCAGAAGTCGAGCTGCTCCGATGGCGAAAGTTTGTCGTAGCCCTTCATCACCTCTCTCTCCTCTTTTTTGTAGCGACGGAGGTACTCCTTCTCGCTAATCTTACCATCGGTGCGCTCCTTCTCCAGTTCAGGGAGTCTAACGCCATAGTAAACTACGCTCTTTTGGAAGTACTTACCCTCGGCATCGTTGGTGTAGCCAGCCATATCGTCGCTATTGTACGACTCGAAGTAGAATCCAGCCTCGAGGTATAGTTCTGAGTCAGTAACGAAAGTTTCGAAAGCACCGCTAATCTCGTACCACTCCTCGGTAAAGTGTAGAGCACTCTTTCTCTTTTTTATGCACTCTTCGTCGAAGCATGAGCCAGCGATGCACTCCTTGCCCTCGAATACATATAGAATATAGTTGGGGAGGTTGTTGTCTTTCTCCTTTGCCATCTCCTTGCGTATTGCGTAGCGCTTGCCCATATACTCTCCGAGGTCGTACTCCGTATCGAGTTTTTGGCACTTGTTCATCGCCTCGCGAATCTTGTCGTATAACCTCTTGTGCGCTTCGCCCTCTATAACGTAGCTATTAATGCCTGAAACACTCATAATATAATCTCATTTGGTTCTACTTTTACAAAGATAGACATTTTTCTCGAAGTACATATATATTATATAAGGAAAGTTTGGTTCTGAAGGGATCAAAAGATAGTCTTACCTTAGAAACTCTTTAGACCCTTTTAGACCTTTGTTCGTGTCAATGGTCTTTTTGCTCTTTTTCTCCACATTGCTTACAATTATTTTCTGCTCGAAAAATATGTTAACTTGCTGTAATATAAATAGATAACACTTTCACTGAAAAAAAAGAGAGTGGCGAAGTTTGCATCTATTGAAAAATTAGTATCTTTGCAGGCCCGAAATTAGGTTTTCGGGTGTTGGATTACAATAATTTATAGTATTAACTAAACTTTTAACAAAGTGGATTCAAGAAGTTACAAGACTATCTCGATCAAGGCAGAGGACGCTCAGAAGGAGTGGTTCGTGATTGACGCTACGAACGAGATTTTGGGACGCCTTGCTTCGCAGGTTGCTAAGATCCTCCGTGGCAAGAACAAGCCTAGCTACACTCCCCACACTAACTGCGGTGACTATGTTATCGTAATTAACGCGGATAAGGTGAAGCTCACAGGCGCAAAGATGACCGAGAAGGTCTACACTCGCTACACAGGTTTCCCCGGTGGTCAGCGTTTCGCTACACCTGCTGATTTCCTTACTACAGACAAGAAGCCTGAGTTCGTAATCGAGCACGCTGTACGCGGTATGTTGCCTAAGACTCGTTTGGGTGAGGCAATCATGAAGAATTTGAAGGTTTATGCTGGCGCAGAGCATCCTCACGCTGCACAGAACCCCAAGGAGATTAAGTTAAACGAGATTAAGTAAGAATTATGGAAGTTGTAAACACCGTAGGTCGCCGTAAGGCAGCTGTAGCTCGCGTATTCGTGAAGCCTGGCACAGGTAAGATTACAATCAACCACAAGGAGCTCGAGGTATACTTCCCCTTGCACATTCTCCAGTATGAGGTTAAGCAGCCTTTGATGGTTACTAACACCTTGGAGAACTACGACGTTATGATCAACCTCGTAGGTGGTGGTATCAAGGGTCAGGCTGAGGCGGCTCGTATGGGTATCGCTCGTGCACTCTGCCAGATCGATGCAGAGATGCGTCCTGTATTGAAGAAGAACGGCTTCCTCATGCGTGATTCACGTGAGGTTGAGCGTAAGAAGCCCGGTCAGCCCGGCGCACGTCGTAAGTTCCAGTTCAGTAAGCGTTAATCCTTACCGATCTACTTTCGACATAAGCACAATCAGGGTTCGAAAACCTCGTGGACCACTTCTCATAGGCCACTTGCGTGTGGCGTAATGGCAAGCGTGATGCCCCATTATAGAGGTGCTGCCACGGTGGTTGCCCGGTTGCGATTAAACCCTCAAGAACTACCCCGCCATGGGGTGTTACTCGTGGGTTGATTAAAGAGTTAAAAAAACAAAAAAAAATTAAGAGAAATGACACGTACAGATTTTAATACATTGTTGGAGGCTGGCGTACACTTTGGTCACTTGAAGCGCAAGTGGAACCCCAAAATGGCTCCTTATATCTTCATGGAG
>JAFYWG010000024.1 GCA_017558115.1 Alistipes sp.
AAGGATGACACCCACGTTCTCGATACTTGAGTATGCCAACAAACGCTTAATGTCGTTCTGCATAGCGGCGAGGATAACGCCCCAGAGGCCTGTGATAGCACCCGACACCAAGACGATAAGACCTATGGTATAGAGCATATCTACTTCGAGCTCCTCAATCTGCATGATGCGGATGATGCCGTAGACACCCGTCTTAATCATCACACCCGACATGATAGCCGAGACGTGCGAAGGTGCTGCGGGATGCGCCTCAGGCAACCAGATGTGCATGGGGAACAAACCCGCCTTCATGCCAAAGCCGATAAAGAGCACAACAAAGAGTGGCAAGAGGTTTGCCTGTGCGTAGTAGGCGTTGAGAGCCGAGAAGTTTGCGCTGCCCGTAACGTTGAACAACATCACAAAGCCTACGACCAAGAACAAGAAGCCGATATGCATCATAACCAAGTAGTTAAGTGCAGCACGACGCACATCCTGACGCTCCGCCTCAAACAGAATGAGCAGGAACGATGCGATGGTCATAAGCTCCCACGCAAAGAGGAACGAGAAGCCACCACTCGACACCACGACGAGCATCATCGACACCACCAACGTCACAAGCGCCGTGTAGTGAATCGAGATATGTGCATCTGAGTAGCGCTCGAGATATCCCCCCACGTAGCCCTTCGAGTAGAGCAATGTGGCTACGGATGCCACCGAAATGATGATGAGCATCAACGCCGAGAGCTTATCTATTGCGAGGCTCTCCTGACCGAAGAATGGGGTCACGAACTTCACAAGCTCCACAGGCTGACCCATGAATGCCATAACAGCAGCGGTTATGGCAGCAAGTGCGACGAGCGACACCACGCCCGTTGCCACCCACACCTTAAACCTCTTCGGCACAAGGAAGATGACAAGCGCGACAAGCATCGCTGCAATAAGTGAGTACAAATACATAATACCTTATATTTCGTATTGGGTTACAGTTTGTTAATCGTCGCCACGACGGTGGTAGCAACAACGGCAGCAGTCTCGGTACGCAGACGCTCGCGACCGAGAGAGATAGCCTTAAATCCATTTTGGAGCGCAAAGTTAATCTCTTCTTTTGAAAAATCACCCTCCGGCCCGATTAAAATTAGTGTATTAGCACCTTTTTTTACCAAATTTCCAAGATATGGGCGCTCACCAAAGGAACTATCGCAGTGGGCAATGAACTTTTCGCCCTCGAAATCCATCTTGATAACGTCGCGTACCGAGGTCATATCGTGCAGCACGGGATGGTAGGCTTTTAGCGACTGCTTCACCGCCGCAGTGATAACCTTTTCCTCTCTGTCGTGTTTTATCTGCCTACGCTCGCTGTGGTCACACTCCAAAGGATAGACCTCCGAGATGCCGATTTCGGTGGCTTTTTCCAAAAACCATTCGAAGCGATCGATAATTTTTGTGGGTGCTACACACATGATCAAACCATAGCTCATACGCTCATACTCGGGCGTAGTCTCCACCACCTCCACTTCGCAGCGTTTAACATTGTCGTTCACCACTTTACAGCGATACATATTACCTTTTCCGTCGGTCAAATGGAGCTCATCACCGACAGTCATTCTAAGCACTCTAACACAGTGTTTTGACTCCTCCTCGGATAGCGTGTAACGAGGGAGAGAAATTTCAGGGGCATAAAATAGTTGCATTGGCAATAATTTTTTTAACTTTGCAAAGTTAATTAAAGTTAATTAAAAAATATCATACATGAAACGTATTTTGTTATTATCGTCACTATTGAGTGTTATGACACTGAACTACTCATGCACCAACGAGGCAGCAACCGAGGCTACCAACCCCCTTTTGGAGGAGTGGACAACAGAGTTTGGCGTGCCTCCCTTCGACAAGATTAAGGCTGAGCACTTCGCTCCCGCATTCGAGGCAGCCATCACCGAGCACAACGCCGAGATTGAGGCTATCGTAGCAAACGAGGCTGAGCCCACATTCGAGAATACTATCGTAGCGCTCGACAACTCAGGCATCAAACTCTCGGAGACAGGCCTCATCTTTGGTATGCTCTCATCATCTGACCTCACACCCGAGATGGAGAAGGTGCAGGATGAGTTGACCCCAATCCTTGAGGAGCACTCTAACGCCATCATGCTCAACGACGCTCTTTTCCAGCGCGTTAAGGCCGTGTACGACAAGCGTAACACACTCGGCTTGGACGAGGTACAGATGCGCCTAACCGAGAAGACATACAACGAGTTTGTACGCTCAGGTGCTTTGCTCCAGGGCCAGGCTAAGGAGCGCCTCAAGCAGATTAATGGCGAGCTCGCGGTACTCACCGTGGACTTCAACAAGAACCTCCTTGCCGACCAGAACGCCTTCTCACTCCACCTCGAGGCCAACCAGGTGACAGACCTTCCAGAGAGCGTTCAGACACAGGCACACGAGGCTGCAGTGAATGCAGGTAAGAGCGGCTACCTCTTTACGCTCGACAAGCCCAGCATGCTCCCATTCCTCACATACTCATCGAACCGCGACCTTCGTCGTGAGCTCTACAACGGCTACCTCATGCGTGGCAACAACGACAATGAGTACGACAACAAGGAGATCGCCGAGAAGATGGCAATGCTTCGCATAGAGAAGGCAAACCTCTTGGGTTTCGACTCTTACGCTGCATACGTTACTGACGACCAGATGGCTGGTACTCCCGAGGCAGCATACGAGCTATTGGAGGAGATCTTCTACCCCGCAGTAGAGTCTGCAAAGCTCGAGTTGGAGGAGATGAACGTAATGTTCCAGAAGGACTACCCCGGCCAGACATTCGAGAAGTCGGACTGGTGGTACTACGCCGAGAAGGTGCGCAAGGATAAGTATCAGCTCGACGAGGAGGCTGTACGTCAGTACCTCTCACTCGACAACGTTCGCGAGGGTATGTTCTACCTTGCTAACCGACTCTACGGCATCACATTCCGTCCTATCACAGCTCCTCGCTACCACAAGGAGTGCACCGTATATCAGGTTCTCGACCACGACCAGAGCCACCTCGGCGTGCTCTACATTGACCCACACCCCCGCAGTGAGAAGAGCGGCGGCGCATGGTGCGGCAACTTCGTTGAGCAGCGCTACGTAGATGGCGAGCGTAAGGCTCCCGTTGTAGGCATCGTTTGCAACTTCACACCTCCCACAGGTGACACACCCTCACTCCTCTCATTCGACGAGGCTGAGACCATGTTCCACGAGTTTGGCCACGCGCTACACTGCCTCTTTGCCGATGTACGCTACCGCGGTCTTGCAGAGGTAGAGGGCGACTTTGTGGAGCTTCCCTCACAGATTATGGAGAACTGGGCATTCCACCCCGAGATCCTCAAGGTTTACGCTACACACTACCGCACAGGTGAGGTTATCCCCGACAACCTTATTCAGAAGATTCAGCGCGCATCGCTCTTCAATCAGGGCTTCACAACCACTGAGCTTGCCGCAGCGGCACTCATCGACTTGGATATCCACACATTGAAGCAGGCAACCGACATCGATATCAACGCCTTTGAGAGCTACAACCTCGCTAAGCGCGGACTTATTGAGCAGATTGCACCCCGCTACCGCTACACATACTTCGCACACATCTTTGCGGGTGGCTACTCTTCAGGTTACTACTTCTACCTCTGGGCAGAGGTATTGGATAAGGATGCCTTCGAGGCCTTCAAGTCGAGCCACGACATCTGCGACACAGCTCTCGCACACAGCTTCCGCTACGACCTCTTGGCACAGGGTGGCCAGCGTCCCGGCATGGATATGTATCGCACATTCCGCGGTGCCGACCCCGACAAGAAGCCTATGCTTCGCGCACGCGGCCTCTTGAAGGAGGAGCCCGTAGTGGAGGAGGAGTCTTCAGAGGAGCTTTTAGAGACTGTTGCTGAGCTCCCCGTTATGCCCGTAGAGCCTGGCATGGCACCCAAGAAGCCTGCAGCACCCCTCAAGCCCACTATTAAGAAGTAAGCCTTACGACAATTTTACTAACTAAACAATATTTATGATCACTACAACACTTATTATGTCAGCAATGACTGCAATGTCTGCATGTGGCACGCAGCCACTTGTTGAGATGCCCGAGTCACTCAAGGGTAATCCATTGGTTGAGGAGTGGAACACTCCCTATCAGACACCTCCCTTCTCTGAGATTGAGTATGCACACTACGAGCCCGCTATCGACTACGCTATCGAGCTTCAGCGTGCCGAGATTGATGCTATCGTAAACAACCCTGAGGCTCCCACCTTCGAGAATACTATCGTTGCTATGGAGCAGGCTGGTCAGTTGCTCAACCGCGCTACTGGCGTATTCTTCTGCATCAATGGCTGTATGACATCTCCCGAGATGCAGGAGATCGCTCTTAACATCACTCCCAAGCTCACAGCACTCGGCAACGACATCTCGCTCAACCCCGAGTTGTTCGAGCGTGTAAAGGTTGTGTACAACCAGCGCAAGAAGCTTAAGCTTGACCAGGAGGATATGACACTTTTGGAGAACACCTATAAGAGCTTTGCACGCTCTGGTGCCTTGCTCGAGGGCCAGGACAAGGAGCTCTATCGCGAGTACTCTTCAGAGCTCTCACAGCTCACACTCCAGTTCGGCCAAAACGCTCTTAAGGCTACAAACGCCTTCTCTTACAACATCACCGATGAGGCTAAGGTAGCGGAGTTGCCCGACTTCGTGAAGGAGGGTTTGGCTGCTGAGGCTGCAGCACGTGGCCAGGAGGGTTGGACAGTTACACTTGACGCGCCCAGCTACGGTCCCTTCATGACCTACTCTACACAGCGCGACATCAAGGAGATCCTCTACCGCGCATACAACACACGTGGTCTTGGTGGTGAGTTCGACAACCAGGAGAACATCCGTCGCATCGCTGAGCTCCGCCTCAAGATTGCTAACTTGCTCGGCTACAAGTGCTACTCAGACTACGTCTTGGAGGACCGCATGGCCGAGAGCACAAAGACCGTTAACAGCTTCCTCGCAGAGCTCAACAAGGCTACTTTGAGCTACGCAAAGAAGGATGTTGCTAACATCACTGCTTATGCTCAGTCACTCGGCTTCGAGGGCGAGCTTATGCCTTGGGACTTCAGCTACTACAACGAGAAGTACAAGGAGGCTATGTACTCTATCAACGACGAGCAGATTAAGCCATACTTCCAGCTCGAGAGCGCTAAGGAGGCAGTATTCATGCTCGCAGGTAAGCTCTATGGCCTCACATTCACCGCTGTAGACAACATCGAGACATACCACCCCGAGGCAAGCGTATATGAGGTACGTGACAACTCTGGTGAGCTTATGGCTGTCCTCTACATGGACTTCTTCCCTCGCGAGTCTAAGCGTCAGGGTGCATGGATGACAGAGTTCCGTGGCGTGAAGGTTGTTGATGGCAATGAGCAGCGTCCTTTGGTGCAGCTCGTTATGAACTTCACTAAGCCTACCGCTAACACCCCCTCATTGCTCACATTCGATGAGTTCACAACATTCCTCCACGAGTTTGGCCACGGTCTCCACGGCATCCTCGCAAAGGGTAAGTATGAGTCTATCAACGGCACATCTGTTAAGCGTGACTTCGTAGAGCTTCCCTCACAGATCATGGAGAACTGGGCATACGAGAAGGAGTACCTCGACCTCTGGGCTAAGCACTACCAGACTGGCGAGCCTATGCCTGCTGAGCTCATCGAGAAGATCGTAGCAGCTAAGAACTATCTCGCAGCATACTACAACGTGCGTCAGCTCTCATTTGGCATGCTCGATATGGCATGGCACACTATCACTGAGCCTTACACTGGCGACGTCCTTGCATTCGAGCAGAAGGCTATCGCTCCTACTCAGGTGCTCCCCGTTGTTGACGGCACAGCTATGCAGACAGCCTTCACTCACATCTTCAGTGGTGGCTACGCTTCAGGCTACTATGGCTACAAGTGGGCTGAGGTTCTCGCAGCTGACGCTTACTCATACTTCAGCGAGGAGGGCATCTTCTCTGAGAAGGTAGCAGGCAAGTTCCGCCACGAGGTGTTGGAGAAGGGTGGTCACGAGCATCCTATGACTCTCTACAAGAACTTCCGCGGCCACAAGCCTAAGACACAGTCACTCATCGACCAGATGGGCTTGAAGTAGGCTTTATGCCAATATAAAAATTGAAGGGCTACCCACGAGGGTGGCCCTTTACTTTTAATTAGTAATTAGTAATGAGTAATGTCATCCTGAACTAAGTGAAGGATCTCCTAATCTGCATGAGGGTCGACCGCTGTGCCAACTAAGAGATTCTTCGCTAATGCTCAGAATGACCGCGCATAATACCCACAACTTCTGCTCGTCGTTTTTGTCGTTTCGTCTGCTCGTCTCATGCTCTCTTCACCCCATCTACACCTACCTTGCCCGTCGACGCTTCGGAAGTTCGATATACTCCGTATAGACCAACTCGGTGTTGGGGTTGGAGGTCCATACCTCCTGACGTATAGCCTTCGTGCCGTAGGGGATAAAGAGGAATTTGCGCGGTACGCGGTGGATGACCTGATGCAACGTATCGACAGTGCGCACAGCATATTGCAGCGAGTCGCCAAAGAGTATACCCACCACCCTACTCCACGCATCGGATGCCTCAAAGTGGCGCGCAGCAACAGCCACCGTATCGCGGATGACTACCGTATCGCGCACAACGATGGTATCGGCAAACCTTGTCACGGCAACACTCTTAGCATAGCTCTCGGCGCGGCGCAGGCGTATGCCGAGCGAGGCTATCTCCTCCACATCGCGGCTACGCTGCTCGCGAAAGTCGGCAAGCTCCAATTGCAGCGCCTCGACCGAGGCGGCAGAGCGTCCACTATCGGTGCGATAGAACTCCACACCCTGCAGCAGGGCGTGCTCATTGCTCCTTAGGCTAGCATTCTCCTCCACCAAATGGTAGATAACAACTCCGCATACAACAACAGAGATAAGGGCGGCAAGGGCCGTCCAAAACAGAAACTTTCTCATAAGATTTTAGGGATTGATTACGCCACAAAGATACGACGCAAAAAGTGGCTCAATTTCTAAAAAAAGTAACAATTTGCACCCCACGCGAGGGGCAAAAGTGGGCGGTAGTAGCTAAAAGTTTGCAAATTGTTGACGGAATAATTGGTGAATTAATAAAAAAGTAGTAATTTTACATGATAATATACGTATCAAAGCGCAAACACAAACAATTAAATAATCATAAAACAACTAACTATGACTATCAAGTATTCAGGTAAGACTCGCGTTGAGAGCGATCTTCTCGGCGAGATGGAGGTGCCCGTTGAGGCGCTTTATGGCGTACAGACATTGCGCGGTATCGTGAACTTCCCCATCAGCCGCTTCCACCTCAATGACTATCCCTTATTCATCAACGGCCTCGCTATGACCAAGCTCGGCGCTGCTGTTGCTAACCACCAGCTCGGCCTCTTGACAGACGAGCAGTTCAACGGCATTAAGCAGGCTTGCGAGGAGATCATGGCAGGTCAGCACCACGAGCACTTCCCCTGCGACATGATTCAGGGCGGTGCAGGTACTACAACAAACATGAACGCTAACGAGGTTATCGCAAATCGTGCACTCCAGATCATGGGTCACGAGGCTGGCGAGTATCAGTACTGCTCACCTAACGACCACGTAAACTGCTCACAGTCTACAAACGATGCTTACCCCTGCGGTATCCACCTCGGTCTCTACGCTACACATAAGGTATTCATGGGCCACTACAACGAGCTTATCGAGTCATTCGAGAAGAAGGCTAAGGAGTTCGCACACATCTTGAAGATGGGTCGTACACAGCTCGAGGATGCTGTGCCTATGACACTCGGCCAGACATTCGGCGCCTTCGCTCAGATATTGAAGGAGGAGCGCAAGAACCTCGAGTTCGCTGCTGAGGAGTTCCTCACAGTAAACATGGGTGCTACAGCTATCGGTACAGGTATCTGCTCTGAGCCCGAGTACGCTGAGAAGTGTATCGCTGCATTGCGCCAGATCACTGGTTGGGACATCAAGCTCGCGGAGGACCTCGTAGCTGCTACTTCTGATACCACTTGCATGGTGGGCTACTCATCAGCTTTGCGCCGCGTAGCTGTTAAGTTGAACAAGATCTGTAACGACCTCCGCCTCCTCGGCTCTGGTCCTCGTTGCGGTCTCCACGAGTTCGACCTTCCCGCACGTCAGCCAGGCTCTTCAATCATGCCCGGTAAGGTTAACCCCGTTATCCCCGAGGTTATGAACCAGATTTGCTACAAAGTTATCGGTAACGACGCTTGCGTTGCTATGTGCGCACAGGAGGCTCAGATGGAGCTTAACGCTATGGAGCCTACAATGGCACAGTGCTGCTTCGAGTCTGCAGAGATCATGATGAACGGCTTCGACACATTGCGCGTGAACTGCGTTGATGGCATCAAGGCTAACGAGGAGCAGTGCCGCAAGTATGTTCAGGATAGCTTCGGTATCGTAACTGCTCTTAACCCCATCATTGGCTACAAGAACTCTACAAAGATTGCGAAGGAGGCTATGGCTACTGGTGGTCGTGTTTATGACATCGTGCTTGAGCATGGCATCCTCACTAAGGAGGAGCTTGACACAATTCTCTCTCCCGAGAATATGATTAAGCCTGTGAAGCTCGACATCAAACCCCGCCGATAATTTCTTGTGATAGTGGCGCGTTAGCGGCACATCCCTAAAAGTAAACCACCCAGGGCTGTACGTCAAAGTACTATCCCTAGGTGGTTTCTTTTGTGATGCACCTCTACCACACCATTCTGACAAGAAATTTAGCACCCCGCAGGTTATTAACTCTGCGGGGTACTTTTTTACTAATGCGTAAATACCTTACCAAGCTGTGCCTCTTGACGTTCGTACGTAAGGCGCGATGTTGTGGGGTACTTCAACGCATCCAACTCCTTGACTGCATCCTCGATGTCGCGCAAAAGCATATCGGCCATATCGCGCGACATGCCCTGACGTACAACGATACGCATGACAATCATATCCTCGATGCTCTTAGGCATGGAGTATGCGGGCACCATCCATCCCGACTGCTGCAAGCGCGCCTGGAGGTCGTAGAGCGTCCACTTCGCCGTCTTGTTGTAGTTGTCGTTCATCATCCACACAAACAAGGGGTTGACAACCTCGTCCGAGTAGTTCTGGAAGCAAGGCATCTCGCCGATGCGCTTATGGCAGTACTTAGCAATCTCCATAGAGTTATTATGTATGCTCTGGTAGCCCTTACGGCCGAGGCGTATAAAGTTGTAGTACTGACCAAGAATCTGCGCTGCGGGGCGCGAGAAGTTGAGACCCACCTGAGTAACCTCAGCACCGAGGTAGTTCACCGAGAAGCTCATCTCCTCGGGCAGGTAGCTCTTATCGCGCCATACCACCCAGCCGAGACCGGGATATACAAGGCCAAACTTATGGCCTGAGGTAGAGATAGACACCACCCACTTGAGCCTAAAGTCCCACTTGTGGTGTGGCTTAAGGAAGGGGAGGATGAAGCCACCCGACGCGCCATCCACATGAATAGGAATGTTGTGACCCGTGTGGGCGTTGTACTTGTCGAGAGCCTTATCCAACGCCTCGATGTCGTCGTTAAGACCTGTCCACGTAACACCCGCAATGCCCACAACGCATATTGTGTTCTCGTCGCAGAGCTTAATGGCATCCTCTGCGCAGAGCGTGCGCTTCTCTCGCGTGAGGGGCACCTGGCGTAGCTCTATCTGCCACAATTTGCAGAACTTCTCCCATACCACCTGCAAGCCCGCGCTGATTACGAGGTTGGGCTTGTCGACAGGCTTACCCTCCTTCATACGGCGGTGACGCCAGCGCAGCCATGCCGACACACCACCGAGCATGCAGGCCTCGGATGAGCCTATGCCGAGCGCACCCGTCTTGGAGTCGCTGGTCTCGGGGCTGTGCCATAGGTTGGCGATGATGTTTATGCATCGCGCCGCCATCACCGCCACGCGGGGATACTCCGTCTGGTCGATGTAGTTTATGGCTATGGCCTCGTTCATAAGACGTGTAGCGTGGTCGTCCATATAGGTAGTGACGAATGTCGCGAGGTTTAGCTGTGGCTGCGTCTCGATTGCCGCCTCATCCTTAACCATGCGGTAGGCGATCTCGGGCATTGTCATCTCCTCGGGGATTGTCGTTGTAGGCGCGGGGTGAAGCATCTCCTCCGAGCCATATACAGCCGCTGTGGCCGTAGAGCATCGTTTTTCGTTCATAGGTAAAAGGTTTAAAAGTTATGTACACCTCCGAACGACACAAACCATGCCATGAGAAGATTGATGGAGCTAATCTCAATCAGTCTTGCTCCTTTCAGAAATTATTTTGTTTCTGTAATGCTATGTGTGCGAGCACACCCACCACTATGGTAGGACACAATATCGAAATTTCTAACCGCTTTGTAGCATAGGAATATTAACGAAAACGGCAGCCACACAATGTGACTGCCGATATTGTTTTGTTACTGAGGCCTTGCCGAAGCAATGCCCTATGGGGTGGATATTACTCTTTTACACAACGCACAGAGTACCCGTAGCCGCGACTGCCGTTGTTGAGGACTACTGAGCTGAAACCGCCGAGGTAGTTGAAGCTGAGGTAGTATGCTTGGCTGGTGCTGCTCGGTTGAGGAGTAGCAGACCAGCAACAGCTGCGGTCTCCGACATAGCTCAACGACCCACTACCGCTGTCACGATAGCCAACAACAGGATACCACGCTGTTGTCTCGCCATCGGCAAGAGTCCAATACATTCCGCAATTAGACTTATCGCCAGTTGCTTTCACATTCGCAGTTGCCCAGAAACCATTCTCTCCACCATCTGGTACGCGATACCCGACTGGACAAGGGTCATATAAGCCTTTCGCCGACTCTGATGTATGCCAGCCATTTACTGGAACGTTTCCGCCATACCATCCAGTTGCATATGTCATCGGATTCTCCTCTGCGAAGTCCATTTTATTATTAGATGCTGCAACATTCCAAGTACCAGTCGATGCCGCAAGAGTTGTTCCCGATTTTGCGCAAGTACCCATAAATGGATCTTTGCGTCCACCCTGATAGAGCAAACCAAATGCACCAATATCGCCAGGAGTAGCAGAGGTTGCACCGAGGTTGCGGTCCATCATTGTGCCAGCGTTGTTAGCGTAAACATGGTCGTTCCAACCCTCCTCCGAGCACCAAATATGCCAAGACCAGAGTATTCCATCTTTCGAGTTGCGAACTGCAATTGATGCATTACCGTTCTTAAACTCCTCTGCTGTAGTGAAATATACATAACCATTCTGATAGCCAGTCTCTGCAATCAAATCTCCAACATTGGGCATTACATCAGTGCCAAAAGTCTCCCATAGCACCTCAGTCTTCTTGACATTACCAACTGAGTATTCGGTGTTACCTAAAGTAGCCTTGAATTTGTAATTACCTACACCCTGGATAAGATAGCAGTTTGCAGTACCCTCAGCCGAGAGGTCGGTGTACAACGAGAGGTCGACACCGTCGTCCTCGCCACCCTCAGAGCCGTCACCTTCGCCCTCAGAGCCACCACCGATATTATTCCAGTCCTCAATCTCGCAGCCAATCTCAACCTTGATGGCGGTAGTAGAGGCGTTCAATACAGCAGTATAGGTATAAGATACGCCAGGCTTAAAGTTGAATGCATCCTCCAACAAGTACGATACACTCTTTGCGTTAATCTCCAACAGGGGCACAGAGGTCTCGAGCATCTGTGGCACAACGATAGCCTCATAAACAACGGCCTCACCATCCTCGAAAGTGCGAATGCCGAGGTTACGCATCTTGATAGACTTTGCACCGCTATATGGATTCTTAACAACCGAGCCACTTGCAAGCGAGATATGGGCATCGGTTACGGTTGAGTGGAGGTGCACGGTAGCATCCTTAGGTAGAGAGCCGATATACTCCTCACCCGCCATAATCCTCACTACAAGGCGACTCATAGCGTGGTTCATTGCGAGTGACACAGCGCCATCGGCCTGCGCTACACCCTCGGCCTTTGCCCAAAGGAGGTCGCTTGCCTCGTATGCGCCCTCTACATCTTGGTCAAGAGCCACAGAGAATGGTTGCTTATCAACATCTTCGACCTCCATATATGGATAGTAGGCGTAGACATCGCTCTTGCCCTCGCCCCAATAGATTGCACGCTCGGGCGCCCACGATGCACCGTCGAAGAGCAACGCCTCGTTGTTGGCGCGGTTACCCGAAATCTGTAGTGGCATAGGGGTTGTGTCATCTGCGTAGTCGGTAACATATACGCCGATTTTGTCCTCTGACTCGAACGCTCCATTGCTTACGCGTGTATGTGCGCTGGGTGATGCTATATCGAATAGCATACGGTTGTCGGCAGGCATCTCGGCATTGTTGGTAGCCTGCTCACACGCCACCATACCCAATGCTAATGCTGCTATTGCTAAATATTTAGTTTTCATAGGTTGTTTATATTTGTTCGTCATAGTGTATCCTCTACTCTGTCATTCTGAGCGTAGTGAAGAATCTCGAGGTCTGTTCTAAGGTTGGAATGATGTACTCCCCGCGAGATGTTTCACTTCGTTCAACATGACAAAACGGTGACACTGTGGGTTAAAACTTACTCTTGTCAAACACTGGTTTCTCGCCCATAAACTTTGGAGGACGCTGGTCAAACTGCGACGAAGTGCCGAAGTCCAGACCATCCCACTCCAACGCGCGTGTTGTGGCAGTCGATGGCAACGACTCGTGGTCGAGAGCCTTGAATGCCTCGAACGAATACTCCTCACCCGCATACTTCATAATACGCTTAACCATCGACTCACGCGAAATGGCGTTGTAGTAGGCGATGTTATTGTTCATACAGCTTGTCGCCTCCGAGCGCCATACACCACGGGTGTGCATATATGCGCCCTCATAGACATCAACAACATTCGAGTACTGTGGGTCGTAAATCATATGTGACCAAGGCACCTCCTGCATACTACCTGTAAGCGAGATATTGGGATAGAAGCCGTATGACTTCATTTGATTTATTTCCTTAACGTGATCACAGCAGTCGCAATCGCAAGACTGAATAAATGCGTTATGGTAGATATACTCATCTGCCAACTTACCAAAGCCGTGACCACCAGCCTCGTGATGAACAATACCACGGAAATCATATGGTGCAGGATCTGAGCTCATTGGACATATCGCCACTGCCGAACCATCACCCCACATATAGCAAAGACCGCTATACTCGTAGCTATTCTCAACGAGGATAACGAGTGTCTTGGCTACATCGTCGTTGATAGGAGCAACGCAAGCGCCCGCAAATACGGTCTCGAAGTCTGGCGAAACACCCTCATTCAGAGTGTACTGCGAGCCGAAGCGAGCCTCACGGATGGTGTTGACTGTTCCCATACCGCTATCGGCCGACATACCCACTACGGCATATACATTGAAGTAGTCCTTGTAGGTGAGATATGGCTCGATATCGAAGAAGTAGGTGTAAGCATCTTGCATAGCCTGCAAATATTTACCCTCCGAGATATCCTTTGCATCGAAGCAGTCGCCCATCAGCACGATATTTACGCCATTACCAACGCTATTCTCCTGGAGAGTGATAAGATCGCCATCGCCGTAGGTGTAGTCGTATTGCTCAACGGTCATCTTCGAGCGATAATCCTTGTCATCGAGCAAGAATACCACCTCGCCACCACGACCTGCATGTGTTGAATAATCAACCTTACCCGATGAGTTTACAGTACCCGTTTGGAATGTACCAACATCACCCGCAGCCATCTCGTTTACAGTGATGGTTACATCAGTCTTACCTACACCCGAAGAAGGCGTAACAGTTACCCACTCAGGGCAACTCTCTACACTCCACGCCTCGCCAGCAGGGGCACGAAGAGTGAATGTTTTGCTGTGCTCATCGTTGAGTGTGCGTAGCAAGTTGCGCGAGATGGAGAAGTCGCGGTGCGCAGCAATGCGCTTAAACTCACTCCAACCCGAAGCAAACTGATACTTCTTGATAGACTCCTCAGGGACCTCAAGGGTGAAATTATCCTTTGCTACACCATTGAATGTATAAGAGTCAATTGTTGGCGGATTCTTAGCTTTGCAGACAATAGAAGATACAAAATAACAACCAGAAAATGCACTCGACTCTATAACCTCTACATCCTTATGAAGCACAATACCCTCAATATTACTACAACCACCGAACAATCCCGATGGAATTGCAATAATATTCTCCGGAATCTCAACAACACCACTCAATCGCCAACAACCGCTAAATACCGATGAGCCGATTGAAATAAGATTCTTTGGGAGGACAAGCCTTCCGTTAAATTCTGTGCAACGAAATGCATCATCTCCAATTATTGTAACTGTTGAAGGGATATTCAACTCTCCTCTAAATGGTGTTTCATGAAAGGCTTGACCTTTAATCTCGGTCAAACCGTTCGGTAGGTAAAGATTGCCTGTAAACCCACATCTATAAAAAGACAGACCAGAGATAATTTTTACACCGTCAGGTATAGTCAATGAACCGGTCAAATGAACACAAATATAGAATGCGCGCTCTCCGATTTCCTCCAAATCCTTTGGCAGAACAAGATTACCCTTAATTGCAGACTTACTGAATGCACTGTTACCTATTTTCTTTAATGACGCAGGAAGTGAAATCTCACACATTAATGATGAACAATCTGCAAATGCACTAGAGCCAATCTCCTCCAAGGTTGAAGGAAATTGAACATTTGTGATTTTTGTACCACTGAAACCAGAAACATACTTCAAACCCTCGGGCAACTGCAGTGTGCCAGTGAGAGAAGTACTCGAGAATGCATTGCCTTCAATACGCTCCAACTTATCGGGAAGCACACACTTGATAAGGGTTTTCTTGCCATTAAATGCGCTACCTGGAATCTGATAAACATCATTAATCCTACTTTCTACCTCGCGGAGGTTAAGACGCATAAGTGAGGTCATTTTGGTGCGCATAAAGGTGTAATCATCTGCGCCAATAGAACCAGTAAGTTTCAAGTTCTTGATAGCCGTAACATCCATCTCCAAGCGGTCGACCATAGTGCGCTCAAGCTGACCAGCTGCGGGGCAATGCACAACAACATACTCGCGGGCATCATCCTGGTGCGACACATTGTCGGCCTCCCAGTCCATAATGCTGAAGCCCACCAACTCGAGCTCGTAGTCGCCCGTATTAGCCGTCTTCTTAATCTTCAAATCAAAGGTGGTAATCTTGCCAGGGAGATACTCCGTAACCTCGTTACGCGCAAAGAAGCGTGGGTGACCATCGATGGTGATAACCAGCACATTCTCGCCCGCAGCAACACTCTGTGGCACAACAATAGCGCGGAACGCATCGCCATCCTTCACGGGGATAATGCCATCCAAAGGCACATCGCTTGTAGGTGTAACCTCACCAGTAGCGAGGTCGATGGTAGACTTGCGGATAGTATTAGAGACCAAAATCTCCTTCTTCACCGCAGCAAACTCAGCCTCATCGGCCCAGCCGTCGCCCTGAACAAGGCGCACACGAACAGATGACATCTTGTGCTGGAAGCGCATAGAGACACGGTTCTCCGTAGGCGTGATATTCTCCGCCTTAGCCCACAAGAAGTCCGAAGCCTCATACGCAGCCATCTGGCCGTGCTCCGCCTCCTTGGTCTGATCCTTAGCCACCTCGAAAGGATATGCCTCGATAGATGATGGCTGGGCATAAGGATAGTAACCGAAGAAGTCTACCTTCGTGTCGTCATCCTTATAGTAGATGTCGTACTCCGAATCCCAAGTGCCATCCTCGGCAAGGGTAAACTTCACATTATCGGCCTGGTTGTCCTCCAAAAGGAGTGTTCCAGGGGTATCGCCATCGTAGTTTACAAGGTAGATACCCACAACATCGCCCGAGCAGAAGCCCGAGTCGTCAACACGAGTGTTATCGCGCTGGTCGATATTACCCTCGATTAATACCTTGTGTGACGCGCCATCGGGGGATGGCATAGGCGCAATCACCTCGATGTCGGCAGTACAGCCCGCAAATGCCAAGACCGCAATGCCCAAAGTTAATAGTAGTTTGTGTTTCATAGTGTATGATATTTTTGTTTATTGTCGTGCTTAAATCTCGCCCTCTACATTCTCACCGTCGCCCCAGCCGCCGACACCCATGCCTGGGCCATTGGTCGACACGGTAATCTCCGCACCTATATTATATATAGCACCCGAAGCAAAAGTCGTAGCAGGGAAGTCGATGGTCTGCTCGCCACCGTAGAAGCCTGCAACCTTAACAGAGTAGCCGCTCGCCAATGCCACAGGGGGCACGACAAACCAAAACTCCGTAGCCGAAGCCTCAGCACGGCCAAGGGTAAGCTCGGTGCAGCTCATTGAGATTGTCGAAGAGGGCTTTGTGGTGAAGACACACTCAGGCGCAGCGCCATACTTGGGCGTTACCGAGGCGTTGCCTGCCAATGCCTCGCCACCCTTTGATGCGAGGGTCACAGACTTAATGGTCTGCTCACTGCCCCACAACTTCACGCATACATAGGCGCACAAGGGCTGAAGCGCGATGTTAGTATCCGCAACGTCGCTCGACACGCCAACCATAACATCCAATGCCGATGAGTAGCCACCCGCAACATAGCTCTGCGAGTTGGGCAATGCCATCAATATAGCACCATCCGAGAGGCGGTAGTTCGACTTGTAGGGATAGACCGCATAGTGTGCCGAAGCAGCTGCCGCCGAGCCCGACGCTACAGAGGCAGCCTCAAAAGTGCCCGATGTGGCACCCGCAGCACCCATATACTTAAACTGCTGATTGCGAGCATTTCCCGCGAAGACCGCAAGAGCATCGCCCGCCTTCCAGCCATTAGCATTGGTAGCTGTTACGGCAGTGAAAGCACTCTGCGTAATAGTATAATCTACGGCAAGTGAGCCATCCTTGGTCATAACCTGAACCGTTGCCGAGCGAGTACCGAGGTTTGTGTTAGGAGCAACCGACAATGCCACGCTATACTCCGTCATAGCACTACGCTGTGGGGCGAATTGCACCCACGACTGAACCTCTGCGGGGATAGAGACCTTCCAGTCGATGTTTGAGGCAAAGTTGAGGTTTACGCGACCGCCCTCAGCACCAATAGTCTGCTCTGCGCCATTGCTGATAGTGATGCCCGCCTGCTCGAAGCCGATGCTCTTCATCACGACCTTCTCGCCATTCGACACAAAGACAATCACCTTGCTATACTCATCAATGATTGAGCTTGACTTAATCTCTATTTTTCCGCTCTTGCCATCTGCGCTCGCGGGAACAACCTTTGCGCGTAGGTCAGAAGATGATGTCACCTCCACGGTAACGCTCTCCGTTACGCTCTGCACCGAGTAGCCAATCTCGCGTGTAGAGTTAGGTGCCATAACCACCAAGTCGCTCGCATCGAACGATATAGAGAGTGCCGCACCCTTTGGGAGTGTAATTTGAGTGCCATCTGCAAGTGTGAAATATACATACTGCTCATCCTGCGTTACGCTCTGGAAGAATGAGTCACCATCCTTACCATCTGCACCATCGCTACCATTTGCACCATCTTTACCATCCTCGCCAGTAGCCTTGCCGAGTTGTGACCAAGTTGTGCCGTTGTCGTACGAGATATACCAATACTCGTTCTCAATCTTAAGTTGAGGTGTGATGCCATCAACGCCATTTGTACCATTAGAGCCATTTTCGCCATCAATGCCTACAGCCTTAATCTTGTTGCCATTTGCATCTTTCAACCACTCGCCATCAAGCGTCCAGTAGTAGATGCCATCTGTGTGCTGCTTAACGCCAATCTGGGGCGAGTGACCATCAAGACCATTTGCACCATCCTTGCCATTCTCACCATTCTCGCCGTGGTAGATTGTTACTGCACCACTCTTCGAGAAGTTGATGGTGTAGCCGATAGTCTTGCCACCATCGACAACTGGTGTAACCGAAGTAACATAGTCATTATTCTGCAATGCCTCAACGATTGTCTGCAACGCCTCAATATTTGAATTCATCTGGTTGCACAAGGTGCGCAACGCTTCAAATGCCGACCACGTTGGCAACTTGATGACTGTACCATCAGCCAAAGTGATAACAACATACTCGCTATTCGATGAGTCTACGCTCTGGAAGAATGAGTCTCCATCCTTACCATCTGCGCCATCGCTACCATTTGCACCATCTTTACCATCCTCGCCAGCTGCCTTGCCGAGCTGTGACCATGTAGTGCCGTTGTCGTATGAGATATACCAATACTCGTTCTCAATCTTGAGCTGTGGGGTGATACCATCTGCGCCGTTCTCACCATCAACTCCATCGGTGCCATCTGCACCATCTTGACCGTCTTTGCCGTCCTCACCATCTTGACCATCTTTGCCGTCCTCACCATCTTGACCATCTTTGCCATCGACACCCACAGCCTTAATTTTGTTACCAGCTTCATCAAGCAACCACTCGCCATCAAGTGTCCAATAATAGATGCCGTCGCTATCCTGACGAACACCGACTATTGGCGAGTGTCCATCCTTACCATCAGCGCCGTTGACACCATCTATGCCATCTGCACCATCCTTGCCATCCTCGCCATCAACTCCATGGTAGATTGTTACTGCACCCGACTTAGAGAAGTAGATGGTGTAGCCAATGGTCTTGCCATCCTCGACAATTTGCTGAACAGAAGTAACATAGTCATTATTCTGAAGTGCCTCCAAAATCTGCTGCATAGCCGAGATATTTTGATTCATCTCCTCGCACTGCTTCTTCAACTGATCAAAGGCGTACCATGTTGGGATTTTGATTGTTGTGCCATCGGCAAGAGTAAAGACCACATAGTCATCATTCGATGTATCAACACCCTCAAAGAATGAGTCGCCATCCTTGCCATCAGCGCCATCGCTACCGTTAGCACCATCCTTGCCATCCTCACCCGTTGCCTTACCGAGCTGAGTCCAAGTTGAGCCTTTGTCATACGAGATATACCAGTAGTCATTCTCGATTTTGAGCTGAGGGGTGATGCCATCAACGCCATTTGCACCATTAGCACCATCAACTCCATCGGTGCCATCTGCGCCATCTGCGCCGTTCTCACCATCCTTGCCATCTTCGCCATCTTCGCCATCAGCACCATCCTTACCATCGATACCGACCGCCTTAATCTTGTTGCCAGCCTCATCAAGCAACCACTCGCCATCCAAGGTCCAGTAGTAGATACCATCCGAATCCTGTGCTACGCCAATAATAGGAGTGTAACCATCCGTGCCATCTTTTCCATCAGCACCGTCCTCGCCATTAACACCATCCTTGCCATCTTCGCCGTGGTAGATAGTGATAGGCTCGCCCTTGGCAAAGGTGATTGTATAACCAACGGTCTCGCCATCCTTGGTTATGGGCGTAACGCTTGTGATGTAGTCGTGTGTCTCAAGGGCCTCAAGGATTGCCGCCATCGCATCGATATTGGCATTCATCTCCTTGCACAACTTCTCGAGTGCTGTAACTCTATCCTCAAGGTTTTCTACCCTACCAACCAACGCACTATCGTCGTATGAGCAACTTGACAATCCGACTAAAACTGCTGAAATAAGTATAATAATTCTCTTCATATCCATATATTTTTGCTTATTGTGTACCAAACAACAACACCCCCGAACAGAGTTCGTTGGTGCAGTTGTCGGATGTATGATTTAGACTACTCCCAGTTATCAATCTCGCCGTCGATATTGATCTCAATCTTCTCCTGGTCGGGCGATGTGTTGAGTGTCACTGTTATTGTATGCTGCTTGCCTGGGCGGAACGACATATCTGTTTCGAGAAGATATGCAATACCCTCCATTGTAACCTCTATGAGGGGTGTCGAGCGCTCGATGAACTGAGGCACAACAATAGCCTCGAAGCTGTCGCCATCCACTCTGTGCATCTTGATAGTCTTTGTTGGGCTGTTATGATACTTCTCCAACGAGCCTCTCTTCCAGTCTACGAGGGCTGTTGTAGCGGTGTTGTAGACGCTAACCACAATCTCCTCGGGGAGTTCACCCTCGTAGCTTGGACCACGCTCGATGTTAACCACAAGGCGCGACATCATATGCTCGAACTTGAGGACTACGGCGCCATCTTCGCGTGCCACACGCTCGCTCTTAGCCCACATAATATCTGATGCCTCATATCCTCCGAGCGCATCATCAGTGCTCTCTGTCGACTGGTCTGTAGCAATCTCAAATAGCACGTTCTCTACGCTTGGCAAATCGCGATATGGATATATGCCGTAGAAGTCGCAGGGGGCGTCGCTCCAATATAGTGTGCGCTGACCCTGCCATGTGCCATTTGTGAGTGTCATAGCCTCGTTGTTGAGGTAGTTACCCGAGGGCTGCAACTCAGCCACACGGTCATCCTCGGTGTACTCCACTGCAAATAGGCCGAAGCAATCGCCCTCATCGAAGTGAGTGCCTGTAACGCGTGTTGCAGAGCCCACTGAGGCCTCTACAGATATTGTATCGGGGGTTACCACCTCTTGTGGCTCCACGGTGCTATTCTCACAGCTCGCCATTAGGAGAGCTGCAACTGCCAAAATATAATTACTCTTTTTCATAGTTATTCGTCCTAATGGTTATTTGTTAGACTTCTTGAGCTGAGGCTTGTCACCCATATACTTAGGAGGCATCTGCTTACCTGCGCCGCTGTTAGAGACTACCAACGATGACTCGATGGGGTTAAATGCTGCGCGAGTGTTATTCGATGCGTCGCGCACATCGCGTGCATAGAAGTCGTTGATATCGAACTCAAGGCCGCCGTAACGCATTATGCGCTCTACCATCTCCTGGCGAGATATTGCCGAGTAGTATGGGATGTTGTTGTTCATACACGATGTAGCCTCCGAGCGATAGATGCCACGAGTGTGGAAGTAACCGCCCTCATACATATCCACGATATTTGAATAGTCGGGGTGGTAGATGAGGTGTGCCCACTCCACGCTCTTCATATCGCCGCTCTCCGAGAGGTTACGATACCATCCGAGCGCCTTACTAAGACGGAACTCGTCGAGGTGGTCGCAACAAATGCAAGTGCAAGACTGGATAAAGGCATTGTGATAGATATACTCATCTGCGAGCTTTGCGAAACCGTGGCCACCCGCCTCGTGCTGCACGATGCCGCGGAAGTCGAATGGGTAGGCATCGGCCGACATTGGGCATATTGCTATTGCCGAGCCATCGCCCCACATGTAGCAGATACCGCCATAATCCGTTGTATTCTCTACCATCACCACAAGACTCTCGTTGAGGTTGCCCTCGTTTACGGTCTCAGCCAACATAGCATACTCGAATGTTGTCTGCGTGTCGGGGCTGATACCCTCGAGAGAGTACTGCGAGCCGAACTTAGCATCCTTAATGGTGTTTACCGTACCCATACCCGAGTCGTGAGATAGGCCCACGATAGTATATACATTGAAGTGGTCGCGATAAGTCTTGTAAGGCTCGATAGCGAAGTAGTGGTCAATAGCCTCGTTGATGCCTGCGAGATAGCTGCCGTGTGCGATGTCGCGAGCATCGAAGCAGTCGCCCATAAATACGATGTTAACGCCATCGCCCTGGGTTGCTGTCTGGTTTACTATCACCTCGCCGTCGTAGTTGTCGCAGTCATACTGCTCCACCTTGAGTGTTGAGCGGTAGTCCTTGTCGTTGAGCAAGAATACCACCTCGCCAGCGCGACCACTGTTTGTCTCGTAGTTGACATAGCCATTTGACTGAGTGCCAATCGCAGTCTCGAATGTACCAACCTCGGCATCCTCCATAGAGCTAATTGTTACCACAACATCGGTCTTACCTACGCCCTCTGATGGTGTCACTGTCACCCACTCGGGGCAGCTCTCCACGCTCCATGCCTGACCTGCGGGCACACGGAGCAACAACTCGCGGCTGTACTCGCTGTTTAGCGCACGCATAAGGCTACGCGAGATAGAGAAGTCGTAGTGGGCAGCGATACGCCTAAAGTCGCTCCAGCCAGCCGCTGTCTGATACTTCACCACCGACTGCTCGGGCACCTCAAGTGTGAAGTTATCCTTGGCTACGCCATTGAATACTCCGCTACCACATACTGGAGGCGTTACTGCCTCACAAGTAATTTTCGAGAGGTAGTAACAGTACATAAATGCATCGTTACCAATGGTTGTCACGCTCTTTGGTATAGTAATCTCTGGCAAATTAGAACAGTCCCTAAACGCAGTAGCTCCAATTGTCATAAGACCCTCGGGTAAAACAATAGCCTCGCTTAATCGGGAATTAAACGCAAATGCACCCGTATCAATAGATATTAGTTCACTATTTTCGGCAAAGGTAATACTTGAAAAATCACAATTCCAAAATGCAGCATTTGATATTATCTTCAACGATGCAGGAATCACCAACTCTCCTTGTAATGATGTGCAATAAAGGGCGCCATATTCTAACTTCTGGAGACCTTCAGGCAATGTAAGAGTACCATTGAGATTATAGCATTCACTAAAAGCATAACCGCCAATAGTTTTAATATTTTCTGGAATAGTTATACTGCCACTAAGTCCTCTACATGAACTAAAACAGTATGCTGGAATCTCAGTAAGTTTATGAGGCAACACCAATGATCCAGAAAGCATATAGCACATAGAAAAGCAAGAGTCACCTATACTTTCCAGCGATTCTGGCAAATAGAGCTCTCCACTCATCGATTTACAACTATTAAACACATTACTACCTAACACCTTAAGATTATGTGGCAACTGCAATGATGTGATATTAGTGCTGTGAAATGCAAAGTCTTCAATCTCTACCACATCATCGGGGATAATAAGTGCTCCCGAGAGGAGTGTACCATAAAAGGCATGGGCACCAATCTTTGTTACATACTCTGGGAATACGAAATAGACAAGCGAAGATTTACCATTAAACGCATAATCAGGAATCTCGTTTGCTCCAACGCCGTAATTAGAATTAGCGCCCCAGCCACTATGCGAAATCTCCGAGTTGGGGAAACGCTCCTCCGCTTCGCGCTGTGCCTCCTCCCACGATGCAGGCTTTTCTGTAGTGAAGTAAACATACTGGTAAGCGCCATCAATATATCCATACCAATACCATTTGTTAATATCGCCAACAATCTCACACTCCTTGAGGTTTATGGCCGACAAGATAGTCATCTGGTCGCGCATAAAATCGAAATCACCCTTAGCAATCTTACCGCTAACCTTCAAGTTCTTAATCTTTGCAGCATCCTTGCCCGCAGCCTTAATCCTTGCCTCAAGCGTGCCAGGCTCCTCACAGTGTACGACATAGTACTGGCGAGCCTCGCCACCATGAGATTCGAGGTCGGCAACCCAGTCGATAATCTCGGTAGCAGCCAACTCCAACTCAAACTCGCCAGAGGGCGACTTCTTATTTACCTTGAGCGTGTACTTAGTCTGCTTGCCCGCCTCGTAGTTAGTAGCAACATCGGTCTTGAAACGGCGTGTGATGCCATCAACAGTAATATCGAGCAATGCCTTGCCCGCATCGACGCTCTGGGGAACAACAATAGCACGGAAGCCCTCGGCACCATCCTTCATAACGATGCCCTCCAACGCCGCCTCGCCAGTAGCAGTAGCAACACCTGTAGAGAGGTCGATATCGGCAGTGCGCGTAGTGCTCATAAGCAAAACACCCTTATCCAAGGCATCCCACTCGCCAGCATCGAAGCCACTACCCTCGTTCAACACAACATTGACACACGCCAAGCGGTGTGAGAAGCGCAACTTAATGGCATTGCTCGAGGGTGCTACATTCTCGGCATATGCCCACAAGAAGTCTGACTGACCATAGCCATCGACAGCATTCTCGCCACTCTGATCCTGAGCAACCTCGAACTTATAAGCACCAACGCTCTGTGGATTGCTATATGGGTAGTAAGCATAGAGGTCGATATTGGTCTCGGCATCCTTGTAATAGACCGAGCCACTCGATGTCCATGTCATGCTCTTCTCATCATAGGTGTAACGGGCGTTATCCACCTGGTTGCCACTATCGACAAGCACACCCTGTGTAGCATTCTTATCGGTGTAGTTAACACCATAAAGACCAATCTGGTCGCCATCGCAGAAACCTCCATCATCAACACGAGTGGTATACTCCTGCGAAATTGAACCGTTAATGTTGATGGCAATAGCACCATCAGGGACAGATTGGTGAGGCACAATGACCTCAACATCCTGTGTACAGCCGCACAAGGCAACAACCATTATGCACGCTGATAAGTAAAAAAAACTTTTCATAGTGTATTTATTAATTTGTTTGTATTTACATCGTGTTGTGCAACAAAATAACAAAGGGAAACACTCAACCTACAGCGGTCGAATGCTCCCCTTCACAGTATACAATTAGCGTGAGCGTACTTTATAAAATACCCCCCCCCAATTTTATATTATTGAAAATCAATATATTACACAGATACTGCATTTATTTGATTTTTGTTTACATCTAAGATGTAACAAAGGTAGTTAAATTTTAGTAATTGAGCAAGTATCAGTTAAAATGGGATAAAGAATCACGCAGCTATCGAACCACAAACTACAATTCGTTCTTTAAAATACTACACTGTGTGTCGGATAGTTACAAGAATAAACAAGAAAAAGAAAAGGACAAATCTTGCGACTTGTCCTCTTTAGTAGGTCTCGGAGATTGAGGTTAACGAGGCACACCACATCGAAATTTCTAACCTATTCTTGCGCAAACACCATAACTATTGTGTCGTTTTAACTTAAAAGATTAAAAAGTTAAAAAGAATTTCACTTTTTTGTGAAATAACTATTGAAAAATAAAATCGAAAACTTATGTTTTAGTAAAGAGCATTAAGCTCAGTAAAAATAATTTTAATAAAAACATATAATAATGAAAAGTATTTTGATTAACACTTCAGCTGAAATTAAAGAGCTGTACAATTTATTAAGCACAAGTAATCATTGGATGATTCGTGAGAAAATGGATGTTTATCGCATCGATGAAAATGGCGCGATGCACATATTCTATGAGAAGCAGAGAGAATTTGCCGATGCCGAAGGTAGATACCTAAGCATATATGTGAAATTTAAGAGTGGCCACTTCTATGTATCGCCACACGACCAAGTATGCTTAAGTAGAGGTAATGATAATGCAAGTCTCTATGAAGAGGACAAGTGTAGTATATACGCTTTTATCAACGACTACCTACCATCACATCCTGAAGCCACAGATGTTGTCGAGAAGCTTATCTGTAACATTGACGGCATAGAATTCACCATCACTCCAGACTATTCTGACTTGATGTATTTAGATGTCCTCACCAAGTCGAAAGTTCAAGAAAGACCTATTATATTAGGTTTTCCCGATGCCAGACTCAACATCTCGTATTAATAATAATGGCCGTCGATCGACGGCCATTGTTGCTTAAGAAGCGTATCCTCCTGTTGAGTGTCGGCTCTGTGGTATGATAACATTGTGGATATTGTCAATATACTTGCCCAGCGGTATCATATAGGGAGAGAAGATGCCCAGCCTCTCATCAAATGGGGCCTCGTTCACCACAATCTCCTTTGTGATATCGCCATTCTCACACACATACTGCACTATGGTATTCAAGAACTCCTCCTGCTCACTATTGAGCGCGCTGTCGGACAGGAAGTCACTGAATTTATCGAGCGCCTCACGCCTATCTACGCCTATGAGCGAGTGAATGAAGGCTGCCACATTACCACCAAACTGCATCTGCTCCGTATGCTTGGCATAGTCCTCCTTGCTACCGAGCTCCTGCCACAATATGCGCTCAAGCTCATCAATATCCTCTGCTGATAACTGCTCCAGGTTGTATATCTTCTTCAGCACTGGTAGTTTGCGGTTAGCTGCCAGGAAGTCAATGATGCGCTGCTTGTACGACACACGCATCGTGATACCAGGGGTCTCACCATCATCTGTGATTATATCCTTGATGTCGATAACAAACCACTTACCCTTATCACCCTTCAAGAACTGCATCAGCTCACGCAACTCAGTGCGTACCTTCTCCAGCCAGTTGAGTGACACATTCTCCCAGGCCACTACCGATGCCACCTCCTTTAGGATTCCCATCTTTGCCTGTACCTGTGGCAGTGTTGCCTTCTTCTCAATGAGTAGTGTTGCTATCTTCTGTGTCTGTGCTATCTTGTTATCAGCCTTTGTCTCCTCATCCAACAAGCTGAGCTCAATCGCGAGTATCAACGCATCAAACATCTTTGCTGTTGGCTCCAGTGCGCTCTTAGGAAGCAATGGTGCTATGTCATTCTTCAGTGTATGAACATCCACTTCCGAGAGCGATAGCCAGCTATCCACATTCTTGAAGTGACTCACACTCTCCCACTTTGTACGCACTGAGATATGGCTATCCGATAGTGCCATCACCTGGGCCTTGAGTATGCTCTTTAACTCATCGTGTAGTGAGCGGTAGTAGTCATCCTCTTGATACTTCTGGTGCTGTAGGTGGAAGGCTATGTCTGCGCGCAAGCCAAATATGCGCTCCGTGAGCGATATCGTTGAGGGCGTTGATGTGCCATCGGGGTTCTTCTCGAAATACTCAAAGTTACGACACCAGTCGAAGATGTAGAAACACTCCTTATCCTTGCCGTCACCGAAGATGTCTGCCGAGAGTCGAGTACCACGACCTATCATCTGCATAAACTTAATCTTGCTCTTGACAATCTTGAAGAATACCAGGTTGAGCACATCGGGTACATCGATACCCGTGTCGAGCATATCTACCGATACGGCTATCTGTGGGTTGTTGTCCTTTATCTCAAACTTGTCGATGAGGTCCTGCGAATATGTCACATAGTTGTCTATCAACACGCAGAAGTCTGAGCCATACTCAGGGTATAGCTTATGGAATCGCTCCACTATCAACTCGGCGTGACGGTGGTTGTAGGCGAAGATGATGCTCTTGCCTATGCGCTCACCATACTGCACTTTGAGGCCATTCTCCATCAAGTCCTGGAGCACAGCATCTATCGTTGCTTCGTTGAATATGTAACTAAATATCTCTTTGCTGTCTATGTCACGCACCGATGAGTGACCCTCCACGGCATCCTTCAGCCCTTTGATGGCATCCTCATACTCCCATATAGCCTCCATCTGCCTCTTCTCCTCCTCTGTGAGGCTGCTGTATTTGATGCCTTCCTTGAGAATCATCGAGCCACGCTTGAAGCCGTGGTAGTTTACTAGGTAGTGCTCAGCTACGGCATCCTCTAGCTCATAGGCATAGTTTGGCACTCCCTGCTCCATCTCAAAGATGTCGTATGTACTCTTGTCCACCTCGTTGCGTGGTGTCGCTGTAAGTCCTACGAGCATCGCATCGAAGTAGTTGAATATAGCGGCATACTTACCAAATATTGAGCGGTGTGCCTCATCAATTATTATAAGGTCGAACCTACCCACCGAGAATGGTTTGTCCTCGGTGTCGATGTAGTTTATCATCGTCTGGTATGTCGAGAAGGTGATGCGCGCGTTGAGGTCCTTCTCTCCGCTCTCGCTCAGCACACTCGTTGTCGTTGAGGGCAGCAGCTTCACAAAGTTCTTGTGCACCTGACCTACAAGTGAGGTGCGGTCAGCCAAGAACAACACATTCTTCACCCAGCCGTTGCGCATCAGCACATCCACCAACGATATAGATACTCGTGTCTTGCCCGTACCTGTTGCCATCACAAGCAAACCCTTGCGATGCTTCTTGTTGAGGTGCTCACATACAGCCTTGATTGCCATCTTCTGATACGGACGGTCTGTGATGTAGTCCTTCACCGAGAAGTCAGATATATCCTTGCGGCCACGCTGTTGTATCATCAGCTCTAGGTCGTTCGCTGTATGGAATCCATAGAGACGGCGTGGAGGATAGCCTAAGCCATCTATTATGTAGGTCTCAAAGCCATTAGTGTAGTATATCACTGGTCGCACACCATACTGCTTCTCTAAACAATCGGCATATAGCTCTGCCTGATGCTTACCTTTGATGGGTGATACCGATGTGCGCTTTGCCTCAACCACTGCCAGCGGCTTGCCGTTACCTCCAAAGAGCACATAGTCTACATATCCCACCTCGTGCGTATTGGGCATACCCTTCACCTCAACCTCTATGCATGCCTTGAGCGGCTGTACTGCACCCTCAGTAGGATGTATATCCCATCCAGCCTCCTTGAGCATTAGGTCGATGTACATCGCGCGTGTCTCAGCCTCTGAGATGTCACACTCGATGTCTGCTGCTGCATCGGCCGATAACACCACAGCCTTGTCCACCTCCTGTAACGCCTTGTCCGTTGGCAATGCCTCCACCTTGTTGGGGACCATCACTGGTCGCTCCACATAGTGAGGCACGAGACTCTTATCGAATGCCTTTACCTCCTCAACTACTCGTAACTTTAGGAGCACAGCACCTACCACATTGTAGATGTTGAGCAGGGCGAAGAATGCCTCCTTACGACTCACCTCGGCAATGTGGGCCGCATTGTTACCCACCTTACGCACATAGTGTGCAGCCATCATCAGGTTGTCGTTTGCCACAAAGGTCACAAAGGGCTCACCGCTCACCAACTCAAGTAACGATGTGCGCTCACCAATCTCAATGCCCTTTAGCTTGTATACCTCTCTTACGATATACTCCAACGCTCGGCGTGAGTTTATGGCACTCATTTCGGGGTTAGACACCTGATTCTCCTCAGCAGCTGAGCAGAACCTATGCAGCGTATCTATCCCCAGACCCTTTATGTAGTCGAAGTTTCTCATTTATTTAATTGTGTCTATTTTACACCCAGATGCTCTATAAATTCACCAACTTCTGTATAGCTATAATCATAACTTTCATTTGGCCTATGTCGTACAGAGTTTTTAGCGTTTATTATAGCATTGCTTAAACATCCTCCACTCTTAATTAGAGTATTATGTATAGAATGTCCTCTAAACCACTTTTCAGACACTTCATATCCACTCTTGTGATGCAACCAACTTTTAAGTCCATCGTTTGTTTTTACAGCGGTTGAGTACTCAAAATAGTAATATAAAAATTGTTCTATGCTTGGTAGAGACTCGTAGAATCTGACAAAACAGTCAGTGCCTTTGACGGTCTTTCCATCATATTTTTGTTTAAGTTTTTTATATTTACTCATATTGGAGTCGTTATTCACCTTATTATCCATGTCTATCAAGCAGTGAATAGCAGTACGACCTTCAATCGCATGATACTTAATAGCCTTATCTAACTCTTCCATATTATATGGTTTGATAATTATTGGAGTCGGCTTTACTTTGACCGTATCCAAAAGTGATATGATGTAATACTTCTCAGTAATACCCTCACCAATGACAATCTCAGAATTTTTCATTCCAGCCATACTAACACTCTTTAACATTATCCAAATAAGGAGAACCTAAATCGGGCTTAGCTCCCAATCTACCAATCTTATATGCGTTATACAACGACAAATTCTTATGCAATCCCATATCGCTAACACGAGTATATGATGATACTGCATTCGACTTATCCTTCTCTACAAGATATACCATATCTCTGCGGATGAAATCCTCCTCCAATAGCAGTATGTTATGTGTTGTAAAGAAAAGTTGAGACTGGTCTGAGTTGTACAACATCAGAGCAATGTAGTACACCATTAAATCGTAGTGCATACGATTACCCAACTCGTCAAATAAGTATATATGATTCTCTCTAACCAAATCATACAAGTAGTCCATTAACTCAGTGAATCGCTTTGTACCATCTGACTGGAAATTCGACTTTACCTCGAAGTCACCATTGTCTGAATGATTAGTAAACGACACATCGTTCAAGATACTAAACTTCTCATCGTCGGGCATATTTGAAGACCTAATCTGCTCAACCAACTGCGATGGATACTCGTTAGTATTATCCACTATAGATATATTAGTAATATTGAAGTCTGCCTTATTGAGCAAAGTTAGATAGAACTGCTTTTTCCGACTATCATTACATACCTTGTTAATCTCAATAATCATAGACTTACTCACATAATCACCATCTACGTTGTGAACTCTATTCTTTACCCAATTGTATAGGTCAATCATCATTGAGGCATTATCATTTAGGGAGACCTTTGCCAATGTACTCAACACAGTATGGTTGTTAAAAGTATTGTCTACAATAGCATTTCTTGTTTTGGCTGATAGTTTCAATGTGCCACCAAATGTTACCCTTGGTTGCTTATCCACACCAACATACTCTCGGGTGTAGAACTCTGCATCACTTCTCGAGCGACAATACTCAAATTTCTCACTTATGATATGAGTGCGACAATACGAAATCTCATAGCTATATTTTACGCCATCTTTATAGAATACAACACCCATATTAGTTGGCTCATCTGCACACAATGCGAATGGCATATACTGAGCTACATCCTTATCCTTATCATAGCTCGTTACACACAACAGACTAAATATAGCCTCTAATGCATATAGTATATTCGACTTGCCTGATGCATTAGCACCGTAGAAGATTCCCAGCTTGTTTATGTATACATTGGGCTTAACCTCTACTGCCACCAAATCTCTCACTGTTTTATCTACCGTAGTGGCAAACGATATAGTCTGCCTATCCTTTATTGAGAGATAATTCTCAACATAAAATGAATGTATCATAGTGTTTAGTTTGTTAGTTTCGTAGTTAATAGCATACAAATATAGCTCCAAAAACCGCAAAATGCAAATTTTTGGAGCTAAAATTGTAAAATCCCTACGAAAATATAGGCATTTAGTCCTATTTTTAATTAAAGTAGTAGTCCATTCGGGCGTTGAATAGTGTCTCGGTCTCGGTGATTGATTGCTTAATCAATGTCTTTTGTTTCTCTATTGCTTCAATCTTATCTGCAAATTCCTGTTGTAAAGAGATAGGAGGGGTTGGTAATGGCAATGAGCGTATGAAACTCAGATTTGCCATTTTGAACTTTCCATTTCCAATAGATTGAAATAACGAATAAAGATTCTGTATTAGATAAAACACATATTCAGATGTGTAATTAACATTTGATGGGACATTGATGCCAGCAACATTTTGATTTGTTGATGTTGAAAATTTCAAAAGAGCCGATTTACCAATAGTCGCTCCAACTAATGCCACAATGATATATCCATCTTTATACATTTTTGCACTTGAATGCTCAAAACCTTCATCAGTTATATATTTGCCATCATTTTGGTATATAATAGCATTTTGGCACATATTAGAGCCTATCCACGAAATGCTACCATCAGCCCAATAGTCATTATTTTTAGTGTCGGGTGTACCGCCACTCGACACATCAAACTCCCCTCCGAAAGTCTTTACCTCCCAACCTTTTTCATTGGTGATGGGGTCGCCGAACATAGTGTAGAAGATTGACTGCGCCAACGAATCGAGTTCTCGCAACTGCTCACGCTTCTTCTCAATCACACCGCTCAAACAATCCAACTCCTCCACGATTCTCTCTTGCTCGGCAATAGGCGGCACTGGGATAGCAATTTGCTTAACCTTATCGGCAGACACAAAGTCAATAGTCGCCTTACCGCTTAATGCGTAAAGTTGCTCTTTCAAAACAGCACAATAGCGCATTAGATACATTGGACTTAACAAGGTTTTATCTTTAATCGTTAGGCCATTGAACTGCTGATTCGATGTCAAGGGATTTTTAGTTATTGCATATTCTCCTAATGATGCAGTACAGCATAACAATACCGTATCTTCGGGGAACACTCTTAATTTATCCCACGCAATCTTAGTGACCTTCTGCTTCGTATCGGTAATAATGCGACCTTGCTCTCGGATATCTTCAATAGTGAACCACGGATATGTACCATTCTCCCAAAAAGAACTTTCTGTTCTCTTTGGAGTAGAACCACCTTGTATTTCACACACCTCTCCGAGCTTCTTTATTTCCCAACCTTGTTTCATTTTGTGTCGGCAGTTATTCGGTTCTTAATAATAGTCTTAAGAGGTGATTGCTTTGATGTCTCGATTAATTCCGCATACTTGTTTAATTTTGATGCTAAACCTCTTTTATATTGAGCATCTTTGCAGAAACTTAAAATAATCTCGATAAGCGTTGAGCTATTTGTAGTCTCATTAATTTGATAGCCAGCAAAACATTCAACAATTGACACCTTATCTGATTCTATCAAGTACTTTATCATCATTGCAATATCCTTCATTTCAGAAAGCACCTTATAGTAGTAGCCAACATCATTAACGCCACCACATTGTTTGAGCTCCAGGTCAAAAGTGCACTCTGTGAACTCATCATTTAGGGTCTCATTTTTCTTAAGCATCTCATTAATCGATGTCAATCGGCCTTCTTTGTCGACCATATGATACAGCGCAGATGCAACTACGTGGAGATAGGATAATGCCTCAACATCAATGTTATCGATTCGTGTGTACATTCGTCTATATATCTCATAGTCTTGTTGTCGAGTCTGTTCTGCTTGCAGTTTGAGTTGTTGCTCTTGCAATTCGTTTTGGCGCTTGCCTAATTTGTGTGTAATACACGCAGCAACAATAGCAGCAACGAATGTTGCTATCACACTCCACCAAGCAGGGTTAGTTATAAACTCAACAAGATATATTTTGGTTTCGTAGTCCATAGCTATTTCTTAATAATCACCCATCGACCACCTTTGCGACCGCCTTCGCGCTCAAGTTTACCAAATTTCCTAAGTTTAGCAATTTGCCATCTTACACCACTAAGTGACAAGTTCGTAATTTCTGCTAATTCTGCTAGTGATATAGCGGGGTCGTTTGTAATAGTTTCTAAAATCTTTTTGCTAGTTTTTGTGTCAGTTTTTGTGTCAGTTTTTATGTCAGTTTTTTGGATGTGTTTTATATCAATTTCATCATTAGCGGATGCATCTTTAATATTTACCCCAAAGGTTGTAATACGGTCAACTACAAACTGAGCATTACCATTGCCATTCTGCTCAAGCAAGGACTGCACGCGCGCAACACCACGATTAAACATATTCACATAGCCCATAACCTTTAATGCTTCTGCTACTATGGGATTGCGGTAGTCATTCACATTGGGAAAGTTCTCAGGTCGAGCATTACCATACAGACCTCCTGCATTGGTAATCTCAAGATGGTCGCTATACTGATACAACTTTGTTGGTGTATGTGTCTTATAGTCTCGGTGCATAACGGCATTCATAAGCAGCTCGCGAATAGCCCACAACGGATAGTTATATGCAGATTCCTCTTTAAGTGCTGACACAGCCACGGGGCGGTTCTGGATGAGTGAGGTCTCAATAAATGTGTCCAGCTTGGGAAGCATAGCTGCCAAAGAGCCCTTAAATTCAAATTGGTTGGTAATATCGGTAGCATTGTCTCGACCGTTAAAGCGCACAAACTGGATGTAATTGCCGAGCAAAAAGTATTCGGGGCGCTTGCCAAAGAGGATGATAGCAGCATTAGTGGGACGGTCAGTTCTAAGGTCATAAAGACGCAATGCTGCCAACTGCTCCTTAAGGTTACGTGTATCTTGAGCCAGGACATCTGCGTTAATAGCACGAGGAAGGTAGGTGCGCTTAATAATTTCGGTGTCTATATCGTCAATAGTAGCCTCTGCGCAAGGCGTTGTGTCAAATGTTGGAAAATTTGCACTACGGCGCTCTGTAAGGATGTCCTCCTCTTCACGAGTAGCAATATCCTTGCGGGCACTAACACGTATGAAGGTGCGACCACGATAGCGCACAGGCGGGAGAATTGATGGTGTAACCTCAACAACAATTACATCACCATCATCAAACGATATAGAATCTACCGTCATAATTGGCAGGGGCAAGATATTACCATCAGTACGAATAGATGATATCTTCAATAACAAGTCATCGTTAACCTTAAGGCCACAACGACTACCATCATCGTTCACACCGATAAGCAAATAGCCTTTCTTCTTGCTATTTGGCATATCGTTGGCAAAGGCACAGATAGCCTCGCAGAACTTATCCATATTAGTAGTAGAGATAGTTTTCTCTACACGGTAGCTCTCTGTCTTATTGAGTAACTCCAATAATTCGTCTCTTGTTATCATAGTGTTATATCATCTTTTTCAATGCAATCATAGCGTTCTGTATCTCTTGCTCCAAACACTCGATACGCTCCATAATCACCTCAGGTGCATCATAAGTAACCACCTCTCGCTCCACCTCCTTATACTTGTTGATTGAGAGGTCGTATCCCTTCTCACGAATCTCCTCAACAGGTACAAGGAACGACTGCTCCTTGCGAGTGCGCTCTGCCTCACCAGCCAGGTTATGGAAGCGCGCGACGACATCGGGGATATCGTTGTCAGCAATAGCATTACGCTTATCATCAAGAGAGAAGCCATCGGCCTTCATATCGTAGAACCATACCTTATCAGTACCGCCAGCATTGGTCTTGGTGAAGATAAGGATAGCGGTAGACACTCCAGCATAGGGTTTAAACACGCCCGAAGGCATTGAGATAACAGCCTCCAAACGGTGGTTGTCAATCAACTCCTTACGGATAGACTTGTGTCCTGTACTATTACCAAACAACACACCATCGGGAACGATACTTGCACATCTACCACCTGTCTGCAACATACGCACAAACAAGGCGAGAAACAACAACTCGGTCTTCTTGGTCTTAGTGATAGCCAGCAGTGACTTGCTCACAGCCTCATTATCGAGGCTACCAGTAAACGGAGGGTTAGCCAAGCAGAGAGAGTAACGGTTCTCATCGGTGTTATCGGTAGAGAGGCTATCACGGTAAGCTATATCGGGGTTATCCACACCGTGCAACATAAGGTTCATAGCGCCGATACGTAACATAGTAGCATCAGTGTCGAAGCCGTGGAGCAGACCGCTCTTATAGTGGTCGGCATTCTCCTTCTTCAAGAGCTCATTCTTATAGTGTTGCTGGATATACTTAGCGCTCTCCACGATAAAGCCAGCGCTACCCATAGCAGGGTCACAGATAGTATCCTTCAATGTGGGTCGCATAAGCTCAACCATCATACGGATAATGTGTCGAGGGGTACGGAACTGACCGTTGTTACCGCTGGCTGCCATCTTACCAAGCACATACTCATAGACATCACCCATAGTGTCACGATTGTTCATATCGAGAGCATTGATACCCTCAACAATCTTAGTCAAGGTGCGTGGCTCTGAATCATAAATGTAGCATTGGCCATAAAGCGACTATATGCACTCTCCCTACCATCACTCAGGGTCTTGATAAAGACAAAGACATCCTTGCTGATAGTGCGATACATAGCCTCAGCCTCCATATTACGGAACACGCTCCAACGAAGCTGCTCATATGGGACATCCTTATCTGTATCGGGATTATGCCACACACCCTCCTTGAAGGTAGGGTCCTTCAATGCTGTACCCCAGGCATTGGCATTTGCCTCCTTGGTACGCTGAGCATCGTCAAGCATCTTCATAAAGAAGAGGTAGGTCATCTGCTCCAACACGGTCATTGGGTTAGTTATACCTCCTGCAAAAAAGGTATCCCATATACTATCGATGCGGTTTTTAATCTCGCCTGTAATCATAGTTATTCTGCTTTAGATGCTGTTAATAGAGTGCCCTTGCGAATGGTACAATACTTATTGCGATATGGTTTGTCGGGCGCAATACCATAGTTGGCAAGACTCTTATAACCGATACCTATCTGCTCCTTACCAAAGTGGTCACACAGAGCCTTGACCGAGCCAAAATAGTAGTGCTCGGCATTAAGCTCAAGATGAACGACCGAGCGCTCTTGTTTATCCGTTGCCATAGTTTTAATCCAATTTAGATGTAAAGTTAGCAAAAAGTGGAAAATAATCAAAATAATCCATAAAATTATTATTGAAAGTTTGGATATATTAAATATATTCCATATTTTTGTATCAAAATAAAAAACATCAGTTATGGCAAAGGTAGTAATATATGCTCGTGTGAGCACAGCAACTCAGGATTACGACAGACAGCTCGTAGAGCTAAGGGAGTACGCACGCAAAATGGAGTACGATGTGGTGGCAGAATTCACCGAGAAGGTGTCGGGCGCTAAGAAGGTTGAGGAGCGCGCACAGATGATGGAGTTACTCTCGTTCGTTGAGAGTAACAAGGTCGACAAGGTGTTGATATACGAGTGTTCACGCTTGTCACGCCGTGCAGTTGACTTTCTCACTATCATCGAGCATCTGACCGCAATGAAGGTAAGCGTGTACATCCTCCAGAATGGTTTAGAGACTCTACTTCCCAATGGCCAGCCTAACCCCATCGCTCAGCTCGTAATGGGCATCCTTGCTCAGTTCAATAGTATGGAGCGTAGCCTTATCAGAAGCCGTATGGAGTCGGGATATAACCACTACCGTCAGCAGGGTGGACAGGTGGGTCGCAAGGTTGGTTACCGCAAGAGCGAGGAGCAGATGAAGGCAGACTATGCAAAGGAGATTCAGCTACTCAAGAAGGGGCTCTCTTTACGCAATGTCAGCGCCATCACCAATACCTCGGTCAACACCTTGAGGAAATTGAAACTTTTTTTGTAAAAAAATTGAATTTTATATGTTTTTCTCAAAAACTGCGTGTATTTTTGCACAAACCTTATTATTCTAGGGTACAATCAATTAAATATTAATTCATTTTTATTTTATGAGTCCTTAAGAAAGTTAAATTTCAAGGGTTATATGGCTATCCCGACCGACCAGAAGACACCGCCAATCGACCGTGCAGTGAGGCAAAAACCAGATAAACTCCGAGGATAAACAAACAACCAAGGAGTGTGCGAGAGCACGATATAACTTATATATAATGTTTCTAAAAGAAGATATCAATGAAACATTCATTACACAATTTGAGCAGTTGGGCATTACCAACACCGACGACATAATTACC
>JAFYWG010000025.1 GCA_017558115.1 Alistipes sp.
ACAACCCCATTTCTGTGAGAAGTTGTATAACAAGAGCTAATTTTAGGCTTGCGAAGCTCGAAAAAGCGGAGTTTACTCGACGTAAATGAGCATTTTGAGAGCGAGCGTAACGACAAAGTAGCCTTGTTAGACAGCTTCATTTTCTTTGATATTCAGTCTATTGTCCTACTCCACAAACAAGATGCGCTCGGGACCCTCGTACTCGGGTAGTGGTTTGGGTGTGTAGTCGGCATAGCCGATAGAGATGACGCAAAGGATGCGGTAATCGGCAGGTATCTCGGGCAACACCTCCTTGACATAGTCCTCACTGCGCTTGCTCTCGGGGTCGTCCTGCAGTGTGCGGTAGTCGCCGACATGCACCCAGCACGAAGCAAGACCCTCTTCTACGAGCGCCAACTGCAACACCGTAGCCATGATTGCGGCATTTGTCAGCCACATGGGTGATGCTGCCTCGTCGCCCATAACGACGATAGCTGCACCTGCCTCCTCCAAAAGGCTTGAACCCCAGTCGCGTAGGCTGCCCAGGGCACGCACCTTAGTGAGATTTGTCACGGCCATAAGGCGTGTAGAGCGTGTATTCTTTGACGATGGCGCACGGAGCGCTGTCTCCATTGCAGAGCGAAGTTTCTCAACCTCAACGGGTTTACCTGTATAGCGGCGTGTTGAGCGGCGCTTTCTTACTACTTCTTTGAATTCCATAATTATCTCGATTTAAAATATTTACATATTATCTTTGCAAAAATAGTGATTTTTTTTGTATATTTGAGGTGGTTATACAAAAAAAATGAGCGTATGAAAGAGAAGATTACCGTAGCCCTCATATACGATTTCGACGGCACATTAGCCCCAGGCAACATGCAGGAGTACGACTTCATACCCGCCGTGGGTAAGAGTAATATGGAGTTCTGGAACGAGGCAAACACCCTCGCCGAGGAGCAGGATGCCGACATGGTGCTCACCTACATGGCGCGCATGCTGCAGGCTGCGCAGTCGAAGGGGTTATCGCTTCGCCGTGAGGCCTTCCGAGAGTCGGGTCGCAACGTTAAGTTTTACCGCGGCGTGGAGGAGTGGTTCTCGCGCATAAACCGCTACGGCGAGGAGCGCGGAGTGCGCATTTTGCACTACGTGAACTCTTCGGGCCTCAAGGAGATTATCGAGGGTACAGCCATAGCCCACGAGTTTAAGAATATCTACGCCTGCTCCTTCCTCTACAATGTCGACGGCATAGCCTACTGGCCCGCTGTGGCTGTTAACTACACCAATAAGACACAGTTCATCTTCAAGATAAATAAGGGTGTGGAGTCGGTATTCGACACTAAGGATGTCAACCGCTTTATGGAGGAGAAGAAGCGCCCGGTGCCCTTCTCGCGCATGATATACTTCGGCGATGGTACCACGGACATACCCTGCATGAAGCTCGTTAAGAACTTCGGTGGTCACTCCATCGCTGTGTTTAACCCCGAGGAGGAGCGTCAGCGCGTGGTACTCAACGAACTTATCCGCGATAATCGTGTGAACCATGTCTGCCCCGCAGACTACTCCGAGAGCTCGGAGATGGATACGGTGGTTAAGACCATCATCGACAAGATAGTTATGGACCAGCGTCTCGCCGAGCTCGAGGTGGCACGCGAAGAGAGGTAAGCAATGTGAATAACTGTCTGATTATTTGAACGTTAAAAGCATAGATTACGTAATACGTTGATAATCAGCAATATGAAAAATTCGTAACCAAACACTTTGTAACACTCTAATTACCAACACTATAAGACTTAGCTCGCGGAAAAATTTGAAGGCAAAAAAGTTGGAGATATGGGGCATAATGGCCTATCTTTGCAGTAAGTTAAATGCTAAAACACCAATCTATGAAGCATGGATTTACCTTTAGGCTAATATGTCTACTCATTGCGCTGGCGACGCTTCCTGCAAGGTCTGTGGCGCAGACATACGAGTATGTAGACGACGAGGGCGTACACCATGTGGTACACGTAGTCGAAAGAGATAGTGACGAGGATGAGGTACGCGAGTATGACACCATACGTTGGCGACACAACCTACGCCTTACATTCGGCACACTGAGCTACGTGCAGACCGCCCTACTGAATGGCGAGCTATTGAGCATAAGCAAGGATACGGGGGCTAAGACACTGCCCACAACAAGTGAACAATTGGCCAAATATCGCTACTACACCACGCCAACATACATGATTACACCCATAACCGTGGGGTACAGCTACTACATAAAAAAGTGGCTCTCGGTGGGTGGTATAACGACATTTACGGCACTCTACAACGAGGAGCGCAACATAGCCAACGACGAGATGTTGCGTGCCAACTGCACATTCGCCATAAGCGCCATTGCTAACGTGCGATTTGAGTATATGCGTCGCAGATATGTTCAGTTGTATTCGGCCGTGGGTGCAGGCCTTGTTGCTCGCTTCGACGATGACAGCGGCATAATAATCCCCATGTACGACCTAACCTACTTCGGCATCGTGGTTGGAAAGGGTGTCTACGGCTTTGCAGAGGTTGGCGCAGGCCTTAGTGGCTTTGTGCGCGCAGGTATAGGTTGCAGATTTTAAGAGACTACGATTATGAGACTATTACTATACTACGCAACAATAGCCATGATGCTCATCACACTCTCTTCGTGCGAGTATCGCAGTGGCCAGGAGCGCAATCCCGAGGGCTTGGGTAAGACCATTTGGGACATTGCATACCTCGATATAGTGCGCGTAAACGAGGTGCTCGACTTCGTGGCTCACTACAACTACTACCTCTCTATAGAGGAGGAAGCAAAGAGTAAAGTCTATCTCGAAAAACACCTAATAGAGGATGGTATGATACCTAAAATAGAGATAGATGGCAACAGACATATTCTCACGTACAACACCACATACAGCACCACATACGACGTTGAGATAGAGATGTTTAGCGACTACTGGCACGTTATACGCACGGGAGGCCGAGGCTACGACATCACCATCCGAGAAGGCCAGGACGCTGACTACAGCGTGGATATTGCACGCCTCTACAGTCGCGAGTCTGTGGGCTCAGGCCAGTTGGAGGTGAACCTCAACTACACCAAAATAGAGTACGCATCGTATGTCACTGAGGGCATCCCCGAGATAGAGTTCACGGGAAATATCATTATGGTGGATAGCGAGGCGAGCAGCGAAAAGCCGCTTATTGTAACTACGGATATCATACACCCGCTATGCTTTAGTAACGAATTATACTCACACTACCCCATTAAGGGAGTGATGACAATAACCGTCGAGGATATGCTCTACGGCACGAGGAATGAGATTAAGGCTACGATTGTCAATACCCACCAGCGCTACGGCGTACATGTAGAGTCTCTGGGAACGAAACGCGTCTACTACTTAGATTAATTAGATACTAGTAAACAGCAATATGAAACGTATAGTATTTGCAACGAATAATGCCCATAAACTTGCCGAAGTAAAGGCTGTGTTGGGCAATGATTTTGAACTTGTTACGCTTAAAGAGGTGGGCATAACGGAGGATATTCCCGAGACGGGTGAGACGCTTGATGAGAACGCCTCAATCAAGGCACGCTACGTATATGAGCGCACCGGTTTGGACTGCTTTGCCGATGACACGGGTCTCGAGGTTGTAGCACTTGGTGGCGCACCTGGCGTGCACTCTGCGCGCTATGCAACCGATGGGCACGACTTCGCGGCAAACAACGCGAAACTACTCCGCGAGATGGAGGGTAAAACCGACCGCCGCGCACGCTTCCGCACCGTCATTTCACTGATTCGTAGTGGCGTAGAAGAGCAGGTGGAGGGCATCGTGGAGGGTCACATAGCAACCACGATGTCGGGTAGTGAGGGCTTCGGCTACGACCCCCTATTCATCCCCGAGGGCTACGACATCTCATTTGCTGAGATGAGTGCCGACCAAAAGAATGCTATCTCTCACCGCGGCAGAGCCGTCGAGGCACTTAAGGGTGTGATTAAGCGATAGCACAGCTCCATACAACACAACATAGAAACGACAAGCAGATGACGCACCAAGCGCCTCTGTTTGTCGTTTTACTGTTTTTACGCCTATTGCTACGCAATAATAGGCCAAAATGTGCGTTTATCAAAGAAAAATTGTATCTTTGCAGGATGATTATGAGAAAAGTTAACTACATACTATGCACTATACTTGCCGCAGTGGCAATCTCTTGCGCCGATAGTGGCGACAGCAAGAGCACGAAGTACGACGACGATGTCATCGCTGCTGTGGACGGCGTGGAGCTTCGCGTGGCCGACGTCATGCGCGATATGCCAGCAGGCATTACGGGTGCCGACAGCGCGACATTCATGCGCATGTATGTCGACAACTGGGTGCTTAACCGCCTGAAGATGAAGCGTGCAGAGGAGGTGCTTACCACATCGGAGGACATCGAACGCCTCGTGGAGGGCTACCGCCAGACGCTTATGATGCGCCAGCTCGACCAGTACTACATCGACAATATGCTCGACACGGAGATTACCGATAAGCAGATTAGCGCCTACTACCGCGCACATAGCGCTGCCTTCAAGCTCGACCACAATGTCGTGCAGGGCGTGGTGGTAAAGGTGCCTAAGAGCTTCCGTAACACCACGACCCTCACTACCGCCATTAGCAATTCAGCGAAGAGTGGCGAGTGGGCAGAGCTCTACGCCTTAGCCGAGAAGCACTCGCTAAGCGTCGTAGACATGACAACACAGTGGGTATCCTACTCCGACTTCTTGAGTAACCTCCCCACGGAGCGCTCACGCACATACAACGACCTCATCACCAAGAGCAACGTCCAGCATATGACATCGGACGATGCTCACTTCTACTTCATCATCACCGACCGCGCGCTAACGGGTCAGATAGCACCCTTGGCATCTGTGGAGAGCGATATTCGCCGCCGCCTTTATGCCGAGCGTCGCGACGCTATTGTTGCCGAGTATGAGGCTGAGTTAAAGCGAGAGTCGGTGGAGGAGGGACGCGTCATGGTGCGCGACGAGGTGTTGCTTAAGTCGATGAGCTACAACCCCGCCGAAGAGAGCGTGCCCACAACTATGGTGCGCGATGCCGAGGAGGACATCGAAGAGGAGGATGTCATCATAACTGAATAATCTATAGAACGAAAATAAGAAAATAGAGATATATGCTACGCAAGATTATGATTGTTGCGGTACTTGCCGCAGGACTTTTTGCCACCGTCACACGTGCTGAGGCACAGGAGCGCCGTCAGGTGATGCTCGACAGGGTTGTTGCCGTTGTGGGTGGTTCATCTATCTTCCACTCCGAGGTTGCGGAGTATGCAGAGGCACTTGTTGCACAGCGCCGCCAGATGGGTTACACCTCTGACCGCGACCCAATGAACGAGGCACTCGAGGCACTTCTCGAGCAGAAGTTGCTCTACAACCAGGCTATTATCGACTCTGTGGACATCAACTCGAGCGATATCGCCACACGCATCGAGGGCTACCTCCAGATGCTTATCGAGGAGGCGGGAGGCATCGCGGCACTCGAGACTAAGGAGCACATGCCCATCTTCACCTACCGCGAGATGCTACGCACACGCTACGAGGAGCAGGCATACGCCCAGGCAATGCGCATGAACGTAGTGGGCAAGGTTACGGTGGTACCCGGCGAGGTTGAGCAGTACTACAACCGCATCGACAAGGATAGCTTGCCCATCATCGGTGAGCAGTATGTCTACGCACAGATTACGAAGCTCCCCGCATCGCTCAAAGATGCACAGCGCCGTACCAAGGAGCGCCTTTTGGATATGCGTGAGCGCGTAATCAAGGGCGAGACCAAGTTTTCAACTCTTGCACGTATGTACTCTTTGGATGGCTCTGCAATGTATGGTGGTGAGATGGAGCCAGGTCCATCGTCAATGTATGTGCGCCCCTTTGCCGAGGCATTGGAGAAGCTTAAGCCCGGCCAGATATCTGAGATTGTGGAGACAGAGTTTGGTTTCCACATCATTGAGCTTATAGACAAGAAGGGCGAGAACTATCACTGCCGCCACATCCTCCTACGCCCCACATTTACACGCGAGGAGCTTGTACAGCCCGCACACGAACTCGACAGCATAGCACGCCTCATTCGACTCGACTCGATCTCGTTTGCCGATGCAGCACTACGCTTCTCGGACGACGCATCGTCGCGCAACAACGGTGGTATCGTATCGAACCACGACGTCTTGGAGCGTCAGGGTGTCTACGATGGTGCGCGCCTCACTGCCACACGCTTCCTCAAGGAGGACTTCGGACAGATGGGAGGCAAGTCGCTGGAGGATTTGAACGCACTTATGCGCCTCAAGGTGGGCGAGGTGTCATCATCGTTCCAGGCCACCGACCTCAATGGCAACCAGCTTAGCAAGATTGTGAAGCTCGTGGATATTATCCCCGCGCACGTAGCCTCACTTGAGGAGGACTACATACGCATCGAGGAGATGGCCCTCGAGGATAAGCAGACTAAGGTCTACAACAAGTGGCTACACAGCAAAATCGAGGGTATGTACATCTACATCGCCCCCGAATATCGTAGCGATGAGTTCGAATATGATGGTTGGATTAAGTAGCCCTAAACTCACCCTATGCGATTGAAATACTTTCTACCGATACTCTTCATTGTGTTTGTTGTCAGCGTATTCTGCATCACTGCCAACGAACACAACTACTCTACATATAGCGAGATAGATACTCCCGCAGAGCCCCCAACACCCCAGCAGCGCTCCTCGGGTGACCGCCGCATGGTTGATATGATAGCCGACGACAGCTACCTTATCGAGAAGGGCGACTCGACGATATTTATCCTCGTGGGTAACTTCGCAGCACACCACAATGGCGCCGTGATTCTCGCCGATAGTGCCGTGCGTTACTCCAACAGCAGCTTCGAGTGCTTCGGCAACGTGCTCATCAACCAGAATAGCACCTACGCCTATGGTGATCGCGCCTCGTACAACCGCATGGCAAGCACCGCAACAATCTACTCCGACATCATCAAGGTAGTTGATGGCGAAGCTGTTATGTACACCTACAACTGCAGCTTCAACACTGCCGACGAGGTGGGTAACTTCAGCGGTGGCTGCTACGTCGAGAAGGGCGAGAGCCACATGGAGTCGGACCGCGGCTACTACTACACCAAGCGCCATGAGCTTATCGCCGTGGACAACGTAGAGATGCGCGACGAGACATACCTCATGACCAGCGACTCGGTGATCTTTAACACCAATACCGAGGATGCTCAGTACTTCACAAATACGAACATCTGGAACGATAAGGACGAGTATCTCTTTGCTAATGAAGGTACTTACACCAAGTCGCGCGACCTGCATAACCTCACTCGCGACGCCTATATCCTCTCTCCCGAGCGTGAGATATGGTGCGATACCATCGAGTACTACCGCACCGAGGGCCACATCATTGGCCGCAATAACATCCAGATGGATGACACCACAAAGAAGATCATGGGCTTTGCCGACTACGGTGAGTGGTGGGATGAGCCAGGCAATGCGCTCTTCACACGCCGACCCTCAATGATTAACTACGACCTCTCGCAAACCGACTCACTATTCCTCACAGCAGACACACTATGGCTCTACACCATCGCAGTGCTACCACCCGAGAAGAGTGATACCACTACTACGGAGAGCAGCAAGGACAAGATGCGCACCGAGGAGCATTCAGAGCACACCGAGGAGTCGGTTGATGCAGAGCCATCGGAGGATGTTGCAACCAATGAGAGCGCAGAGGAGAGCCCCAAGGAGAGCGCTGATGAGCACACTGATGAGCACAGCACAAGTGGCGATAAGGGCAAGGGTGAGAACGCAAAGGTTGACCCAACACGCCAGCGAGGTAGTGCTGAAGGTAATGAGCGCCCCGGCGGCAAGGAGAGCAGAGAGGGCAAACAGGGAAAGGGTGGCGAGCGCGTAGACCCCACACGCCAGCGTGAGGGCATGCACCAGGAGGGTGCTCCACAGCGTGAGGGTGCACTCCCTACAGATAGCCTTAGCATGGAGAGCATGGAGGGTAGCATAGATACTCTTTCTGCCGATACCACACAGCTTGCCGATACCATTAAGCCACTTACGGCAAAGGAGCTACGCGCCCAGCAGAAGGCAGCAAAGCGCCGCGTGCGCGACTCCATACGCGCTGCAGAACGCCGCGTACGCGATAGCATAGACTCTATAAAGGGTCGTGAGCGTGACTCGGTGCAGGCCATCCGCGACTCGTTACTAAAGATTAAGGTTGACTCTATCATCGCAAAGCGTATCGCTGAGAGCTCACGCCGCGCCGACGAGGAGAAGGCACGTATAGAGCGCGTCAAGCAGCGCTCAATAGAGCATGAGCACCGCAAGATAGACCGCGCAAAGGCTCGTGCCGCACGCCGAGGTAAGGAGTACACAGGTCCCGACTATGTGCGCGATACCGTGGATAGCGCCGCTATGCGCGATATTAGCGACAGCATAGGTCGCGACATGGCCGACACTATGGCCAGCGACACCCTCGCCATAGACACCGCTGCGCGCGACTCCATGCGTGTAGACTCATCGGCTCTCGAACGTCCATTCCCTGCCGATAGCAGCTACAAGATGATTAAGGCATACCGCCGTGTACGCATGTACCGCAGCGACACGCAGCTCATCTGCGACTCGCTCGTGGCACTCAACACCGACTCTATGATTCGTCTATACCGCGAACCTATACTCTGGAGTGAGAACAACCAGATCACGTCAGACTCTATGCACATATACACTGCGATGCAGAACATCAAAAGGGCACACTTCATGGGCGACCCCATCATGGGCGTAGAGATAGACACCATGTACTACAACCAGGTGAAGGGTAAGGATATGGAGGCACACTTTGCCGAGGGTAAGGTATATCGTAACGACGTTACGGGAAATGCACAGACCATCTACTACCTCCAGGATGAGGGTGAGGCTGCGGAGGTAACGGGCCTCATGTACATCGAGAGTGCAAGCATCAGCTTCTACCTCGACGAGGGCGAGATCGACAAGATTGCCTACAAGCAGAACCCCGAGTATGTCATCTACCCCATGACCATGATTCCCGAGACACAGAAGCAGCGCCTCGACAACTTCACATGGGAGGGCACGAAGCGTCCTACGCGCGATAGCATCGTGATGCGTGACATACGCCCCACACGCCGCGAGGAGATAGAGCGCAAGCAGCGCCCACGCTTCCGCATCACCGAGCGTATAGACTACGACCGCCGTCGCCTCACTGAGAACCGCATGTGGGAGGACCGCGTAGATGAGCTCACACCCGACATCATCGAGTGGCGCGACTCGCGCACCTCGTCACAAAAGCGATAGACCATGAAACGTAAGACTATATACGGCATCATCCTCGCACTCGCCACGCTCACCGCGACCAACCTCGCGGCACAGAGCACCGCAGAGCGCGACCTACACCGCACACGCCTCATACCCTACCCCACAGCCAACGAGGCCATGGAGCATAGCTTGGCGAAGCAGCGCTATATGCAGCCCATCACCGAGTGGATAACAGACAGTGAGGGTCTCCTCACGGGAGAGTTCACCTACCCCTTCTCGTGGGTCGAGCGCCAGATATTTGTGCGCATAGAGGGCGCGAGCATGCCCTACGAAGTGCTTGTAAATGGTAAAGTGGCGGGCACATCGACAAATGGCCACGCAGCAACGGAGTTTAACATCACCAAGCTATCGCGCGAGGATAAGAATAGCATCTCCATACGCCTCTTGGATGATAGGAGCGTAGCCGACATCGAGAACTTCGACAAGAGCGCACCACAGCCCGTGGCTTATGTCCTCTCGCAGCCTCGCGTACGCGTGCGCGACATATACTATCGTACCACCTTGGGCATGAGTGGCGTGGTTAACGTCGACCTCGCCGCTGTGATGCACAACCAGACACTCGGCGAAAAGAGCTCGCGACTATACTACGAGGTATACCTCAACGACACCATACGCCTCGGTGCTGGCCACCGCGACGTGAGCCTCAGCATGTATGGCGTCGACACCATGCGTTTTGGTCTGCCTGTGCCCGACTCCGTACTCTGGAGCAACGAGCACCCCACACACCTATCTCTGCGCCTTAAAAACCGTATCGCTGGCCGCGACGTGGAGTTCTACAACGTGCCCCTCGCACTACGAGAACTCAGCTACGCCAACGGCACATTCTACATCAACGGCAAGGCTACGACAATGGACTGGGCAGAGGTATCACCCAACGCCACAGCCGAGGATATACGCGGCCTCTACACGCTTGGTCACCGCGCCCTACGCTTCACCGCAGGCGGCATATCCGAGGAGACACTCTCAGCGTGCGACGAGCTCGGCATATACGTTGCCGTTACCGCACCTATCAACTCCTCGAAGATGGGCACATCGCGCAAGCGCGGTGGCAACCCCTCTAACAACCCACGCTGGCGTAAGGAGTACATCGAGCGCGTGACACAGATGATATATACCACGCAGCGCCACCCCTCTGTCATAGCATACTTCTTGGCAGATGATAGCGCAAATGGCATCTGTTTGTACGAAGCATACCTCGCAGCAAAGAAAATTGCGGGTGAAAGAGCTGTTTTCTATGAAGCTGGTGACGGCGAGTGGAATAGCGACCGATAGCAAGAAGTATTAACATTGCGATTTTAGGCAGTTTGGAGCAAGAAAAAATACATGTGTTATTTTTGTGATTATCAACATATTGGCAAATAGCCGTATAAAAAGTTACTAAAAAAATTTGCAGAATAAAAAAAATAGATTACCTTTGCACTCACTATTAGAAAGATAGCAAATGCCTCTTTAGCTCAGTTGGTAGAGCACGACACTCTTAATGTTGGGGTCCAGGGTTCGAGCCCCTGAGGGGGTACAGAAAAGGAAGATCGAAAGGTCTTCCTTTTTTTTGCTCCCTCATGGAGCGAGAACCCGTATGCGCCCCCTTCCAGGGAGGATGGGATGGTGTAAACAAAAGAGGGACCAGTCCGGAAATCCAGTGGGGCAGTAGAAAAGTTACGCAAAAATTGTAGCTAATCTAAAAATAAAGAATGGTATATCGCTAACGCCACGGAACTGATTTCTGAAGGCCTTAACTTTTGCATTGAA
>JAFYWG010000026.1 GCA_017558115.1 Alistipes sp.
AAGATCTTCTCCTCCTCTGCCTTAGCAGTGATAGTGAGGTGGAGGTTGTTGATAGTCTCAGCCAAAGCCTGTGCATCAGCAAGGATCTTAGCATCCTTGTGAGCGCGCTGGCGAAGGTTCTCAGCGAGTACCTTCTTTGCAGAAGCTGTAGCAGCCTTAGCGAAACCCTGAGGAATCAAGTAGTTGTTGGCATAGCCGGGGCGAACGTTAACGATATCGTTTGCGTAGCCCAAGTTCTCTACGTCTTTGATAAGAATTACTTCCATGGTCTATCCTCCTCTTTATTATTTCATACAATCGGTTACGAATGGAAGGATTGCGAGGTGGCGAGCACGCTTAACTGCCTGAGCAACCTTCTTCTGATACTTCTGAGAAGTACCTGTGAGACGACGGGGCAAAATCTTACCCTGCTCGTTGAGGAACTTCTTCAAGAACTCACCGTCCTTATAGTCTACGTACTTGATGCCGAGCTTCTTGAAACGGCAGTACTTCTTCTTCTTAACGTCTACTGATACGGGGTTGAGATAGCGGATCTCAGATGCACCCTGCTGTGTGTTCTCTGCCATGATTACTCCTGAGTTTTGTTAGCAAGCTTAGCGCGACGCTTCTGAGAGTACTCAACAGCGAACTTGTCCTGCTTGAAAGTTAAGAAACGAATGATGCGCTCATCGCGACGATACTGTGTCTCGAGAGTGTTGATGATTGAGCCCTCACCGGTGAACTCTACGAGGAAGTAGAAGCCGGTAGTCTTCTTCTGAATAGGATAAGCGAGCTTCTTAAGGCCCCAGTTCTCCACATTCACAATCTGACCGCCGTTCTCGGTGATTACGCCCTGGAATTTGTCAGCAACCTCCTGCACCTGAGCCTCAGAGAGGACGGGAGTGACAATGAAAACGGTTTCGTAATTGTTCATAACTGTTTAATTAATTAAAGTTTTTAAGCATAAAGCGGTGCAAAGGTAGTAATATTTTTTCATTTTGCAACACTTCGCACCTAATTTTTGCTCTTTTTATTAATAAGATAGGGTGTATGGACCACTCCACACACCCTTATCTACTCGTTAGAGCCTTCAAAGCCTACTCCTCTGGCTCGAATACGTCCTTGCCAAGACCACACAAGGGGCAAGTCCAATCCTCTGCTACATCCTCCCACGCAGTGCCTGCGGGTACGCCGTTGTTAGGATCGCCCACCTCGGGGTCATAGACATAGTGACATGCTGTGCAAACATACTTTTTCATAGTCTTAAAGTTTTAAGGTTTTATACTATACACCTATATATTATATATATGTGTAGGGTTTATTCCTGGCCTATGGTGCAAATTGCGCACCACGCCATAGGTGTTTCGGTTGGTTGAGGTATAACAAAAAGAGCATCAGACCTTTAGGGTCAGACGCTCTTTGTCTCGTGGTATTAAACCGCGATTACTCTGTCTGATCCTCAGTCTCCTCGGAACCCTCAGCCTCATTAGCCTCCTCAGCCTCCTCAGCCTCATTAGCCTCCTCAGTCTCCGCAACTGAAGCCTGCTGACCTACGATATTCTCAATGTCATCAGTAGATACACCAGCCTCAACTGCCTTCTCATTGTTAGAGCCAGAGAAAACAACAGAGAGAAGTGTGAAGAATACAACTGCAGCGATCATCGCCCAAGTGAACTTCTCAAGGAAATCAGATGTCTGACGAACACCCATAGTCTGGTTTGCAGCGCCGAAGTTAGCAGCCATACCGCTCTTAGGGCTCTGAACCAATACAGCAAGTATCAAAAGGATACTTGCGATAACAATCATAATAATGCAAAAATTAAACATACTTGTTATATTATTTTAATTATTTTTCTCTATTTTCTATCTTTCTTACCTTCAATTTCCTCGATAAGTCCCGCAAAGTAAATACTTTTTTCTGAATTTAGCAAACTTAATTTGCGATATATCGCTATTGCTTCGCTATATAACCCCTGATTTTTATAAATTTCTGCCAATTCCTCGCTTATCATGTCGTCATCGGCCTCGATTTCCACCTCCGCGAGGTCCTCTGCCGCCCCCTCCTCGGCCACAATGCGGTAGTCACTGCGCTTTAGGAAGCGGTCGATAAGGTCGTCGGTGGTGAGGTGTGTCAACTGCGCGGTGTCGATATGGCGCTTTGGCACGAGTGCTGTGGGGTGTAGCGCGGCAATTAGACGTGTCGCGGCCTCCTGCTTATCGAGGCTTTGGCAGCGTGCAAGCAATATGCGTGCGGCACTCCACCAGGGGTAGCTTGCCACCACGGCCTCTATCTCACCTATGTTAATATTATTGTTCTGTTCCATCGTCGCTATTACCAGTTGCCGGCTGCTGCCATGTAGATGTCGTTTACGAGGTCCTCGACAATCTCCTCAATAAGCTGATCCTGCACGTCCACCAAGAGCTGCGATGCGTCATAGTCGGCATACGACGAGAAGGTCTTGGCATTGAACGACGTAGTCTGGTCTACGGCATTCTGGAAGTTTACCTTAACGGTGATTGTGAGGCGGTTCATCAATGCGTAGTCGCCACTCGAAACCGAAGCTGTTGTAGAGGTGTAGTTCGTGATCTCACCCTCGAATGCGAAGTCGCCGCCCTCCTCTACCTGCTGTAGGCGAGTCTGGCGCGAGAACTTGTCGCGTAGACCTTCGGTCAATACGTTACTCAACGTTGGCGCCACCATGGGTGCGTTGTTGGGGAAGTATGCCACGGAGAAGGTCTTAGCCTCGGGTGGAATAGAACCTCCCGAGAGGTTGTATGTCACCTTATAGCCGCAACTACTTGTGAAGCAGAGTGAAACGGCTGTGATTAAACCAATCGTGAATATTGAAAAAAGTCGTCTCATAACGTTTTTATAGCTTTGTATCGTCATCAATTCCTAACGCCTTCATACGGCGGTATAGTGTACGCTCCGAGATAAAGAGCTCGCGTGCAGCATCCTTACGGCGGTAGCCATGCTTCTGTAGTGCCTGCACTATCTGTTCGCGCTGCACCTCCTCCTTCGTAAGCTCGTGCATGGGCTCGTCGCTGTCATCCTCCACCACGTCGTAGTCGTAGTTCACCTCGTTGGTGGGGTGGGCAGGAAGTGCTGGTAGCATCATCTCCTCGCGGCGCTCTGTAGGTGCGCTATGTGTCACGTTGCCGCGCATCGCCTCCATCATCATGCGCTTTAGGTCGTTGATGTCGCTGCGCATGTCGAAGAGTATCTTATAGAGCAATTCGCGCTCGGTGTTCATGCTCTCGAAGCCTGCGCCCTCGCTATTACCACCCATCGTGCGCACGGAGTAGCCCTCGTTGGGTAGGTAGCGACCGAGAATCTCGGCTGTGATGTTGCGGCTCTGCTCGATAGCCGAAATCTGCTCTGCCACATTTTTTAACTGGCGGATGTTACCTCGCCAGTGGTGACCCTCGAGCATGGCGCGTGCGCTCTCGTCGAGTGTTATGGCAGGCATCTGATACTGCAATGCTACGTCGCTGGCAAACTTGCGGAATAGGAGGTATATATCCTCGCGGCGCTCACGCAGTGGTGGCACCACGATGGGTACGGTGTTGAGACGGTAGTATAGATCCTCGCGGAAGTGACCATCGGCAATAGCCTTAAGTAGGTCGTTGTTCGTTGCAGCCACCACGCGCACGTTTGTCTTCTGCACCTTTGTAGAGCCTACGCGCATGAACTCTCCCGTCTGCAGTACGCGCAGCAGGCGCACCTGTGTCGATATGGGCAACTCGCCCACCTCATCAAGGAATATGGTGCCGCCGTCAGCCTCCTCGAAGTAACCCTTACGGCTCTCTATGGCGCCAGTAAATGAGCCCTTCTCGTGGCCGAAGAGCTCCGAGTCGATTGTGCCCTCGGGGATGGCTCCGCAGTTTACGGGGATATACTTATTATGCTTGCGTGCCGAGTAGGCGTGTATAACCTGAGGGAAGAACTCCTTACCCACGCCACTCTCTCCTGTTACCAATACCGAGAGGTCGGTAGGTGCCACGCGCATCGCTACCTCCAACGCACTATTCAGCGCGGGGGTGTTGCCTATGATGCCGAAGCGTTGCTTTACCGTGAGTAGGTCGTTTGCTGTCATCTGCATAGCTTTTTACTCTTTGATACTCTCTTAGGGTGTTGTTGTAATGGTTGTTGCGGGGAGTTGTGCTCCCTCGGTATTTGTTGTGTTAAGTGAGTCGATAACGGGTATCGAGTCGATGAGCGTCGTGTCGCGCTCCACTACTGCCTCTGCGCCATTTGTGGGTGGGGTAGGTCTGCTTGTTGTGCGTGGCCATAGTATGTATGCTGCACCTGCGCCGATTACCAAGAGTAGTAGTATCACTATCCATGCCTTACCTCCGCCATGCACTCTTGTGGTGTGTGTCGACTCCTCGCGCTTCTTGTTCTTGCGGCTGTCGTACTTTAGGCCGCGGAGGTATGGGTCGGGCTTGCCGAGTGTTATGCCCTCCTCCTGACTCTCTACGTGTCGCTTTGCGGTGCGCTTTACGGGTGTTGCCGTTGCGCTGTAGGGTGGACGATGGGGTGTCTGCACACGCTTTTGGGGTATGCGCTTCTTGATTACCTCTACGGGTGGCTTGACGTTGCCTCCGAATACGCGCTTTAGTGGGGCTGCGGTAAAGGATATTGTATTGTTGCGGTCTGCGGTGAACTCGCCGAAGCCCTCAATCTTCATGCGGCCCTCTGTGGTTATTGCGTGGCGTACCTCGAACACGAAGCGATCAATTAGTCCTGTTGCTTCGAGCTCGCGCTTACCTGCATCCATGAGCAATGAGCGCAATACGCCGTCGTCACTGCGCATCAAGTCCGAGAATATGATGATTCCGGATGACTGCTTGACGATGAACGTACCGAGCTTTGGCACACAGAGTCGCTTATTGCGCTTTAGATACTCTATGATTATGTTTGTTATCAACTCCACGCTTTACTTATAAGTAATAATCGCGCAAAGTTACGAAAAAATATTAATTACATAACCGCAGATAACCAAAAAAATGTGCGATTGCTTAAATGCAGTCGCACATTTTGATAGTAAAGTGGTGTTATGGTAGGCTAATACCAGTAGTCCTCCGCGTAGTCCTCCTCTTCGTAGTAGTCATCCTCGTAGTAATAGTCGGGCGCTTCCTCTACAGGTGCACATTCAACAACCTCTGCTTCCGGTGCTGCGATTTCAGTTGCACCACTAATTGCATCATCTGCATGGATTCTGTACATCGCACGAACGAGATAAGTAGAGTTCTTGTTAGAGTAGTGGCTCGATTCGTTGTTGACGTTTACGTAGTATGCATCACGGCTATCATCCTCTGTTGACGACCAATAGTTGCCCGAAATCGTAGTGTAGCCCTCGCGGCGGAGTGTCGTGTTGATTTCTGAGAGGTTATAACTTAGCTCTGTGAGCTCGTATTTTGCTGGTAGATACCAACCAGAACCACGTCTCTTGCACCAGTTGAATGCTGAGAACTTATTGCTGTCCGAGCGATTCATGATGGTGCGCATATTACTCTGGCCATCATAGTTGTCGTTTGCATAGGTGTATGAGCCACCGCGGTACTCATACCAGTAATCGCTCCAGTACAAGCTGTTATCCCACTGCTCAGATGACTCCTCAAGGCTCAAGAGCTTTGTGGCGCGACTTTGGTAGTCTACCTCGATTACAATACCCTTTATGCCATCCTTGTTGTAGAAATCGCCGATCTCATATTGGTTAGCCTCGACCCAAGCCTTAGCCTCCTTGTCCATCTTATCGATCTTGAAGTAGCTGTAGGTGTAGAGTGCTACAAACAACAGTGCAATGCTCATAACTATCCACTTAATCCAGCCCTTAGACTTGCATGGAGCGGCAAATGCTGCTGCGATGAAGAACAACCCGGTTACAAGGGCGTAGCTTATTGTTTCGATAGTCCAGAATGTCTCCATGAAGTCCTTCTGAGCCAACTTGTAAACCCACTCAATATCGAAATCATGACCGACATATTGCAACCATGTGAAGATAATACCAAAGATGACGGGAACCAACAATAGGCCGATAATGATCTTGAGACCATTGTTGATGCGTGAGTTCAGTACAAATACAAATATAGATATGTACAGTAGAATATTGAACCATCCAAGATAGAACAAAGCCATTAGGACATCTCCGATAAATCCATCAGGGTCAACATCCAAAAAATCGAGCGTACCCAAGAATAGTAGCGTAATGGGAAGAATAAGTGCAGATATTCCCATCAATAAAAGGCTCTTATTCATATATTTGACGTTGCGTACCTGCTGTCGTGTTAGTAACCACACAGATAGGGCGAGCGTAACAATGCAGAATAGGGCGATTAAACCCGAATCATTTCCAAGTACACTACAATACATCTTATACCATATACTGTATTTGTCGTAGTCGAAATCGGGTAATTCGTAATCCCATCTGACATTGGAAATAAATGAATAAAGATGATAGAATAGCGCTTTGAGAGAGAATAGCGCGAAGATGCCACCAAGGCAATAGTACCACGCTTTGGTTGAGTTAGCTACTGAACGCTTCTCCTCATTTGCCTGATAAATTGCCTCATACTCCTCCTCGGTAACCTCCTCGCGATGCTTGATAAACTTAACGGCACCGATAATAGGAATAACCAATGACAAGAACTTAAACAACTCAAGGATAAAGATAATTGTCGCCCAATCCTCGTCGTATTCGAAGATATTAGCAGCGCGAATGATGTATTGTATAGCGCTAATACCTGCAACGATGAATACAAATATCTGAGTAAGAGAGAGTCCTGAAAGTAGGTTTGCAGACTTTGAATTACTATTTTTGAGTTTTGCAAGGCCTACTATTGCCATTATAATGCCAGTAAAGAATACTAATGCTGTGAATACCAACCATATAATAGGGAAGTCGGAATCCTTTGGCGAGTCTTCAAAGGGGTAACTATAGTATTCATAGTATCTCCATAAGCTTACATAGCCCATGGCATTTGCCACTGCGCCAACAATAGCACCCCATGAGAGTAGGCGAACGGCACCTTTATTCTCTTGGTTCTTCTGTACGCGAGCAAAACCCTTCAACGAGATTGCGGTAAACACAAGCGCTCCACAACCTACAATGGCGACTATGAGGTATGTCAAAAAGAGGCCGATGTCCAAGGGCTCATTACCAAAACCATAGATGTGCTCTGGTGTGAAATTTTTGTATATGCTTACTATGAATGAGCATAGGAAGAATATTGCGACAGAGATAATTGTGCCAATAGCATACTTGCGATAGAGTTTGTTGAATAGGGGAGCATCCTCAACTGGAGTGCTCTGCGCACTCTGTTGAATGGGTGCCGCTGCTACGGCCTCAACGGGAGCGGTCTCAACGGGTGTAGCCTCCACGGGAGTTGCTGTCTTCACGGGAGTTGCCTCCACCACCTCGTCAGAGGTTACAATTAGGATAGCATCCTCGGCGTGTGCGATACGCTCGTTGTTGTCTACAACCAAGCACTTGCGGATAAGTGTCTGCCATGGCTCTGCGATGTTGCTAATCTCCTGTGGGAGGTTGCCCGAGGTCATCTGGCGGAACTGCTCCTGACGGCCATCCTGGCTTGTGGGAGAGTAGCTGCCGCAGTTGAATGGATATGTGCCAGTAAGGAGCTGGAAGGCGATGATGCCGAAGCTCCAAAGGTCAGTGTTCTTGCGAATAGTGGTCTCCTTAAGCTGCTCGGGCGATACATAAGAGTATGTGCCACCATAGAGCGATGTGCTGATTGCTGAGTTCTCGCCCTGAACAATCTGCTTCGAGATGCCGAAGTCAGTGATAAGGGGTGTGTACTCGCCGTTGTGCTCAACGATAAGTATGTTCTGAGGCTTAAGGTCGCGGTGGATAATGCCGTTAGAGTGGAGGAATGCGATGCCCTCGAGGATATGGAGAAGTAGGTCGTAGCGCGCCTCGGTGCTTAGTTTGCCGCTCTTAATAAGCTTGTCGAGGCTGCCATCCTGATAGTACTTCATCACTGCCACGTCCATCTCGCCATTTAGCGTAGAGAAGGTGTAGCAATCCTTGTAACGTGCAATGTAGCGGTGGTGGTACTGCTGCACCTTCTCCACCTCTTCGCGTAGACGTAAATCTGGCTGTGCGGGATTCACAACCTGCATTTTCAGTGCTACATACTCGTGCTCGTAGCTGTCGTAAGCACGGTAAACGCGACCAAAGCCACCCTCACCAAGGAGGTCGAGCGATGCGTCGTACCTGTAGCGTTCGGTAAACTCTTGCTGGGTCATAGTTAATAAGTATAGTTATTTGTTTGTGTCATTCTCATATCTCGGAAAGTGGTCGATGGGGGTGTAGCCCTCGCTGTCGTGACGATAGCAGTAGGTGGCTAAGCCGTTCGTAATCACCACATATTGGCACTTAAGCACGGAGTTGTAGCGCACCACTTGTGCCAGCACCTCGCCATCAATCTTTATGTTTGGCTCCTTGCACTCTACAACGACGTATGGTTCGCCGCAGCTGCCCATCGCCACTATGTCGGCGCGCTGTGCCATGCCATTGATGTCGACGGGGTACTCCTCGACAATCTGTTGAGGCTGGAGGTTGCAGTTTGCCAGCATATACTCCACAACATGTCTGCGTACCCACTCCTCGGGGGTAAGTACCAGCCACTTGCCACGCACGCGGTCAAAGACCTCGGTGCGGCCACACTCTCCGCGTCGCGCACGAAGATGTATCGGTGGGTAGTTTAGCTGTGGGTACTCCATAATAATGGTAATGTTGTAACAAAAGTAAACAAAAAAAAGCGAATCTGCAAACCCAAATAGCACTCTCGCTGCGTCGGGTAGTTTTGTGGTGGCGAAAATTTCTATATCTTTGCCTAAATTTTAACCGATAACGACTATGAGTATCAATATTGAGGAGCGCGTAGAGCGTGCTCGCAACTACTTCTTGGAAGGGTACAACTGCGCACAGGCTGTGGTGATGGCCTTTGATGATGTCATGGCTATGGATGTGGCGCAACTCGCACGCCTTGCAGCACCCTTTGGTGGTGGCATGGGACGTATGCGCGAGGTGTGTGGCACGGTTAGTGGCATGGCCATGGTGGCGGGAGCTATAGCACCCTCAAACGATCCCAAAAACCTCGAGGAGCGCAAGAATAACTATGCTCTTGTTCAGACTTTTGCCGAGAGCTTTCGCAGTGAGAATGGCGATATTGTCTGCCGCCGTTTGTTGGGCTTGGAGCCCGCTGTGGAGCGTAGCGAGACGGCCATGCCCTCGGAGCGTACTAAGGAGTACTACAAGAAACGCCCATGTGTGGAGTATGTAGCTTCGGCTGCCCGCATTGTTGCTGAGTATCTTCAGGCGCATTAGTGGCGTTCCTCATCGCTAAGTAAGACCTAATAGGGGAGGTTTCGATATAATTCGGAGCCTCCTTGTTTATTTTTCAAATATAGTGTTGTACATGAGCGATTAAATTCATATCTTTGCAAGGTTAGTGCGTATGCATGCGCACGTGTGTATTAAAGATTATCAAAGATGTCGAAACAGAAGGTAGACTACTCAAGACTCTGTCTTAAAAATAGCTCCCCTGAGGTTCTCTCGGGTAAGGGAGCGAATATCATTCCACCGCCTGAGCGCGAGCCGATGTGGAAGGCCTATTTGGAGAAGTTCAAAGACCCCATAATCATTGTGCTGCTTGTCGCCTTTTTCTTGGCTGTTACTCTCGCACTATACGAGATTTTTGCTGAGGGAGGCGCCTGGTCGCTGATCTTCGAGCCTGCGGGTGTCCTTGTGGCACTACTGTTGGCTACGGGTGTGGGCTTCATCTTCGAGCTTAAGGCAAACAAGGAGTTCGAGATATTGAACAAGGTGAAGGATGCGCGCCCCATAAAGGTGCTGCGCATCCATGATGATGACCCACAACCCCGCCTTATGCAGATTGCAAAGCAGGATGTTGTGGTGGGCGACATCGTTCGCCTGGAGAGTGGTGACGAGATTCCTGCCGATGGTATCTTGTTGGAGTCTCTGCAGTTGAGGGTCGATGAGTCGAACTTCACGGGTGAGACATATGCCAATAAGTATGTTGACGAGGCAGACTTCGATAAGGATGCAACCTACCAGTCCAATTTCTTGCTTCGCGGCTCTACCGTTATCGAGGGTAGTGGTGTGATGCGTGTTGCGGCTACGGGTGTCGACACGGAGGAGGGTCGAGGCGTGGCTTTGGCAAGTGAGGGTAGCGATGTGCAGACTCCACTCGACCAGCAGCTCGAGCAACTTGGCAAGTGGATATCTAAGGCGAGCTTTGTCATCGCGTCGCTCATCATCGTGGGCCGCATGTTATACTTTTGGCTCTCAGGAGGCTTTGGCGACGACTTCACATGGGTGGGTTTCATGGCCTTTGCCCTAAACTCGGTGATGATTGCCGTTACGCTTATCGTTGTTGCAGTGCCCGAGGGTCTGCCCATGAGTATTACGGTGAGTTTAGCTCTCAGCATGCGCCGTATGCTTAGGGAGAATAGCCTTGTGCGTAAGCTCCATGCCTGCGAGACTATGGGCGCTACAACGGTCATCTGCACCGATAAGACGGGCACGCTAACAAAGAACCGCATGACGGTCATGGAGTTCGACGCTGGCGATGAGGCATATTTGGATGATATATACTGCAATATCGCCACCAACTCCACTGCTGAGCTTACCGCAGATGATGAGGGTAAGCCCATGGTTATAGGTAATCCTACCGAGGGTGCACTCCTTATGTGGATGAAGAGTAGGGGTGTGAGCCACGCGCCATATCGTGAGGCGTGTACCGTTGTGGAGCAGATACCATTCTCCTCGGAGACAAAGGCTATGTTTACAACCGTGAACCGTGATGGCGTTGTTGTGCGTTATGTCAAGGGTGCTCCAGAGATTGTCATGGCTATGTGCGACCGCATGGCGGGCAATCGCACTATAGCAGAGTACGAGGCATTGCTACTCTCTTTCCAGCAGCGCGCTATGCGAACTCTCGGTTTTGCTATGCAGCGCATAGAGGGTGGTGTTGCAGGTGAGACGCTCTTCCTTGGCGTTGTGGGTATTGCCGACCCCATTCGCGAGGATGTGGCCGAGGCCATTGATACATGTATGAACTCTGCAGGTGTGCGCGTAATAATCGTCACGGGCGACACCTCGGGTACAGCCAAGGAGATTGGTCGACAGATAGGCATCATAACCTCGGATGATGAGGGTCAGATTATCACGGGCCCAGAGTTTGCTGCGCTGGCGGATGATGAGGCGCGCGAGATGCTTAAGACGCATAAACTCAAGATCATATCACGTGCTCGCCCCGACGATAAGGCACGCCTTGTTATGCTTCTGCAGTCCAATGGCGAAGTTGTAGCGGTTACGGGTGATGGCACGAACGATGCTCCAGCATTAAGCAAGGCACAGGTGGGCCTCTCGATGGGTGATGGCACGTCGCGTGCTAAGGAGGCGAGCGACATCACAATTATAGACAACTCCTTTGCCAGCATCAACAAGGCTATTATGTGGGGTAGATCGCTCTATCTGAATATCCGCCGCTTCATCATCTTCCAGATGACCATCAATCTATGTGCCTGCCTCATAGTGTTGGCGGGTGCCTTCATGGGTCTCGACTCTCCGCTTACGGTGACGCAGATGTTGTGGGTAAACCTCATTATGGATACATTTGCTGCTATGGCCTTGTCGTCGCTTCCACCCGACAGAGGTGTACTTAGTGAGAAGCCTCGCAAGAGTGGTAGCCATATCATCGATGGCCGTATGTTGCGCTTTATTGTGGGTGGTGGCCTCATATTCTTCGTTGTGCTTATCGCCTTGTGGCAGTTCTTGTGGCATAAGCAGATTGAGAGCGTGGCGGATATGTTTACGCTCGACTCACTGCGCATTTTCTTCCTCGAGATATTTAGCCCCACAAAGGTCGCTAAGCACCTCACGGGCTACGAGATGGGCATCTTCTTCTCGATATTTGTTATGCTGCAGTTCTGGAACTTATTTAATGCTAAGTACTTCCGTACTAACCGCAGCCTTATTGTTGATATCGTTGATCTGTTGCGTGCACCCCACAAGGTCAAAGAGTCGTATAACAACATGTTCCTCGCTATTTTGGCTGTGATACTCGGAGGCCAGATAGTTATTGTAACCTTTGCGGGTCAGTTCTTCGGTGTTGCCCCCCTCTCGGTTATCGACTGGGTGTGGATATGCTTACTCACAATGCCCGTGCTCCTTATCCCCGATATCGTCCGCACGATAAGCAGATAGTTGTATCGTATAAAATATGAGGTCGCCATGTGGTGACCTCATATCGTTTACTCCCAGCCCTTGCCGAAGATTAGGCGGCGGTTGTGGGGTGGGGTTGTATCTACGCGGTGTGCGGGACTATCGAGGGGCGCACCAAAGGGCATTTGCGCAATAAGTCTCCAGTCGGGATTTATCAGCCAGCGCTCCATCACAGCCTTATCTAATAGTGGATTGTAGTGTTGTAGCGATGCTCCATAGCCCATGTCCTCTAATGCTGTCCACATTGCAAACTGCAACATACCCGAACTCTGCTCCGACCATATAGCCACCTTGTCGGCATATAGTGGGAAGGTCTCGCGCATGCGGTTTAGGGCATCCTCATCCTCGTAGAAGAGTATGGTACCATGTCCCGCCATAAATGCGCGCTCAATCTTTGCTTTGGTCCTTACGAAACGCTCGGGTGGCGTTATGTGGCGCAGGGTCTCGAGTGTCATGCGCCACAACTCGTGGTGTTGCTCGTCTAAGAGTAGCACCATGCGTGCCGACTGCACATTAAATGGTGAGGGCATGGTGGTGAGCAACTCATCCATTAGCCCCACAATAAGGTTGTCATCGACCAACATGCGGTTGTCGAGGTGATAATAGCTGCGGCGGTGTGCCACCGCTTCAATAAAATTTCGGCTCATAAATCTGAAGTTTACAAGCCGAAAGAGCAATTATAATACCACGCTTTTTAGTATAGTTTAATATACTCATAGGTGTTACCCACCTTTGTGAGGTAGCGCTCGAACTCCTCGCGCGATATCACCACCGTGAAGCGGTTGTCGTTGGGGTGAAAACTGAGTGCGGGCTGCTGGCGCAATGTCTCGTCGAGGAATAGGTGCACGTGGTTCTCCGTGTCGTTAATAAGGCCGAAGGGTGACACCGAGCCCGGTGACAGACCTAACCACTTGAGCATGCGCTCGGGCGATGCAAACGAGAGTTTACCCTGGCGCAGGATGTGCTCAAGGTCGTGTATAGCCATCGACTGCTCCGAGTCGAAGACAACTAAGTAGTGTCGGTTACCCTTGTGGTTACGGAAGAATAGATTTTTGCAGTGCTTCGAGCCATCGTTGCGCCAATACTGGCGTGCAATCTCAATTGTGGGGGCTTCGGGGTGCTCATACCATGTATATGTTATGCCCTCCGCATCAAGCCAACGGAATACATTATCGCGTCTCTCCATAGAGTTTTCTTTTAATTAGTGTAGTGCAAAGATATAAAAAAACTGATTAAAGATGTTGCGCTTTCGGAATAAAATTCCTAACTTTGTAAGGATTATGTGATTATAAATTTAATACAACGATACTATGAACGTAAACACTATCCGTGAGAAATTCAACGAGAGATTTGGCACCGAGGGCGAGCTCTTCACATCGCCTGGCCGCATCAACCTTATCGGTGAGCATACAGACTACAATGGTGGCTTTGTCTTCCCTGGTGCTATCGACAAGGGCATGGTGGCAGAGATTAAGCTAAACGGCACAGACAAGGTACGCGCATACTCTGTAGACCTCGACGACTACGCAGAGTTTGGCCTTAATGAGGAGGATGCACCCGCTGCAAGCTGGGCACGCTATATCTTCGGTGTATGTCGCGAGATACAGAAGCGTGGCGGTAAGATTGCGGGCTTCGACACAGCATTTGCTGGCGACGTACCCCTCGGCGCAGGTATGTCATCTTCGGCAGCCCTCGAGTCAACATTTGCCAATGCTCTAAACGACCTCTTTGCGCTCGGCATCGACCGCTTCGAGCTTGCACGCATAGGTCAGTCTACCGAGCACAACTACTGCGGTGTTAAGTGTGGCATCATGGATCAGTTTGCATCCGTATTTGGCAAGGCGGGCCACCTCATGCGTCTCGACTGCCGCTCTATGGAGTTCGAGTATTTCCCCTTCGACCCCGAGCAGCATGGCTACAAACTTGTTCTCCTCGACTCTGTTGTTAAGCACGAGCTCGTGGGCTCACCATACAACGACCGCCGTGCATCGTGTGAGCGCGTAGCAGCCGTTCTCGGTCAGGAGTTCCTACGTGGCGCTACAATGGCTCAGCTCGACGCAATTAAGGATAAAATCTCAGAGGAGGATTACAAGCGTGCTCGCTACGTTATTGGCGAGGAGCAGCGCGTGCTCGACGTATGCGAGGCACTCAAGGTTAACGACTACGAGACTGTCGGTAAACGCATGTACGAGACACACTGGGGTATGTCTAAGGACTACGAGGTATCATGTGAGGAGCTTGACCTCCTTGCTACTATCGCCGAGGAGTGTGGCGTGACAGGCTCTCGCATCATGGGTGGCGGCTTCGGTGGCTGCACCATCAACCTCGTTAAGAGTGAGCTCTACGACAACTTTATAGCTACGGCAAAGGCACGTTTCGCTCAGAAGTATGGTCACGAGCCCAAGGTGTATTCAGTAATAATTTCTGACGGTGCCCGTTCCTTGTGATAGTGACGCGTTAGCTGCACAAACCTAAAAGCTACCCACCCAGGGCTGTACTATCATGTACTATCCCTGGGTGGGTTCTTTTGTGATGCACCACTACCAAGCCACTCTGACAAGGAATGGAATCGGGGGGGGCATCTGCTTGTCGAAAGAGATAGGGAGCTTAGTCCCCTAAACTCCCTAAATTACCTAATTGCTTTGTATGCTACTTATTCAGAGCTTATTGAAGTGCTCCAAGAAGCGCTCCTTGTAGTTCTCGCCCAATGGGATATACTCGCCATTGTCGAGGAAGATGCGACCCTTAGTGTAGCTCGCTATGCGCTTAAGATTCACAATATATGAGCGATGCACGCGCAAGAAACTCTCCGCAGGGAGCGTCGTCTCCATGTTCTTAAGGCGGAAGAGTGTGGTGATAGTTGAGCTACCCTCGATATGTAGGCGAACATACTCGCCTGCGCTCTCTAAATATACGATGTCTGCAACCTTCACGAGCTGTGTCTTGTAGTCGGCCTTAACCGAGATAACCTCCTTGTCTGCGCCCTTCTCGGCCTCGTTCTGTGCGATGGCGCTCTCGGCGGCGTGGCAACGCTCCACAAGGTCGACAAGCGAGATAACCTTCTGTGTAGCCTTCATAAACTCCTCATATGAGAATGGCTTGAGGAGGTAGTCTATAGCGTTGAGCTTAAAGCCCTCGAGAGCAAACTCTCCGTATGCCGTAGTGAATACGATATGGTTCTTTGTGTCGATGCTGCGCACAAAGTCAAGACCATTCATATCGGGCATGTTGATATCTACGAAGATGAGGTCAACGCTGGTAGTTTTGAGAATCTCCTGAGCCTCCAAGGCACTGCGGCACACGGCAACCAATTCCAGTTGCTCGGTACGCTCAATATAGCTCTTTATCTGTCGGAGAGCCAAGGGCTCATCATCGATGGCGATACATCTTACCATAGTGTAAATTATAAGGTTTTAGGTTTACTTTTCAATGGGTATCACAAGCTCTACGATATACTCCTCATCGTTCGAGCGCTCTGTTGTGAGCGTGTAGTTCTTGCCAAAGAGGAGGTCGAGGCGCTTGGTTATGTTATTGATGCCAATGCCGCTATGTTCGGTTGTGCGTGCCGAGTGGCGGCTGTTGGCAACGACGCATGTCAGCGTGTCGTTCTCGACAGCGATGTTGATGTCGATATGCGACTCCTTGTTGTAGCTGATGCCGTGCTTAAAGGCGTTCTCCACCAATACGATAAGCAAAAGCGGTGGCATATTCACCTTGCGGCAGGTGTTGAGGTCGGGTGTCTCGATCGAAATCTGGACGTCGTCGATATAGCGTATGCGCATCAACTCGATGTAGTTGTGCAGGAACTCCACCTCCTTATCCAGTGTTGTGTGGCTGCCACTTGAGTCGTAGAGCACGTGGCGCAGCATCTTCGATAGCTCCATGACACTCTGCTTCGCAAGCTCCGAGTCGAAGTCTATCATCGCGTGGATGTTGTTGAGCGTGTTCATCAAGAAGTGGGGGTTGATCTGGTACTTCAGATACTGCATCTCGGTCTCGATGTTCTGCTTCTCGAGGATGGTCATGCGGCGCTCGGTCTCCAACGTGCGGTAGTAGAGCTTAATCATGGAGTTAGCGCCCGCCATAAATATACCAAGCAGTATGTTCCAGTACCACTCCAAGTCGGTGAACGATGCCTTATCGCGCAAGGTGACATCCTCCTGCCAGTACTGGAAGTTACAAATCTCGATGGTGCCGAAGATTAAGAATAGCATCGCAAGCACAAGAATGCTATATAGCCAGTAGCGATTGCGCAACAGCAGGCGTGGTGCAAGCAGGGTGGTGTTGACGATGAAGATGATGAAGTATGGCGTAATCTTACCCCACGAGATAATCGCCTTGTTGAAGTCGACGAAGCCCTCGCTCATCAACTGCGCATTCATAAAGGGAATAAGGAATATGGCTACCCACACAAGTGTGTATAGCATATTCTCACCAATCCTTAAGTTTCTAATCGTTTTCATACTCCGCAAATGTAGTGATTAAGTGTAATATATCAAAATAAAGCGTTTATTATTAAACAAAATAGTTGAAATATTAAATAAAAGATATTATTTTTGTGTGATATTAGCCCATTGCGGTTTGTTTAACAGCTATTTGCAACCACTCCTACAATCAAAGATTATGAAACTTGGAATGCCCTACGCGCTCAACGAGATTGGCCAGCGAAGCAATCAGGAGGACTCCATCTTCCCTGCTAAGGGTGCGGCCAATGCCTCAACGCGCCTCTTTATGGTGTGCGACGGCATGGGGGGCCATGAGCATGGAGAGGTGGCAAGTGGGGTGGTATGCTCGACCTTTGCTCAGTGGCTTGCAAATATAGACCACGACACCTTCACGATAGATATGTTCGAGGGCGTGCTTAGTCAGGTCTATAATGTACTGGATATGGCAGACCCCGAACCTGATAGTAATCGCAAAATGGGCACGACGTTGGCGCTGCTACACCTAAATAACCATGAGGCGGTGGTGGCACACTTGGGTGATAGTAGGGTCTACCATCTGCGACCCTCGCATAGGGAGCCTATCCTATACCAGTCGAAGGATCACACGTTAGTTAACGAACTTGTGAGTGCCAAACTCATGACGCCCGAGGAGGCTATAAACCATCCACGCAAAAATATCGTTACTCGCGCCCTGCAACCAGGTCTCGAGAGGCGCCATAAGGCCGATGTGCACACCATCACGGATGTGCGGGCTGGAGACTACTTCTTCCTATGCTCAGATGGTATCCTCGAGGCGCTAACCGACGATGTACTGGTCGATATTTTGCGTAGAGATATCTCCGATGCCGAGAAGGTGGAGACTATACGAGAGATCTGTGCCGCCGAGAGCAACGATAACTTCTCCGCATACCTTGTACCCGTCGTTGAGGGGCTTCCGTTGAGGCGCCGTAGTGGCTTTGCCTCCTCAAATGTCGCGCTGGCGTGTGTCGCCTTGTGTGCACTGCTTGTTGCTCTGTGGTTTTATTTCGGTAGTGGCGGGGTAGAGTTTAGCTTGGTGGAGGAGCGACGCTACTATGGCCCAGCCGTAGATACGGTAGATACAATGGAGTGTCAAGGTGTTGATTCTTTAAGAGTTATAGATGAAGATATAAATAGATAAGTATATGCTTAAGGGTTTACTTTTCGATATGGATGGTGTGCTTGTTAACAACCTTGAGGTGCACCGTGAGGCCTTTGCCGAGTTCTTCCGCCGCTATGGCGTGGAGCGCACATTCGATGAACTTAGTCGCGTATTTGGCAAGGGTAATGATGATATTATGGGCGAGTTGATGCCCCGCGAGATTGTGGAGCGTGTAGGCATCCGTGAGCTGGGCAACGAGAAGGAGGCCATCTATCGCGAGATATATGCCCCTACGATTGTGCCACAGCCTGGTTTGTTGGACTTCCTCGCCGAGAGTGAGCGCGAGGGTCTACGTGCCGCAGTAGGCTCGTCGGGATATAGAGCGAATGTAGATTTCGTGCTCGACAAGTGCGATATACGTCGCTACTTTATGGCCGCAGTTGCAGGCGATGAGGTGACGCGCTGCAAGCCCGACCCCGAGATATATCTTACCGCAGCGGCTAAGTTGGGTCTCGAGCCCCACGAGTGTGTGGTGTTTGAGGATGCTGAGGCGGGCATAGAGTCGGCAAAGCGTGCGGGAATAAAGGTCGTGGCGCTTGCCACAACCTTCGATCGCGAGTTCTTGAGCCACACCGAGGCAGATGTCATCGTCGATGATTTCCGCGATGTCAATGTCGCTATGCTTCGTAAATTGGTGGAGGGTTAGACCCTGTTGAGGAGCTTTGTGACAAGGGGTATGCGTATCATCAGGTCGAATAGACGTGCAGGGATGATGGCGCATGCCGCAACCACAAACTTTGTGAATAGACCAGGTGTAAGGCGTCTTCTACCACGCATCATGGCGCGTGTGCCACGTCGTGCGATGGTCTTAGCGCTGTGCATGACGCCAAGGCGCACAAACCACTTACGCCACGAGGGCTTAAGGTTGTAGAAGGGTGTGTCGACAGCACCTGGGAATACGGCCGTTACGCTCACGCCATGGCGATGTAATTCGTACCATAGTGCAAATGCAAGGTTCTTGATATAGGCCTTTGTCGCGCCATAGTGCGAGATGGTGGGGTAGGGAAGCCACGCCGTAGAGGATGACATAAGGAGTATGCGACCGTGCTTGCGGCGCTTCATAGCCTCACCAAAGTAGCGGCATAGGAGTGTTGTCGTTGTGCAGTGCAGACCTATGATTGTCTCGAGGCGCTGAGGCTCGGTGCGTGTGAGTGTCGAGAAGAGTAGCATGCCGGCGTTGCAGATAAGGATGTCTACCAGCCAGCCCTCCGCCGCACATCTGTCGTAGATGCTCTTTGCGGCATCTGCAGCCGAGAGGTCTGCGAAGATGTAGTGTGCCTCGATGTTATAGGTGTCGCGTAGCTCCTGTGTCACAATTTCCAACTCCTTGGGCTGGTTGCTCACTGCGATTATGTTGTAGCCGCGCTTAGCCAACTCATGGGCGTAGCAGCGACCAATGCCTGATGATGCTCCTGTAATTAATGCGTAGTTCATGCTACAATGGTGTGAAATGGGGATGCAAAGATAGTTATTTTTAAGCAATGGCAAAAAAGATAGATAAGACAAATGCCGCGCGCCTATTAGATAGGGCGAAGATAGCATACGAGCTAATACCATATACTGTGGATGAGGATAACCTTGCCGCCACTCACGTAGCGGAGGAGTTAGGCGAGGATATAGCCATGGTCTTCAAGACGCTAATCCTGCGCGGTGACCGCACGGGCCACTTCGTGTGTGTCATTCCGGGTGATAAGGAGGTGGATCTTAAAGCTGCGGCACGTGTGTCGGGCAATAAGAAGGCAGACCTTATACCTATGAAGGAGCTGCTACCCACAACGGGGTATATACGCGGCGGCTGCTCGCCTATAGGCATGAAGAGGCCGTTTCCTACATTTATACACGCAACATGCCTCGATCATGAGCGTATATATATAAGTGCGGGTGTGCGCGGTCTGCAGATTGCCATAGCTCCTGCCGATCTTATTGCGTATACCGGAGCCGAGGTTGCAGAGATAATTTCGGTTGTGGAGTAGTGTTCTACGTAGGTCGCCCATTTTATAGTAAAAATGGGTCTAAAAATATGCTTGGTGTAAGTTGCAGAGTGTTAAAGGGTTGTGGTTTGAGGGTGAAAATAGTTGTAATTTTTTCAAAAAAAAGTTACAAAATATTTTGGAAGTTTAGAAAAATGCTCTATCTTTGCACTCGCTTTCAGAGCAATGGCGAGATAGCTCAGCTGGTTAGAGCGCATGATTCATAATCATGAGGTCGAGAGTTCAAGTCTCTCTCTCGCTACACCATAAGCATCGGATTTAATGTCCGATGCTTATTTTTTTTATTCTAACCAAACCTCCATGGTGACCCCATAGGCCCCAATCAGGATCACTGTAATCATAACAAAAGGGTCCCAAAGGAAAACAGGACCAGTCCGGAAATCCAGTGGGGCAGTAGAAAAGTTACGCAAAAATTGTAGCCAATCTAAAAATAAAGAATGGTATATCGCTAACGCCACGGAACTGATTTCTGAAGGCCTTAACTT
>JAFYWG010000027.1 GCA_017558115.1 Alistipes sp.
GTACTCCATTTTTCGGAGCGGAAAGTGGTGCAAAGGTAAGGCAAAAATTTCAAACCACCAAATTTTTGGCGAACTTTTTTGAAACTTTTTTTTAAGAACCTTCGCAGCAAACATTCAACTCGTTTGTTTTCCTGATTGCGGGTGCAAAGATACAGCTTATTTCTTATTCTCCAAACTTTTTATTAAACTTTTTTGAATATTTTTTACGCATTTCTACTTAGTGACCATTATATCAAGAAGTTACGTATTGTAGTTTTTTTTTTAAGGTGAAACATGGCTTATATATATAAATATAGGTATACATTAATTCATAGTAAATAGTGGGTAATTAGTAATTTGTAGACTGGGGTCGATAGGTTCGATGGGATCCTTCGACAAGCGGACAAGCGGACGAGCAGACGAACAGACAAACGACACAAGTCGTTCGTTCTGCGTTTGATGTTAGAAAATTCAGTCGGGATACCGGGATTCGAACGACAAGTCGTAGCGGGGATACCATAGCGTAGGAACAATGTTCCGAGCAATAAACTATACCATATCCCCGCAACCCGCATTAAGTGAGTAATGCCAGTATTCTGAGCGAATAGCAGAACGAAAGCCGGAGGCTTGTTGATTTGAGGTGATTAGTGTCAAGCTCGCTTGCAAGCACAATCACCTAAATCAACATAAACGACACAAGTCGTTCGTTCTGCGTTTGATGTTAGAAAATTCAGTCGGGATACCGGGATTCGAACCCGGGGCCTCCAACTCCCGAAGCTGGCGCGCTAACCGGACTGCGCTACATCCCGAACTCTTAAAACTTTTTGATATGAAAAATGTCCTAACTTTGTTAGGACATTCAAGATTTTGTCGGGATACCAGGATTCGAACCTGGGACCCCCTGCTCCCAAAGCAGGTGCGCTAACCGGACTGCGCTACATCCCGTAGATTTTTTTCGACGTGCAAAGATAGAGTAAATATTCCAACGTACCAAATATTTTGGTAACTTTTTTTCGCTTTTATTGAAAATAAAAAACCGAGGTGAAATAGCACCTCGGTTAATATACTGATGTTAAGCTAATTACAACATAGCAATAAGTTCCTCATTTGTGTAGGCGTCGGCACCATAGCATAGCTTAAGGTATGCAAGACCCGATGTGTAGTCCTCCTCGGTGAATGAGTCGGTCGCCTCCTTAGCCACAACAACGTCGTAGCCTAAAGAGTAGGCATCTGCAGAGGTATGGCGCACACACATATGAGTGTGTAGGCCAGTCATGACCACGGTCTGCACGCCAAGCTCCTTAAGAAGGATGTCGAGGTCGGTTTGAAAGAAACCGCTGTAGCGACGTTTAGGCACTACATAGTCGTTCTCACTGAGGTTGAGTTCGGGTATCACCTCGGCACCGGGTGTGCCAGCAATGGCGTGATCGCCCCAGATGATAAGTTCTCGGTCGATGCCCTTACGGTGGGCGTCGTTGCAGAAGATTACGGGAACACCCGCCTTACGTGCAGCGTCGAGAAGTTGCGCTGTTGCTGTCACGATAGCCTTGCCGCGTTCGCAGGTCAAGGCTCCATAAACAAAGTCGTTGAGCATGTCAACAACCAAGATTGCAGGCTTGTTAAGCTTATTCATAACTGCGATAAAATGTGTAAAAAGTGTTTCTCGTGGCTCCCATTGGGTAAAACTAATTCAAAGGTATAAACTTTTTTCGTGACATCCAAATTTTTAGGGGCAGAAGTTGGAGTATACACCACATTTTGCGCATAGAGACCAGATTATGCAATTATATTCATATAGTTTTAGCCTATCGCAGGATAAAAATTTCCGATTTGCGCCTACCTCTATTTATATTATCTTTGCAGCGACAAAACTAAAGAAAACAAATAAAAATAATTATATGAACAACTCTATATTTGCAAATAGAAGCGTCGGCTCCATCGTTAACGAGAACTACGCCGCCGCACGCATATTCAAATCATTCGGTATAGACTTCTGCTGTGGTGGCAGCGCAATGCTTGCTGACGCCTGCCGTACTGCGGGTGTGGAGATAGAGAAGGTGTGCGAGGCACTCGACAAGAACGAGGCAACAAAGTGTGACTCTATCCCCTTTGCGTCGTGGCCAACGGACCTTTTAATTGACTATGTATTGAAGATTCACCACCGCAATATTCGCAGTAAGGGTCCGCAGCTTCTCGCCGATATCAAACGCGTTGCCGAGGTGCATAGCGAGGCGCATCCCGAACTCACCCACCTCGTTAAGGTCTTTGCCATGTCGCTCGAAGATCTCGAGAGCCACCTACAGAAGGAGGAGCAGGTGCTCTTTCCCTACTGCTACAACCTCTTTGAGGCCTCTATGCGCAAGGAGCATGTCGAGAAGATGCACTGCGGCACCGTGGCCAATCCTATACGCGTGATGCTTAGCGAGCATAGCGACGAGGGTACGCGCTACAAGTTTATCCGCAATCTTGTGAATGGTTTTGCAGTACCTGAGGACGCGTGCCTGAGCTATCGCCTTATGCTCCAGGACCTCGAGGAGTTTATGGATGGCCTCTTCGAGCATATACATATTGAGAATAACATTCTCTTCCCTCGCTTCGTACACTTGGAGAAGAAGGCTGTTAAGAGCGACGAGTAATTGGCTTCATAACATAATGAGCATATTAATAATTAAGGGATGCCGCTTGGCATCCCTTAATATCTAAAGCTCCTGTGACTCACTTGAGCTACTACCACCAGTTAACAACTTACCTTTAATCGTTGTTAGGTAGTTGCTATTGACACTTATCCCGGTGTTGAATTGGTGGTTCGTAACTTTTGAGCCATTCTTCACTACCATATCGAATTTTACGTTGTCGTTGTCGCCAGCGAAGAAGTAGTCGCTAAATATTGTACGATTATTATCTGGCTCGTTATATACATTGCTTAGAGTATATGTATGCACCTTAGTAGTTGTTGGATCTCCGAACTGGCCAGTCAAAGCATTAAATGTTGTACGATGAGGTGTGGTGTAAGTAACCGTAACTGTATCTACTGCATCGTCAGCCCAATCCGTTGTCACCACGCGAAGCTTTGCATTGGGGCGACGCAATGAGAGGCTTATGGTGCTTGCGCTATTGAAGTTGAGCACAGAGTCTGCTGCAGTATAGGCATCGCGGGTCTCATCCATTGCGTTCCACTCACCCTTAAGAGTGACTGCTCTAAGGTCGCTTGTGTCGTAGTGGTTATCAACATCAGCCTCACCAGCAACCACATCAGCCCATGCCACAAATTTGTAGTCACGGCCTGGAGCGAGGCGCACCTCAAACACTACACCCTTATCGTCGCTATACTCAACGAGTCTAATAGGATCTATCGACGTTTTAGTCTCAGGGTCGGTATAGTAAATCTGGAGGATATAGCGCATTGTGAGACTATCACTATTGAGCAGTCCGCTTTGGAATATACCCTCGTGGCTACCTGCTCGCGACTCAGGAACTGTCACAGCTACCTTAACCTCAAGGTCGCCCACCGTCACGTCCATTCTCTCCGCATCGTTCTGACATGCGACGAAACCTATCAATATTGCTGCAAAAGCAAAAAATCTTCTCATAGTATAAAAGTTCAAGTCAATTGTGATAATACCCGAATAGGTATACTTTAGCACAAAGATAGACTATTTTTTTCTTTTCTGCAAAAATAGACTGATATTTTATATATAGGTGCAAGTTCACACCCACCTACTCCATCCAAAGTCCCAGACTTAATTTTCAAATTTATTCACTATTTATACGAATTTAGTTTGTAAATTAATTTAATTTTACTAAATTTGTGATAATGAAAACCGAAAAACTATAAACAAAACATAAGCTAAAAAAACCTAAAAACATGAAAGTCAAGCATTTATTCTTAATGCTCATGGCATTGCCATTGGCATTCGTGGCTTGCGACAAGCCCGCACCCGTTGACGAGGTGAAAGATGCAACTGTAAAGGTAGCTGTTACAGAAACAGCTGCTGACGCATTGTCGTTTACCGTAACTACCGAGAACGCCGAGAGCGCTGCATGGCTCGTAGTAGAGGCAGAGGAGGCGACCCCCACAGCATCAGAGGTATTGGCAAATGGCACAGCAGTCGAGGTAAACAAGGCAGCAGCATGCAAGGCCGAGGGTCTCGAGGCAGAGACAGAGTACAAGGTCGTTGCAGCGGTTAAGAACTCTAAGGGCGTTGCTATCGCTGAGGCTACAGCAAAGACTCTCAAGGCTGGCGAGGAGCCAGAACCAGAACCAGAGCCAGAGCCAGAACCAGAGCCAGAGCCAGAACCCGAGCCAGAGCCAGAACCCGAGCCAGAGCCTACACCTGGCGAGAATGTAACATTCACAGCTTCATGCTTCTACTATGAGTATTGGGGTACTGAGTACTCATCAGCACACAACTACTATGTGGTACTCTCTGACGTACCTATGAACGGCGACACATTCTCTGAGAACAGTATAAACTACGTATTTGACCTCTACTCTAACACAGGTGCAACACAGGCTAAGGGCGTTATTCCTAACGGCACTTACTCTTTGAGTAACACATACGGCGCTGGTACATTCAGCGAGGATTACGGCTTCAGAGCATGTACTCGCGAGGAGAATCCTGGACATCTCCTTTACGCTGACGGTTTCGTAACCGTGTCTGACGGCAAGATCGAGGCACAGCTCGAGATGGAGGATGGTACAATCCACACTGTTACTTACACTGGCGACCTTTCATGGGGCGGTGGTGGCGACGACACTCCACGCGAGTTCGAGGCTACACACACAGCAGACAAGTGGCTTTGGGGCGGTAACTCTAACTATGGCAACAAGTACTCTGTAGTTGGCGAGGGCTTCTCGGTAGACGTACACTTCCCAGCACAGTTTGCACAGCAGGAGGCTATCACTGCCAACACCTACACATGGGTTACAACAACCGTATTTGGCTATGTAGACTTCGAGAACTACTTCACAACACGCTCATTAACAGTTAACGGCACAACAGAGCCCGTTGACGCTGGCGAGATTTACGTTACATCTGAGGGCGACGAGTACCACATCGAGCTTACTCTCGAGGGTCGCTACGGCACTACCTACATGATTCAGTACGACGGCAAGCTCAACGACAATGGCTCAACAGGTGATAATGATGGCGAGATCGTCTTCACATCAGCTACATACAAGGAGTACAACGGTAGCTACGGCTTCTTCACATACACATTGACAGGTGAGGGCGTATCTATGGAGCTCCTTGTGAACGACACAAGCGCATTGCAGAATGACATCGCATCTGGAGCATACTCATACGCTCCTATGAAGAGCCTCGTGGGTAACCCTGGCTACTTCTTTGTAGATAAGTTCTACGTTAACGATGTAAAGGAGACTCCTCAGGTGAATGCAACCATGGAGGTTGTAAGCGACGGCACAACCGTAGAGCTCACATTGACTCTTCCTTGCAACTCTGGCGAGAGCTACACTTGCAAGTTCAGCGGTGCTATCCAGTAATCGACCCCTAAACAATCTCCTACGCTTTGCAGCCGTAGGGCGTAGGAGACTATCTTTGCTACAAACCTTATTTACCCGAACCTATTATGAAAAAGTTATTTTTACTCCTTGCGGTTGCATTCGCAGTTGTGGCATGCGAAGGTCCCGAGCAATCATCAACCGAAAAACCCAGCACAGTTGATATGGTAACAGTTAACCCCGCAACATGCGAGGTACTTATTGGCGAAAGCATCACTCTCGAGGCTGTAGTGGATGCTAAGGGCAGCTATACACTCGAGTGGATATCAACAAACGAGGACGTAGCGACTGTAGATAATGGCACTGTTACTGGCTTAGCATCAGGTACTGCTATTGTGATGGCTCAGGCTGGTGGCAAGACTGGCAGCTGCACCGTTAGCGTTGTTGGCGTACCCGTTGAGAGCGTCGCTATCGACCAGATGGAGCTCTACATGACAGAGGGTGATATCTTCACATTACGTGCTACGGTTCTCCCCGAGAATGCAGATAATAAGTCTGTTACATGGTCATCTTCTGACGAGAACATCGCTTCAGTAAACGGCAGCGGTACAGTTACTGCAAATAGGCCAGGCGACTGCGTCATCTACGCTAAGGCAGGTAACGTAATTGCTGAGTGCGCAGTAAGCATCGACAAGCGCGCTTTGGCTATTGGCGACTACTACTACTCTGATGGCACATGGTCAGCACAGCTCGACGAGGGTCGCACACCTATCGGCGTGGTATTCTACGTTGGCGACGTCACAGCATTCGACCCCGCACTCAAGAACGAGCACCCCAACTGTACTCATGGCCTCGTTGTATCACTCACAGAGCACGAGCAGGGCACAGCATGGCAGTCTAACTACGAGAGCTACGCATCTACTATCGGCATGTGGTGCGACGCCTTTGCTCCTCAGTACGAGCCTGTAACTTCAGGTTACGAACTTGAGGATAACCTCAACCGTCCTATTGGTTACAACAACACTAAGGCTATGGAGCTCTTCAACGCTGCAGAGGATAACGCTGAGTGGCAGATTGAGCCTATCAACTTCGTTGTTGACTACCGCACTAAGGTTCCCGCACCTGAGGCATCAAGCGACTGGTACTTGCCATCAGCTAAGGAGTTGTCACTCCTCATGAGCGGTGAGTACGATAAGAACATCTGGGATATCCGCGACACTGGCGCAACTGTTGAGAACCTCAAGGAGGTGAACAAGAAGATTGCAAAGGTTGAGGGCGCTCTTGGCCTCGGTCAGGCATTGCCAGGTGTATTGTTCTTCTACTGGTCAAGCACCGAGGTATCTTGGGAGTATGCTATCTGCGTCGTTACATACAACGGTCAGACTCCTCAGGCTTTGAAGAAGGAGACAGGCTTGAACTTCAACGTTCGACCTATCCTTGCGTTCTAAGCATAGTGACCATACACCAAAAAGAGTCGACTCACACGAGTCGACTCTTTTTGTGTTATATTCAGCAACAACGCTATACTCTATCGTATGTGCGGAACTCGAAGGGGTACTCATACTCCTCACCGCGCTCATGTCTTACTACGTCTACAAGTTTCCACTTTGAGTAGTCAATCTCAGGGAACACGGTGTCGCCCTCATAATCACGCCCAACATGCGTGATATACATTCTATCCACCACCGGCAAGGCCTCGCGATAGATCTGAGCACCGCCCATGATGAATATCTCCTCATCGTCACCCGCCATGCGTATAGCCTCCTGCAACGAGTGCGCCGTAAGTGCGCCCTCGAACTCTCTCTCAGCGCGTGTGATAACGATATTCGTGCGCTTGGGCAGAGGCTTCGAGCCGAGCGACTCGAAGGTCTTACGACCCATAATCACGGGGTGACCCGATGTCGTGGTGCGGAAGAAACGCATATCCTCCTTAATGTGCCACAAAAGGGCATTCTTATCTCCGATAGTGCCATTCTGCGCAATGGCAACGATGATGCTTACCATAGTCTTTCAAAAGTTTTAGAACGATAGAGGCGCCTTAATCGCCGGATGTGGGTCGTACCCCTCGAGCGTGAAGTCCTCATATGTATAGTCAAAGATTGAGTCGCACTCGGCGAGTATCATGCGCGGAAGTGCGCGCGTGTCGCGCGATAGCTGCTCTGCCGCCTGGTCGAGGTGGTTGAGATAGAGGTGCGCATCGCCAAGAGTGTGGATAAACTCTCCCGCCTCAAGACCGCACTCCTTAGCTATCATCATGGTCATGAGTGCATAAGATGCAATGTTGAATGGCACGCCCAAGAAGACATCGCCACTGCGCTGATAGAGCTGACACGAGAGCTTACCCTCAGCCACGAAGAACTGGAACATAGTGTGGCATGGAGGCAAGGCCATGCTACCCACATCTGCTACATTCCACGCTGAGACTATCATACGGCGCGAAGATGGATTCCTCTTAATAGTCTCGATGACCTCCTTTATCTGGTCGATGCTCTCGCCATTGGCCTTGGGCCAACTACGCCACTGATAGCCATAGACATGGTTTAAATCACCAAACTTGTACCCCTCGATAGGTGACTCCACGCCCAACGCGCCGAGGAACGTATCCATGTCGACGGGCAACACACCATGCTTCACACACAGCTCATTGTAGTAACGGAAGGCGTCGCTATCCCAAATATGCACGCCATTATCCACCAAATATTTGATGTTGGTATCGCCCTTTAGGAACCATAACAACTCATGTATCACGCCCTTCAAAAAGACACGCTTTGTGGTAAGCAGCGGGAAACCCTCACTGAGATCGAAGCGCATCTGGTAGCCAAAGATGCCCTTTGTACCCGTTCCCGTGCGGTCGTCACGCACTACGCCCTCGCGGCATATTTTATCCAGCAAATCAAGATATTGTCTCATCTATTTTGAAGGTCTTAAGTTTTAACTGATTACTCTCCATCACAGCGTAGGTTGCCTCCTCGCGCGACCAGTCGCTGAGGAACAACACCTCGAAATCCTTCTCAACGCCATGATGAGGGATGTGCAAGTGGCCAAAAATGTAGCTCTTAACATCGCTATTCGCTGCGTGGTGCTGCTCAGCATACTCCACAAGCGGTGCAAGTATCTCCTCCTTACTCTTGCGAGGCACCTTGCGTGGCTTACTCTTGCTCTGCGACTTACGCGACTTACCGCTAAGCATTTGCCCCAAGGCTGCTGCCATATCGGGGTGCAAGAGCCAGCGGAACATCCAACGTACAACGGGCGAACGGAACATACCATTCATAAGTTTTAGCACCATCTGCCCCTTGATATTAATATTGTCACCATGGGCAATGTGTATTTTGCACCCTGCCACCTCCTCGACATTGGGCTTATGCTCTATGCGCATGCCACACTCCTTCTCGAAGTAGTCCAAACACCACATATCGTGGTTACCAGGGTAAAAGACAATCTTTACACCCCTATCTGCAAGCTCGGCAAGGCGCCCCAACACCCTCACAAAGCCGCGTGGCACAACCGTGTGATACTCAAACCAGAAGTCGAAGATATCACCCAAGAGGTAGATAGCCTCGGCATCCTCTGCCACCATGTCGAGCCAGCGACAGAATGCACGCTCTGCACGCATAGAGTGCTCAACATCAGCACAACCGAGGTGTATGTCCGAAACGAAGTATATCATCTTAGATCTCTCGCTTAACCTCGCGCGCGATGGCGTCGATATTCTCCGCTACGGGTGTGATATCGCCCTCGCGGCTGATGATATAGGTTGTGGGGACCTTTAGCACGTTGTAAATTTCTATGACACGTGCATCGCCCGCAGTATAGAGCGATGGCCAGGGGAGGTTCTGCTTGTTGATTGCCGTAACCCAGCTCTCCTTGTCGTCATCCACCGACACATGGTATATCTCAAAGCCCCTCTCATTGTACTCATTGTAAAGCGCCTTAAGGTCTGCATTGAGGTTGTTACACATGGGGTTGAGTGCCGACCAGAAGTAGAGCAACACAACCTTACCATCGTTATCCGAGAGTTTATGCTTCACACCCATAACATCTACAAGTTCCAAGTCGGGGTACGACACCTCGGTCATACCATCCAACACGCGGTTGAAGGCCTCGCTCTCGGCGATGCTACGCTCCAACACCTCGATATAGGGCGATGAGGCGTACTTCTCTTTGATACCCTCGAGCACCGAGCGGTAGTGTACGATGCTAATGCCCTGACCCTCAAGCTGGGGTATATACTGCTCAGCGACATTGTGGTGGAGGGCATATATTGCAGCGAGGCAATCCTGATGAGCACCCACGAAGCGCACCTGCGTAAGCATAGCCTCGCGTGCAAGGTCGTATGCGCGGCGCTCCAACTGACGGTTAGCACCCGTTGCCACAAGCTGATTCTCAGCGATGTTTGCAAGCTCATCTGCCGACGCAAAGTATTCATGCGTAAACTGGGCGATGAGTGCCGACTCCTCCGAGCCCTCAACGCTATAGTTTAGGAAGATGTTACCCGCAGACTCGAGTTTGATGTCGTCACCAGGGGCTACGACCAACGTTACTGGTCGGTTACTCTTGTTGAAAGCGAGGCGATAGAAGCGTGGTGATTCACCCTCAGCAATAGTGAGGTCGAAGTCGAACGAGCCATCGTCAGCAAGTGCTGCAGCAGCCACCTGCTCCGCCTTGTCGAACTTATCTGATATACGCTCGAGGAACACCGAGTCGGTGCCACTACCAACGAAACGACCCGAGATAGAGGTATTTGTCTCTGTGGGCTGGCTACAAGAGCTTAGTATTATGGCCATCGCAGAGATGGCAAAAAGCAATTTCTTCATTCTTATTCTTCTACATTGTTATTCAAGTCCTTATTCGCACCACCACCCACTAATGTTGGTTGTGGCGCTGCTGGGGGCGAGCACTCTTTGCCATCTTACGGCCATTGTGGTGCTTCTGCACCTGCTGCTTCGTGCGCTTCTGCATGCGCTGTGGCGTGTTTGTGCGATAGTCGCTACGCATCGTCACCACCGCCGAGAGATCCATTGCCACCTCATCACCTGCCATTGTGCGTATGTCGCGCACTATAGTCTCGTTGTTGGGGTGCTCATTGTTGTACTCATAGCCCTTAGCACGCATATAACGCGCAATGTTGACCATCTCGTATGTCGTGTTATGCTCTTTAGACTCCTCTGCCACCTTAACCACAAACTGCTGGAGGTACTTACCATAGTGTTTGAGCGCTATACGCGACTGTGGGTAGCGCAATTTTTGGGGCGTTAGCGTGAGATCTTGGCGTGAAGGTTGTGGGTATGGTGAGTCGACATCCAACCTAAAATCGGACATTATGAATAGGTGGTCCCAAAGTTTATGTTTGAAATCCTCCGTATCGCGGAGCATAGGGTTGAGATTACCCATCACGGCGATCACAGCCTTAGCTTGGCGTGTGCGCTCATGTCTATCCTCAATCTCGAGCAACGAGTCTACCATCTCGTGGATATGGCGTCCATACTCTGGGAGATAGAGCTTACGTCGCGTGAAATTATAGTTTTTTCTCATTGCTATTGGTATTAAAACATGATTATATGCAACCCTTAAATCGTAGATTTAGTTCGACTTTACCATCTATTCGGGTCATGTTGCGAGCAACCACTTGCACAATAGGTCGAAAGGCAGCATCTTTAATCGCAATTTAATTCTACAAAGTAAATGCAAATTATTCATATAAACAAACTATGACAAAGATTTTACTCCTTTCTCACTCCAAAAGCATGCTCAACTCGCTGCGTGAGCGCCTCAACTTCGAGAACATCGCCACCACCGAGGCCGAGAGCCTACCCCGCGCTACAGAGCTATGTAACACGGGTCACTTCGACGCCGCGATTGTAGATGGTGAATTTTCCTCCGAGGAGATGGGACTACCCACCATAGTCGTCACGCGCAAGCCCGATATAGAGTCCGCTGTGGAGGCTCTGCGCCACGGCGCTCTGGACTATCTCACCCCACCCTTCGACATGAATCGCCTCTTGGATACGCTGCGCGGCATCACCAACGACGAGGATACAGCACTCCTTGCGCCACCAAAGCGTACCTCGCGCACCTCAAATAGAGGCACTAACTGTGCCACACAGCCCATCATAGGCAAGTCCGATGCCATAGAACATGTACGCAACATGATACGTCGCGTTGCGCCCTCCGATGCGAGGGTCTTGGTATTGGGCGAGAATGGCACGGGCAAGGAGCTTGTTGCAAGGTGGCTACACCTAAAGAGCAACCGCGCCACAGCACCCTTTGTCGAGGTAAACTGCGCGGCCATACCCTCCGAGCTTATCGAGAGCGAGCTCTTTGGTCACGAGAAGGGGTCGTTCACCTCGGCTGTTAAGCAGCGCAAGGGAAAGTTCGAGTTGGCAGATGGTGGCACACTCTTTATGGATGAGATTGGCGATATGTCGCTCTCGGCGCAGGCTAAGGTGCTCCGTGCGCTACAGGAGAATAAGATTACGCGCGTGGGAGGAGATAGGGATATAGCCGTCGACGTGCGCGTTGTGGCGGCTACAAACAAGGATATACGTAACGAAATACGCTTAGGCAACTTCCGCGAAGACCTATATCATCGTCTTAGCGTCATAGAGATAGACGTGCCGCCACTACGCGAGCGCAGGGGCGATATAGGCATGCTTGTCGACCACTTCATAACGGAGATATGCACGCGCCAAGATATACGCGTCAAGAACATAGACAACGATGCCATCGACCTCCTTTCGCACTGCTCCTGGACGGGTAATATACGCGAGCTGCACAACGTCGTCGAGCGTCTTATCATCCTTAGTGACGAGCGCATCACCGCGGAGTGCGTCAAGCGCTACTGCCACGCCTAAAGAGCTACGCAAATAGCTCTGCTTCGAGCTCCGCGGCTGTTGTCACTACCCTCTTTGCTCCGGCATCGTATAGCTCCTCGGCAAAGCGAAATCCCCACGCCACGCCTATGGAGTCTATATCGGCTGCGGCGGCTGTGCGTATGTCGATACCCGAGTCGCCAATCATCACGGCACGCTCGCGCACAACACCCGCCTTCGAGAGTATGTTATTCACAATCTGGGGGTCGGGCTTGAGGGGTGCACCCTCGCGGTTACCCTCCACAGCCACAAAGTCTACGTCGCCAAAGAACTTGGCTACGAGGCGATCTGTGCCATGCTGAAACTTGTTGGATGCCACAGCCACCTGCACACCCTCCTTGCATAGGCGGTGTAGTAGCTCACACATACCCTCATAGGGCACGGTATGGCGGTCGATGTTGTCGACATAGTAGCGACGGAACTGCGCTACGCACTCCTCAACATAGGCCTCATCGGCAGCCAACTCTGCGGGGAGTGCACGCTCCACGAGGCGCTTAATGCCGCCACCCACCATCTGGCGATACTCCGCATCGGTGTGTTCGGGCAAATTGCGCGAGCGCATAACATAGTCTACCGACGCCGCGAGGTCACCTATGGTGTTTAGCAGCGTGCCATCCAAGTCGAATATTACAATATCATATTTCATAGCCACAAAGATAGTCTATTTTGCGTAAATTTCATATATTTGCACTATGATTCGATTGTCACTTGTCATAGCAACATATAATCGTGCCGAGCAACTTATGGTTACGCTGGGCTCCGTTGCCATGCAGAGTGCTGCACCCGACGTGTGGGAGTGCATCGTTGTGGACAACAACTCTGCTGACAACACGCGCCAACGTGTCGAAGCATTCCAGAGGGAGCATAGCACGCTAAATATACGTTATGTCTTTGAAAAGAACCAGGGATTGTCGCACGCCCGCAATGCTGGCATCGTGGCGAGCCATGGCGATATAGTAGCATTTATCGATGACGACGAGCGCATCACCGAGGAGTTTATCACAGCGTATATAGATTTGTTTGACGAACACCCCGACGCTATGGCTGCGGGTGGCGAGATTATCGCCGAGTATCCCACGGGGCGTCCTCGCTGGATGTCTCGCTATGCTGAGCGCCCCATCGCCAACCCCATGAGTTTTGGCGATAAGGTACGACTCTTTCCCGCGAGTCGCATACCTGGCGGTGGCAATATGGCAATGCGCCGCCAGCTCTTCACTGTGTTGGGCATGTTCAACACCTCGCTTGGCCGTACGGGTAAACGACTCTTGGGTGGCGAGGAGAGCGAGCTCTTCGAGCGCATCGCCAAGCAGGAGTATAGGGTCTACTACGCCCCTCGCGCTGTGATGTACCATATCATACCCGCAGAGAAGCTCACCAAGGAGTACTTCACGCGCTTAGCACGCAATACGGGCATCAGCCAGCATACACGCGCCAAGGAGCACCATAGAACATGTGGTCTTTACGTTGGCGAGATATTAAAGTGGGGTGCAACATTGCTTCTATGCCTCACTCACCGCCCCGCGCAATCGAAGTACCTATTACTTATGCGCTGGCACATCTCTAAGGGAATCTTTAGCAGAGAGAAATAGCGATACAAATAGAGAATTTAGGGAGCTTAAAGAGTTTAGCGATACCTGCTACACCCTCTAAGTTCCCCAATCTCACTAATCTCACTAATCACAACCACACTTAGCACCTACACCCAATATCCTGCCAGAGCCGTGTGGTAGTGGTGCATCGCAAAAAAAGAGACCTCCCAAGGATAGTACAAAAACGTACAACCTTGGGAGGTTTACTTTTAGGGATGCGACGCCAACGCGCCACTATCACCAGAAATTTAATTAGAAGGTATAAGTAAATGTGATACCTGAATTCCAGAGACCTGCCTCATGGAAGCCTACATAAGTACGCTTGTTAGCTGCTGCACGAGTCTCAACGGGAGCGTAGCCAGCCTCTGTACCATTGTAGTCAGCACCGCCACCAAGACCGTAAACGAAATCAAGACCGATCACGGGTGAGTAGTCGATAGAGAGTGAGATGGGCACTTTACGGAACTTAAAACCGAAGCGAGCCATACCGGTAGCACCGAAGTAAGCATACTGCTTTGCACCACCAACACTTGCACCTACACCAGCATCAAGGAACCAAGTACCAGCCTCAGGAGTCCAATCCCACTGTACCAAGCGCCAGTTGTACAAACCTGTAAGGTCTGCCGCTGCACCAGGCACCAAGTTGAGACCAAAGCGTGCCTCAACATAATTCTTCTGATTCAATGAGTACTGACCAACTGCCTGGAAACCAGAACCCGCACGCGCACCTACAGACCAATCCTGAGCAAATGCACCAGTAACGAACAATGACGCTACTACCAAAAGTAAAAATTTCTTCATAGTGGTAATTTTTAGTTAGACGTTTTCTTTTTCGAATACAAATGTACAATTTAAATTTCAGTTTTCAAAACTTTTTCAACAGAAAACCAAACTAAATAAGCATAAATTGTATACTTATATTTATGGCATGTATGGTGCTTCTGTGCCGAAGTTACTTCGTTGTGAAGGGCTCGAGCTCGATATATGTCGCGCCATTGTTCATGTCCACAACCTTGATACATGGTGTGTACGATGTGCCATACTTGAGGCCATCCCACTTATAACCATACTGTGGCTCAATAAACTGACGCATAAAGTCGTGGCTAAGACCTGGGATAAGCGAGAGCATACACTCCTCGAAGCTATCGTAGCCCGCTATAGCATACTTACCATCCTTAACCTCCTGGAGGTTCGAGGTCTCCATCATAGCCACATAGCAGCACCATACATCATCGCCAAAGATACAGTCTACAGTTACGTCGTTTACACCAATCTCCTTGATTTTGAAGTCGACACTACCAGTACCTGCTGCCTCGGCATTTGTGCGTACCTGCACCACCTCTACACCACCGAGCAAGCTATTCTCCTGACCCTCGCTGTAGTCCATGAGTGCCGCCAAGATGAGGTAGTCGGTCGAAGAGCTTACATTCATCATATAGCCAGGGATATACTCGCACTCCTTGCCATTCTCCCAGTTGAACTCCAACGTACCAGAGAGCATAAAGCCGTATGTCACAACCCATGCACCGGGGTTAGACTGTGTCTGGTCGTAGACGCGCTTGTCTACAACCGAGCAACGCCAGTACTGACCCTCCTCGGCATTGATGCGGAAACGGAATGATGTAGAGCCCACCTCGAGCACCTCGATAAGCTCCTCTGAGCCAGCGTCGTCACCCTCGGGGACAGAGGCGCCTGAGAGGATGCCGTTGTAGTAGCCCTGAATGCTCTTCTGAGTGCCATTCTCGTCGTATGTGAGCATCATGTAGATAGCATAGTAGCCACCCACAACATCTACCGATACATAGCCGTCAGTAAAGAGGTAACCCTCGCCATCGGCATTGTTGCCAGCAGGGATATAACCCGACGACTCGCTGTGAATTGTATATGGCTGGAAGTTTGTTGCGAATGTGTACTGACCATATGGCAAGTACTGACTCATAGTCTCATCGAGTGTATAGAAGTCCAAGATGATGCGGTCGCCATTGTCGCGCACAAATGTAACATAGTAGTTGTAAGGCTCATACCAGCGACCATCCTTGGTCTTCTCAATCACGATGTTCTCCACGCCATCAATATCTGGAAGCTCAAACTCCTCGTCGTTGCCACCATTATCATCATTACCGCCATTGTCATTATTACCGCCATTGTCCCCCTGCGCCTTAGTCTTGAGCATGAGGGTGTTCGACAATGCAGTGCCTGCGCTATTGCGCGCTGCTGCAACAACATAGTATGTGGTGTCGCTCTTGAGGCTCTTCACCTCAACCACACCACTTGCATCGATTGCAATGCCATTGGCCAACACCGTCTCTGCTGAGATGATGTCGCCATCGTAGAGGATGTATGCACACTCCGAGGCGTTGGATGTGGTCACAGCAAAAGAGATTGAAGTGTCGGTAGTTGTCACGCCAACAATCTCGATTGTGGGGAGCTTCACCTCGGCTCTCTTCTCGCAGCTAACGAGGGGTAGCACCGCAACTATTGTTGCGATAAAAAGACGAAAAAGATGTTTCATATAGTTAATAATGTTTTAGTGAACACACTTGCGTAGCACAAAGATAGGTATTTTTTTCGGGATTGGCAATAGGAATAAGAGAAGATGTATCTGAGCCCCTAACCCCAATTTGTTGTCAGAGTGGTGCAGATGTGGCGCTGACATGAAAAAGCTCTGGATGGGTAGTACTTTCGTACGTCCCATTCAGAGCTTTGATTGAAGCGTCGCAGATGCGCCGCTATCACAACAAATTATCGCTTAGTCTTGTAAGCAGCACGATACGAACCTCGTGCCATCTTCTGCAACTTATTCTTAATAAGGTTGCGACGCAAGGGTGCAAGATGGTCAGTGAATACCTTACCCTCGATGTGGTCATACTCATGCTGGATGACGCGCGCAGGCTTGCCTGTGAACTCCTCGTCATGCTCTACGAAGTTCTCGTCGAGGTAGCGCATGCGGATAGATACGGGGCGGCGCACATTCTCGTGAAGACCAGGAAGCGAGAGGCAACCCTCCTCGAAGAGAGAGGTCTCCTCAGACACCTCGTAGATCTCAGCGTTGATGAATACGCGCTTGAAGTCAGCAAGCGTAGGATCGTCCTCACCCCAGGGTGTGCAGTCTACGATGAAGAGGCGGATATTCTTGCCAATCTGAGGTGCTGCAAGACCCACGCCCTCGGCCTCACCAAGTGTGATCCACATATCCTCGATAAGCTTCTTGAGCTCGGGATACTCGGGAGTGATGTTCTCCGACTCATTACGCAAAATCTGCGAGCCGTATATTACGATTGGATAAATCATAGTTCCTTTAGTTTCAATATTTTACATTCCGACAGATGCCATATAATCCTGCAAGATGATTGCCGCCGAAACCTTATCTACGAGGCTCTTATCGCGGCGCGCCATCTTGCCTATGCCACTCTCGCGTATTGTGCGCTGGGCAATAACAGACGTGAAGCGTTCATCGTATGGCACAACCTGCTTATCGGGATAGGCATGGCGTAGGCGACCCATCAGCGGCTGTATGTATCGCATCGTCTCAGAGGGAGCACCGCTCATCTGGCGAGGGTAGCCCACGACGATTGTCGACACCTCCTCGCGCTGGAAGTAGTCGGCGAGGTAGCGCTCAAGCTGCTTGGTATCAACGGTCTCGAGTGGTGAGGCGATGATGCCGAGCGGGTCGGTCACGGCGAGGCCTGTACGCTTCGTGCCGTAGTCTATGGCAATGAGTCTGGGCATCGCTTATGCCTTAATCTTTTTGAAGAGCTCGCGGAACGATACAGCCTTCTCTACCATTGCGCGCAAATCCTCAATCTTAACACGCTCCTGCTGCATAGTGTCGCGATGACGAACAGTAACCATGCCATCGTTGAGGGTGTCGTGGTCTACGGTAACGCAGAATGGTGTACCGATAGCATCCTGACGACGGTAGCGCTTACCGATAGAGTCCTTCTCGTCGTAAACTACGGTGTAGTCATACTTGAGGTCGTCGATAATCTGGCGTGCCACCTCTGGTAGGCCATCCTTCTTCACCAAGGGCAACACAGCAACCTTTGTAGGAGCAAGGGCTGCAGGGATGCGCAATACTACGCGCTCCTCGCCATTCTCGAGCTTCTCCTCGGTATATGCTGCCGACATAATCTGCAAGAACATACGGTCAACACCGATAGATGTCTCAACAACGTAGGGCACGTAGCTCTCGCCACGCTCGGGGTCGAAGTACTGAATTTTCTTGCCTGAGAACTCCTGGTGACGACCGAGGTCGAAGTCGGTACGTGAGTGGATACCCTCCACCTCCTTGAAGCCGAAGGGGAAGTTAAACTCGATATCTGTTGCAGCATTTGCGTAGTGGGCCAATTTGTCGTGGTCGTGGAAGCGATAGTTCTCGTCGCCGAAGCCGAGGGCACGGTGCCAAGCCATACGTGTCTCCTTCCACTCGCTCCACCACTGCATCTCTGTGCCGGGCTGCACGAAGAACTGCATCTCCATCTGCTCGAACTCGCGCATACGGAAGATAAACTGACGTGCTACGATCTCGTTACGGAAGGCCTTACCAATCTGTGCGATACCGAAGGGGAGCTTCATACGACCTGTCTTCTGCACGTTGAGATAGTTTACGAAGATACCCTGTGCAGTCTCAGGACGGAGGTATACTGTGTTTGCGCCATCAGCTGTAGAACCCATCTGTGTAGAGAACATAAGGTTAAACTGACGTACATCTGTCCAGTTGCGTGTACCAGAGATGGGGCATACGATCTCGCAATCGAGGATAATCTGCTTAAGCTCCTCGAGGTTGTTATCGTTGAGGGCTGTTGCAAAGCGCTCGTGAACAGCATCCATCTTCGCCTTAATCTCCAACACGCGGGGCGATGTTGCAAGGTACTGCTCACGGTTGAAGTTCTCCTTGAAACGCTTGTGCGCCTTCTCTACCTCCTTCTCGATCTTCTCCTCCTGCTTAGCCATCCAGTCCTCAACAAGCACATCGGCGCGGTAACGCTTCTTAGAGTCCTTGTTGTCGATTAGTGGATCGTTGAACGCACCTACGTGGCCTGATGCCTCCCATACGCGGGGGTGCATGAAGATTGCTGCGTCGATACCTACGATGTTCTCGTGGAGCTTAACCATTGAGTCCCACCAGTAGCTCTTGATGTTGTTCTTGAGCTCAACACCATTCTGGCCATAATCGTATACAGCACCGAGGCCGTCGTAAATCTCGCTTGAAGGGAAAATAAAGCCATACTCCTTGCAGTGAGCAATAAGCTTCTTAAACAATTCTTCCTGTGTCATAGTCTATATCGTTTTTTGTTATTTAATTCGGGTTTTATACCTATGGTATATTCAAGCCACAAAGATAGCAAAAAAAAGTGGAAAGTAACTTTCCACTCAAAAATAAGTTTTAATATTTATAGAACCTTCCCAAATAGAGAGGTACTATTACCATTTTTCACCCAAAGAGGTCAATGCACTCTGTGCCATGGCATGACCCTGACGCGCTGCCATACGCAACCACTTTAGGCCCTCGGCATAGTCCTGTTGAACGCCCTCACCCAAGCAATAACATATGCCCAACTCATACTGCGAACGATCAAATCCCTCCTTAGCAGCAGCACGCCATAGCGCCACCGCCTTAGTGATATCAGCCTTCACACCCTCACCAGCGAAATAACAGCAACCCAAGTTATGCATCGCTGAAACATTACCCTGCTCAGCAGCCTTACCATACCACTCTGCAGCAAGTTTGTAATCCATAGCTACGCCAAAGCCATTATAGTAGCAATAACCTAAATTACTCTGAGCCTTAGCATTACCCTGCTCCGCGGCCTTTTGATACCAAACGACAGCATCTGCGTAACTCTGCGTAACACCATAACCTGTTTCATAACACGTTCCTAAAGCATACTGCGCCTCAGCATCACCCTGCTTAGCAAGCTCAAGATACTCTTCAAAAGACTGAGCAGATAGCGAGAATATAGAACCAATAAACATCGCAATTAAAAGAGATAGCTTTTTCATATCAATGGTCGTTTAAGAAGTTAATATTCGAAGTCTCTACTTTACAATTCCATGTGCACGGAAAGAGTAGTGAGCACCGCGCGCCACTATCACATGGTCCAAAAGACGCATGTCGAAGAGCTTCGCCGCCTCTGCCACACGCTCCGTGAGGGCTATATCCTGCTGGCTTGGCTCGGGGCTTCCTGATGGGTGATTGTGAACCAATACTATCTGCACAGCAAGCAGTTCCAACGCTCTGCGTATCACCATCTTGCAATCTACTACCGTAGCCTGTACGCCACCCTGACTTATGCGCACGCGATCCAAGACCTTGCCCGACGATGCGAGGTACAACGCCCAACACTCCTCATACTGCAAGCACCCGAGCACAGGCTCCATAATGCGCACCACGTCGCTATCCGACAACACCTTCTCTTGCGCCGAGGCCTCAGCAACAGCTACCCTACGTCCCAACTCCATCGTTGCAAGTAGTTTTAGAGCACGCATACGCCCCATGCCCGCTGTCATGCGTAGACGCGCAAAGTCCACCTCGGCAAGTCGCACTAACGACCCGCCCGCGGTTTTGAGCACCTCCTCGGCCATAACACAAGCGCCATCGTCGTTGGGATTTTCGGCAAGCGTAACAGCCACAAGCTCCTCATCCGTAAGCGCCTGAGCACCCCGCGACTGCAGTTTATTGGTAATGTTTTTCATCTTATAGGGTGTTGCCTTTCTACCAAACAATTAAAATATAAAAGTCTAAATCTAAAAAGCAGACACGGCACGCACATAGCGGTCGTAGTGCTTAATGCCGTAGTGGGTGTTGCCATTGTACATATTGACACCCCACGCACAGAACTCAAGCTCAGTTGATGACCAATACCAGTTGCCATTTATCATCTCTTTACACCTATCAAGTAACACTTTATTTATCTGATTCTTGACATGGTACAATGATAACAACTCATTTTGGGATGGCAAATACCAATCCTCACCTTGCTCTCTACACCACGCAAAAGCAGGATAATTGTTATAATCACTTCTACTCATCACAATGTCCGTATTTGACTGCCCATCACTTTTACTTGTCGCGCCAATACTTTTTGGTACTAACGTACACCATCGTAATTGTTTTTGATCAAGACTAACTATTTTACCATGCTGGCCATTATCACATACTTCGAAGACAACACCTTGCTTACCATTAACATTATAGTAATCACCTACTTTATAGCTTTTAATTTCTTCGAAAATAGGGGGCTCATTTTTGCCAGTTAAGCCAAGTTCTCTTATCTCTTTCTCAACCAACAATTTCTCTTTTTCAAGTTTCATAATTGCTTGTTGAAAAGATATGATTTGACTCTGAAGCTCAAGACTACGACTTTGGAGTTTATCTAACTTAGCTTGCTTAATCCTATCTTTATCAGCCTGTTCTCTACGCTTAGCATCCTCCAAACGACGCTCTTTCTCCTTTAATGAAGAGAGAGATTCAATAGTGCAACGTAATGAGTCAGCCAACACCTCGCGAACAAAATTCTCTATTGATGTTGACTTAGCCTCTCTATATTGATGAGTACCCAATAACATATCAATATCCAATGGAATTTCAGCATCATCAATACGATATTGATGAATACGCACACCTCGTTTATCTGCAAATAATAACTCCTTAGCGCAAAACTCCGATTTGTACGAATTCTTACTTGCTATAAACAGCATCGCTTTACTCTCTGATATCGCACTTGATATACGCTTCAAATACTCATCATGGCAAATTATAGCACCTTGATCAAAAAAGTACTTGAATTTATAGTATCTAGCATAATTCTCCAACACACTGCATATCTGCTTTGCAGTGTTGATATCCTTGCGTGAGTAACTTATAAAGACATCGTATTTCATAACTATACGCATTTTAATTTCACAGAGAGTATCGTTAGAAAGTAGCTACAGCGCGGACATAACCTTCATTGACCTTAAGGTAGCTACGGGTGTAGTCATCTTTCAAATATACACCCCATGCACAAAATACACCACTGCTCTCCGTTGAAGACCAATACCCCTGTCCCGTGATCCTATCATTAAGTTTGATTGCACCTCGACGTTCAAGTGTCTTATTAACAGCCTCGCAGACTCTCTTATTGAGCAACAACTTCAACTCATCGATTGCGGGTAGATACCACTCCTCACCACATGATCGACACCACATAAAGGCTGGATACTCATCTTTATCCTTGCGCTTCATCACCTTGTCGGTATTGACCTGACCATCTGTGCTACTTGATGCCTTTACATCAATATGTCTATTATATTGCACTCCCGTACACCACAAAAGCTTCTCCTCCGACTGCTCAAGGCTCACAATCTTACCATGCTTGCCATCATCCCAAACTTCGAAGACAACACCCTGCTTTATACCATCGTCATAATAGTCGCCAACCCTATATGTCTTAGACTCAGGCACCTCCACCTCAGGAAGATGCTGTGGCACAAAACCCAACAAAGCAACTCGCTCCTCTTTTAGCTCCTTGAGCGCCTCATTGAGTTTATCTCTCTTATACTTCAACTCTAAAAGAGATTTTTCGTGCTCAATGATTTCATTCTCAAAGGACTCAAGCACCTCTGTATGTTTGGTGATAGAGTCATTAATTTCCTTAATACGCTTAACTCGCTCTCCCTCAACCTCATCATGGTTTGCCGCCTGAAGGTGTTCGTTGATGGATGACAACAGACGATCTAGTGCCACATTAGGATTTGCCGTATAATCGATGAAATCGAGCTTCGCCAGATATATTATAACATCCACATTATAAAGCGATTGATCGTACCTAAATGGTATAATCTTCTTACCATACTCACGAGCCACTGCAACCTCATCACATGTCCATGGCGATTGATTAGAGTTCTCTGTTGATATAAAGAGCATTATCTTCGACATCATAATATTTCTTGCTATGACGCGCGCAAAGACATCGCCCGAGTATATACCATCCTCGTCAAACCAATAGGTTATGCCATTTTCATCCAATAAATCCTTAATCTGTGATACTATATTCCCAGGGATTACTTGCATATTCTTATCAACATAATCCTTGCGTGAGTAGCTTATAAAAACGTCGTATTTCATAGTTTGGCGATAATAGATAAAACAAAAGTAGCAAATATTTTATCAAAAGACAAATATTTGCTACTAAATATTTTAGCGTTAGCTTTTAGTTGGCCAACTTATCTATGCGGTCGAGAATTTCGGCACTACCCTCATCCGTAATTGTTGTGGGGGCTGTTTGCGAAACGGAGAATGCGGCGTTCTGCTCTGCGGCCTTCTTCGAATCGCCATGGCCATGACCCACCGCAATGCCGTCGACATATACCACCGAGTGGAAACCCGAGCGCGATGTCTCGTTCGTAGTGCGGAACTCGATGCTATAGCGGTTCTTCTGACACCACTCTATAAGGCGACTCTTGAAGTCGGTCTCCGACTGGAGTACATCATCCAACGATAGATAGCGCGCGAATATATCATTGATAAGCAGTCGGTTGACAAAGTCGTAACCCTGATCGAGATATATAGCACCCATCATAGCCTCGAAGGCATCGCCATAGATATGCTTCTGCGTGGTGTTACCCGCAGCATTCGATATGACATGTTTATCGAGACCTATGGCCGAAGCTATGCGGTTAAGTGACTGGCGCGACACCATCTTCGAGCGCACCTGCGTGAGGAAGCCCTCATCGCGGTCGGGAAACTCGATAAAGAGATAGTCAGACGTAACGCTCTCAATAACGGCATCGCCCAAGAACTCAAGGCGCTCGTTATTGATGTGGCTACCATCCTCCAACTCCACAGATGCTGACTTATGGATAAGCGCAAGCTTATACAACTCGATGTTGTTGGGCATGAAGCCAAACATATCATCTACAGCTGCATAGAAGTGCTTATCGACACCATATTTACGGCGAAAAGGCCTAAGTATAAAATCAAACATGACAACCAAACGTTCTACGATATAACCACACATCAAGGGTTGCGAAGCAAAGAAAATGGACTAAACCGAGGGAGTTATCGCCCTTGGCATAGTCCATACTCTCTTGATAGCAGTCACGAACCTCTACCTCACGGCCGAAGCATCGCGACCAATCTCAATCTTAACTTCGCAAGCGAAAGTATAGATCAGTTATTACTTGTGAGACTCAATGTAGCTGATAGCGTCACCTACAGTCTGAATCTTCTCAGCGTCTGCATCGGGAATCTGAAGATCGAAAGCCTTCTCGAACTCCATGATAAGCTCTACCTGATCCAAAGAGTCTGCACCGAGGTGTGCTGTGAAGCTAGCCTCTGCTACAACCTCTGACTCCTTAACGCCCAACTTGTCAACGATGATCTCGACAACTTTTGACTGAATTTCTGACATAATAAATAATTTTTAGTTAAACATTATAGTAGTATATATCTTGCTACTGTAATTTATAACCGAGTGTTTTTTTTCACCCGACTGTGCAAATGTAACACTTTTTTTATTATCTTTGACATTATTACGCTAAAAATTTATCAGTAATTTTAAGCATACATAGGATAACTTACTAAAAATTAATAGATTATGAACCTTTTGTTAATTTCCAATTCTACCAATGCCGGTGAGGCATACCTCAAATATCCTATCCAGGAGATTGCAAAGACTCTCGAGGGCATCGACGAAGTTGTTTTCGTGCCATATGCTGCCGTGACCTTCTCATACGACGAGTACGAGGCAAAGGTACAGGATCGTTTCAACGAGATTGGCGTTAAGGTACGCTCTATACACCATGCTATCAACAAGCGTAACTTCATCCGTCACGCTAAGGCTATCGTTATCGGTGGCGGCAACACCTTTGCACTCTTGAAGAAGATGCAGGAGGAGGAGCTCCTCGACATGATCTTCCACCGCGTGAAGGCTGGCGTGCCCTACATCGGCTGGTCAGCTGGTAGCAACGTAACATGTCCTACAATCTGCACAACAAACGACATGCCTATCGTGCAGCCCGAGTCATTCCGCGCTATCGGTTTGGTATCGTTCCAGATCAACCCCCACTACCTCGATGCTAACCCCGAGGGCCACGCAGGTGAGACTCGCGAGCAGCGCATCAAGGAGTACCTCGAGGCTAACCGCAGCCGCTATGTCGTAGGCTTGCGCGAGGGTTGTATGCTCCGCATCAACGACGAGGGCATCGAGCTTATCGGCTCACGCTCAATGCGTATCTTCAAGAAGGGTCAGGAGACCTACGAGGTACAGCCTGGCGAGAATATCGACTTCCTTATCCGCCGCTCTAAGTAGCAATGAGTGGCTTAACCGCCATAATCGGTCGTGGTGGCGAGGACCTCGCCATGGAGTGGTTACGCGAGCGTGGCTACTACATTGTTGAGCGCAACTGGCGCGTAGGACACTACGAGATAGATATTATCGCCGAGCACTACGACACGTTGCACTTCATCGAGGTCAAGACTCGCAAGGAGGGAGGCTGGCAGACGGCATACGACAGCATCGACGACCAGAAGATTCGCACGCTACGCCGCGGTGCGATGGCATATCGCGCGATGCGTCACGTGCGCCAAGAGCTCCAGTTCGACCTTATCGCCGTGACATGGAACGAGGAGGGCGGCATAGCCATTGAGTATACGGAAAATATAATTTAGGAGTGTGGGGTTGCTAATTTAGGGGGCGACCCCACTACTTATTTGGATGGGACTACTATATAATATAGGCATACACCTCTACAACTGCGGCATAGCCCTCGCGGCGTGCTGCAATCCCAAGGCGCGACTACTACGAAGTGGTCGCAAGGGGTTGTTGCGCCATATCGAGACAAGCATGGCGCGTGGCAACAGTGGCAAGGTGGTGTGGATTCATGCCGCCTCACTCGGCGAGTTCGAGCAGGGGCGCCCCATCATCGAGCGTATAAAGCGCGATATGCCCGATATGAGGGTTGTGGCCACCCTCTTCTCACCCTCGGGCTACGAGATACGCAAGAACTACCCCCTCGCCGACAACATCTTCTACCTTCCCTCCGACACACCCGCGAACGTGCGCCGCTTCTTAGATGCCGTGCGCCCCGATGTTGCGATATTTATAAAGTACGAGTTCTGGCTCAACTACCTCGGCGAGTTACACCGCCGCAATGTACCTACCTACCTTGTTTCAGCCATCTTCTGCCCCTCACAGGTGCACTTTCGCCCCTGGGGAGGGCTCTGGCGCCGAGCCTTAGAGTGCTATAACACCATCTTTGTGCAGGACGAGGCATCGAGGACTCTACTCGAGGGCATAGGCTACAACCGCGTAGTTATTGCGGGCGACACACGCTTCGATCGCGTGGCCGAGATAGCATGCAACGCCAAGCGCATACCAACTATCGAGCGTTTTGCCTCTGGTGCTCCTCTCTTTGTCGCTGGCTCTACATGGGGCAAGGATGAGGAGTTGCTTATCGAGCTTATCAACGCTAACCCTGACACTCGCTTTGTCGTTGCCCCGCACGAGATGGAGGAGACACGCATGCAACATATTGAGGACAAAGTCGTTGGCGGCGTAGTGCGCTACACGCGCTCCACCGAAAGCCACGATTTCAGCCACGCTCAGGTCATGATTCTCGACACCATAGGTCTACTATCGTCGGTCTACGGCTACGCACGCTGGGCATATATTGGCGGAGGCTTCGGCGTGGGCATACACAACACCTTGGAGGCCGCGACATTTAGCCTCCCTATAGCCTTTGGCCCCAACTACCACAAATTTCTCGAGGCGCGCGACATGGTAGCGCTCGGTGCAGCGACATCAGTTTGCTCAGCCGCAGAGCTCAAAGCATGGTTTACACCCTTAAAGACTGAGGGCGAGGCACTACAAAAAGCAAGCTCCTCGGCATATGAATACACCAAGGAGCATTGCGGAGCAACCGAGACCATCGTAGGCCTCATATTTTCTAAGCGCGATTAGTCTACGGCAATCGTCAACGAGTCCATAGCTCCAATCTTCTCAATCTCAAACGATGTAGCACCCACCATGGTGAATGTTGCGGTGTGGTTACCTTTGTCGGCATAGTTGTGAGCAACACCCTCTGTGTACGGCTCATCTGCGCCATCACCCCAGGCGATAGTACCACTAACGACCTCACCACCCCACTTTGGCGACACGAGCGTCTGGTTGCGGTGACCTATAGCCACCTCCATGCTCACCTCGGGCTTAGCGCTCTGCATGATGGTAACGGTACGTCTCTCGTTTCCTGCAGTGATTACAACATCGGCACTACGTGCCTCAGCGACATCGTTAGCAAGGACATTCAACACTACGACCTTTGTATCCCCCTCGCGCACATCGACCACAGCGAGCCAAAAGACCTCCTCCTGAACTTCGAACTCCTCGTTACAAGTTACCTCAAACTCTACTCTCTGCGCCTCGTGGCTTATGGTAAGTTCGGTCACAGCCACCTCCAACTCTGTTGTGGGAGGTGTTACGACCACCTCTTTATCACTACTCTTACAGCCCGCAGCCACAACAAGCAATACCGACACAATAAGCAATATCCTTCTCATAAATTACAACTCTTTAAGTGTGAACACTATACTCTTCTGCTCAACATCCTTACGCTCGAGGTAGATGGTGTACTCCGTGCCCTTGGTCAGCGCCTTTGTGTCGATGACCATGCGTCCCTTAGTGATTGTGACACCACTCTCGACATAGGTACTCAACATATAGAGTGCCGACTTTACATCCTCATCATACTTCACAACGAGCAATCCCGAGGCCTTATCGAACGACATAGATGTTGTCTCGCCAATGGGGGCATACTTCACGACCACCTCGTCGCAAGCACTCTCCACCGAGCCATACATCCTATACCACTCATCGCTGCTACTACTCTTGTAGAAGACACATAGACGGTCACCCTCCACAATCTCGTCGTTAATCACCGCCGCGATATTCATCTCGCTGGTAGCCATATTCACACCCATGTCAATCGTAATCGACTCCGAAGCCCATGATTTACGCTCTCCCATTGCATCGCATATACCCACGCGCATCTCACCCTTAAATGCGAGCTGCGAGAGGTTTGAATAGGAGATAGACTTTACCACAAACTGCTTACCTCGCTCAAACTCCTGAGGCTCGACGCTAAGACCCGATGATGAGAGCACAAGCCAGTTATCGATTTCACCATCACGCAAGGGGTGCATGCCGAGCACCGTCCAGTGCTGCGTGTCGAAGAGGTACTCTTCACCAAGCATAAGGCCATCGATAAGGAAGAAGCCATCGTAGATGCCACCCCAGCCCCAGTTGACATGGAAATAGTCGTTAGCATCCACACCATCAAGCACAAAGGCGTGACCTGCCCCCTCGGCCGTATATCCCGCATAGAACACGGGGCGGTTTGCCTCAATCTCGTCGCGCAACATACGCGTCCAGTAGCCATCGGAGTTGCCATTGCGTACAACGATGCGTGCGGCAGGGCTATAGCTAAAGTTATAATAGAGAGCCGCCATATCGGGCATAGCAGCAGTATCATTAGCTGTATATTGAGCCTTAAAGGCGTGGCCAAGATCGGCCATAAGCACTGAAACAGCCTCGGCCTGAGCATCGGTGTACTCGCCCTCTACGTATGTCTCAATCATATTATCCCAGTCGTAGGCATGGTTGAGGTCGCGCGCAGCAACATCGAGGCCATACTGCGTGGTATATGCCTCTGTCTCGCCCTTTGCACGCTCGGGCCAGCGATTGTGGTGCATGATAATTGCCATGGCCGTCTGCGTACAACCCGTAAGGCTATGCTCATCGCCATCTATGGGGCACTCGTTGTTATATGGCTCCACCTGACTCCAGCGCGCCGTGTTAAGCATCACCGCACCCACGGGCTGATATCCCTCATTCCACTTCTCGGCCGTTACACTATCTGCAACCATGTTATTCTCGCGCGCATAGCGCACCACAATGTCGACATAGCGCAACCAACCCTCAAAGTTCGGAGGTAGCACCTCAGCCGTGGGCGCAGCATACTGCGTAGAGTATGCCAAAATGGGGGCTACGACATCATCACCTGCAACAATCACAAATCCAACACCCGACTGCGCCGCTACGACATAGAACGTAGGCGCCTCTGCTGTACTGCGCGTAGTGCCCAACACCGAACTATCCCACGCCACAGCCACGTCGCCACCGCGCGTAGCACCCAACACCTCGCGAGCAATGCTCTCGGCAACACTTGGCGACACCTCCTTAGCCTTAGCCGAAAGCATAGAGGTAAGAACTACCGCCAGAAGTATGAAAAATCTTTTCATAGTCTAAAAATATGAGGGGTAACTCCCTAAAAAAGAATTACCCCACAGTTAAATATTTCGTATTAGGCACTCCACTACAAGAATGGAACAACCTCCATAGCGCGAGTTGCTGAAGCCTCCTGCTTAATCTCGGCAGGAATCTCACACTTTGCGTATACGCTTGTAACTGACTGATCCTCCTGGCTGTACATAGTAAGGGTGTCACCAACCTTTACAAACTTGTAGCCACAAGCCCAGTTAGAACCATCAGCGTAGACACCAGTTACGATGTCACCGTTGATTGTGTAAGTACCAGTGTAGAGCTCATAGTCGAATGACCACACCTGCTGGTAGATCTCGAAAGTGTTATCATCGTTGAAGTCGATGTACACGTTGAACTCTGGCTCAGCCTCATTCCACGATGTGAGCACCCACTCGCCAGCCACAGCGCCCTTAGCGCCACCGCCAGTTACTGTAATATCCTTCTTGCAACCAGTGATTGCCAAAGCGAGGAGCATTACAAGCGAAAATATCTTCAAACTTTTCATATCTCGTATCAATATTTTATGCGTTAGACATCTATTACAACCAACCACCAGGAGTGTTAGGCTCCAAAGTACCCTCGTCGTATGTCACACCATAGCGAGCTACGAAGGCGAACTCCTGCTGAGTCTCCATACCACCAGTAATCTGACCGCCACCTACGTTGTTACCACCAGCAACATACTTCAATGTAACCAGAGCGCTACCAGGTTTAGTACAAGTAAGCATAAGCTTACCACCCATCCACTTCATGTTCTCGATACCGAGTGCGTCGATGACCTCCTGTGAGATCTCGCTCTCGAGCATCTTAATCTTGTCGTTGGTGCCGTCACCGATATATGAAGCAACGTTAATGATGACCTCCTCACCTATGGGAAGTGCAATACACTTTGTGCCACGCACAGCCATCAACACGCGGTATGCGTCGATGAGACCAGTACCCATCTTGTTGTTATATGACGCGAGGTTGAGAGTACCACCCGATACGTTGGTCTTAAAGCCATTAAGCGATGGGTTGATATTATTAACCGAGCTTACGATGATATCCTTCAACTCCTTCAACGAGAGCACGATGCCGTTGTCCATAGCGTAAGAGAGAGCCAACGCTGCGATACCTGACACGTGAGGACATGCCATAGATGTACCCTGCATGTAAGCGTAGCCGCTCTTTGCAATGTTTGTGGGCACAGTAGACAATACGCAGCTCTGCTCAGCCCATGTTGTGGGGGCGTACTCACCACCTGTAGCTGCTACGTTGCAACCACGGTCGTAGTTGGTGTAGTATGTAGGAAGACCATCAGGACCGATAGCTGTTACAGCGATAATCTCGTTGTATGCACCAGGGTAGCCCGCTACAGCCTTACCGTCGTTACCCGCAGCGAAGATGATGATACCACCCTCGAGGTTGGGGTTGTTCTGAGTCTCCATGAAGTAGTGGAAGGCCTCGAGCTCTACTGATGTTGAGCCGTTAGCGAATGCTCCGTCGTTAGCAATCTGACCAGCACCGAAGCCCCATGAGTTCTGCAAGATACATGCACCATGGTCGGCAGCATACTCCACAGCCTTTGCAGTGCCACCAGCACCAGCATCCTTGTCGCCTGAGAGAATCTGACAAGACATAATGCGCACACCGTCGCCATTACCCGAGCCACCAGCAACACCCGATACGCCGATACCGTTGTTGTTTACTGCAGCTACAGTACCTGCTACGTGAGTACCGTGACCAGAGTCCTTAGAGCGAGTCCAGCTGACGCGACCGTTGTGTGCGAAGTTGTAGCCGTGAACGTCGTCAACATATCCATTGCCATCGTCATCTACGCCCTCCTCGCCATTTGCCTCAGCCTCGTTGATCCACATATTGTCCACGAGGTCCTCATGCTCGTAGCATACACCCTCATCAACAACTGCTACGATGATATCTCGGCGACCCTTTGTAATCTCCCATGCGGGGAAGAGGTTTACATCAGCGCCAGCCTTAGCGTTGGGGTGAATCTCCTGAAGACCAAGGTTGCGATAGTGCCACTGCTTGTAGAGCATAGGATCGTCGAGGGGCATCTCGTCAGAGCGTGTCTGGGCACACTGCGAGGGGTCTGCCTCTACAGCTGTAGCATCAGGACGCACAATCTTTGTAGCAAACTGCACACGTGACACCTCCTTAACTGAGGCGAGGCGCTGTGCTGCTACCTCCAACTCTACATTCTCGGGGAATGTTACAGTAAACCAGCGGTGCATGCCGCGTGCACGCTTCACGTCGCCGTTAACGTTGAGGTTAAATACGGGCTTGATCTCTGTTGCGCCGATCTCCGCAGCGATTGCGTCGATAGCTGAACCTGAGCGTGTTGCACACTCCGCCATTGCGAGCTGCTCTGCCACAGCCTCATCAACATAGATGATCAACTCACCCTTAACAGCCTCGTTAGAGGTGTTGACAAACTTCTTAGCCACCATGGCGTTAGCATCCACGGTTGCAGTCTCATCGACAGTGTTTGTTGCGCACGATACTGCGAACAAGCCAGCCAATGCAAGAAGGAAAACTTTTGTTTTGTTCATATCTGTTATAAGTTAAATAGTTTTCAACCTTAGTGGGGTCTGCACCCACGCAAACTTCCAAGATGCAAAATTATAAAAATAAAGTCAATGTACAACGCTATGGAACGTTTTTTTCATAGGAATGCTGTCATTTTGTGGTAATTGGAAGTGGTACGACAGATAGGATGTCGGCAAAATGACGAACGGACGAAACGACAAAACGACAAACGACAAACAGGTGTCTCTAACAATCAATCTGCTTGTCTACTCGTCAGTTCGTCTGCTCGTCCGTTTGTCTGCTCGTCTGCTCGTCCGTTTGTCTGCTCATCTGCTCGTACGCCCATTCACCCTCCCAAAATTTCTTGTCAGAAGGGGTTAGGCTTGGCCTCGACATGAAAATAGCCAGGATGGGACATACTCGAAGTATTTCCCATTCTGGCTATTGATTGAGAGGTCAAGAATGACCCCTTATCACAAGAAATTATTAGAGGAAGGGCACAACCTCGATAGCACGAGTACCTGTTGCCTCGTCGAACACCTCATCAGGAATTGTACAAGCCTCGTACTTGTAGGTTACGGGAGTTGCCTCCTTGCTCTTGAGGATAAGGTACTGGCCATCCTCCGATACACCACCTGTGTAGGGGGTCTTCCAGCTGCCACCATCGACGTATGTACCATTGAGGACACCACCATCGATAGTGTACTGACCCTCGTACAACACATAGTCCCATGAATATACCTGCTGGTACAAGAAGAAGAGACCATCAGTGAATGAGATATATACTGAGAAGTCGTTAGCCACGCCATCAACTGAGATAAGCTTCCACTCCTTCTCGATAGCATCGAAGCCTGCGATTTCGGTATTATTACCGCCGGTAGTACCAGGGTTATTATTATCCTTGCCACAAGCAACTGTGAAGAGAACAACAGCTGCCAATGCAAACATCTTAAAAATCTTCATATCCTTGATTTTTTTATAAGTTCTACGTTTAGATTACAACCAAGCGCCGTTGTCGTTGTTCTCACGTGAGATGATCACAACCTCCTTCTCCATAAGCTTACCACCAGTAGCGCCAGTGCCACCTACGGTCTTACCACCAGCGATGTACTTAACTGTAATAACGCCGATACCGGGCTTAGTACACTTGAGGTAGATCTTATTGTTGAAGTAGTCGTATGTATCGATACCAAGGCGATTCTTAACCTCGTCAGTGATAACGAAATCCTTCATTACCGTAACATTGATATCACCAGTACCGATAATCTTGCCAAAGTTGAGCTCAAACTCCTCGTTAACAACTACGGGGATACATGTAGCGCCACGCACGTTCATAATAGCGAATGTTGCATCGAGCTTACCAGTACCCATCTTACCCTTGTATGCCGAGAGGTCGAAGTTCTTAACATGAATCTGGTAGCCAGTAGCCTGTGAATATGTAATGTAGTGACGTGGGACTGAGCCAGTAAGGCTGTCATCGATGTTACGTACTGAAGATGTGATTACGTCGTAGAGCTGAGTGTTTGTGAGCTTAATGCCATGATCAAGAGCATAAGAGAGCACCAAAGCTGCTACGCCAGATACGTGAGGACAAGCCATTGAAGTACCCTGCATATAGCCATAATTCTTGCCGTAAGTCACAACAGAACCATTTCTTGAATGCTCAGCATCGGGAGCCTCTGCAGGAAGTGTTGAGAGCACACAGCCATAGTCCATGAAACCGGACTCACCCTCAGGAACCTCAGACTCACCACCAGGAGCAGCTACGTTACAACCCTCATCGTAGCAAGTGTAGGTTGTAGGCATGCCATCAGGAGCCAATGCTGTAACACAGATAAACTCGTTGTAAGCACCAGGATAGTTAGCGATATCAGCACCACTGTTACCAGCAGCAAAGATAATAACGTTACCTGTCATTGCTGCACAGTTGCTCTTGCTCTGGAAATACTTCAACGCCGCAATCTCTACACCATAGTTGCTGCTGTAGAAGCCATCAGATGTGATTTCACCATTGTAACCCCAAGAGTTCTGCAAGATAGAAGCACCATTGTCGGCAGCATACTCAATACCGATTGCGTTCTTATCGAGACCATTCTGGCCTGCAGGCACGCTACCATCAAAAATCTGAATAGACATGATGCGTACGCCATTGCCAGAGCCATTGCCACCAGCAACACCACAAACGCCAATACCATTGTTGTTTACAGCAGCAACAGTACCTGCAACGTGAGTACCGTGACCTGAGTCACCTACATACTCATCACCATCCCATGCTGGCTGATCCCAAGTGATAGGGCCCTTACCAGCGCGTGCAGCATTGATACCATAGATATCGTCCACATAGCCGTTGCCATCGTCATCAACGCCATCCTGGCCATTCTTCTCAGCCTGGTTAACCCACATATTAGCAGCCAAATCGGGGTGATCGTACTTTACACCCTCGTCAACAACTGCTACGATAACCTCAGAGTTACCTGTAGTGTAATCCCAAGCGCCGTAAGCACCGATGTCCTCACCCTCCTTAGCACCGGGGAAGAATGACTGGTAACCGCGGTTGTTGTAGTGCCACTGCAAATAGAGCATAGGATCGTTGAAATACTCAGTCTCGCCTACGCGTGTTACATTTACTTCAGACTCAGAGACGGGAGTAGCAGAAATCTGTGGCTTATTAACAACTGTGCTGAACTGCACACGGTCAATAGAACTGATAGCAGCAAACTTCTCAGCTACGACATCCAAGTTGGCCTCTTTGTCGAACTTTACAACATACCAGCGGTGCATACCCTGCGCACGCTTGAGGTCGGCATTCACAGCCATGTTAAATACGGGCTTCACAGACTCTACGCCAAGCTCCTCAGCAACGGCGTCGAGCTTCGAGTTACCCGAGCGAGTAGTGTTGATGCTCCAAGCATCTGCAGTCTGCTCATCAACATAGAGGATGAGCTCACCAGCGACAGCATCCTCAGAAGAGTTGATGATCTTCGCCATAGGGTTCTTCTCAGCAACTACGCCCTCACCCTCCATTACGGGGTCTGCAACGCACGATGCTGCGATGATTGCAACCAATGCAAACAAAGAAAATTTAACCTTATTCATAGTTATTTTTAAAAAAATTAAAGTTTTCGCAGTCTTTCTCGATACAAAGGTAGTCAATATTTTGTGAATGCAAAAGATTATGGCTAAAAAGTAAGGAATTTAGGGAATTTAAGGAAATTAGAGATATAATCACTAACTTCCCTAAACTCCTTAAACTCCCTAAACTCCCTAAACTCCCTAAACTCCCTAAACGACTCGTCCCCCCGCAAAAAAAGCGGTCTGCCCCGAGTGGAGCAGACCGCAATGATATAGCTATAATCTCAGATTACTTAAGAGTAGCAGGAGTAAAGCTTGGAGCTACGGGAGTAGCCTTGATAACAAGCTTAGACTCAGAAGCGATAACGCTGTGTACCTCGCAAGCCTGCATCTGAGCAGCCTTAGCAGCGAACTTAGCGTTTACGTTCTGTGCACGTGCCTGAAGAGCACCGCTAGCTGGAACTACCTCAGTCTCAGGTGTGAAGTTGAAGTAAGCACCGAGAATGTCGCCAGCTTCATTGTTTACTGGATCGTACTCGATAACCATCAAAGCGAAGTATGTATCGAGACCAGCGATAGCGTTGTCCTCAACAGTCATCACCATAGGAGCCATCTGAGCATAGTCAGCAGTTGTAGAGCTGAAGTAGCCGTAAACCTGAGTTACTTCCTCGTTGAATGCACCGTAGAGACCACCCCACTGTGAGCCATACTTCTCGTAGCCGAGCTCAACACCCTCATTTGTAAGAGTACCAGCAGTCTCATCGTACTTAGCATACCACATAGAACCATCGATGTAGTTGTGTACGAAGTAGAAGTCGCTGTAGCTCTTACCTGGAACGAGTGAGAACGCCATCTGTGACTCAGTAGTTGGATCAGTGAATGCGTACTCACCTACTGCAAGAGCACCGTCGTACTCAGGTGTAGTGTAGTTACCATCCCAGAAGATAGTTGTACCGTAGACAGTCTCAGCAGCGAACAATACCTTGTACTCATAACCGTTGTTAACGTTCATACGAGCTGTAACAGTACCATTCTCAGCAAGAGTTGGGAGGAATGTGCTAAGGTCAGCAGCATAGTCAGCGAGGATAGCCTCATCAGTCAAGCCCTGGCTAAGAGCAGACTCGTAAGAAGCTACAGTACCCCACCAAGCACGCATAGACTTAAGGTCTGCAGCGTTAGCTGTGATGTTAAGACCAATCCAGAAGCAAGCAGGAGTCTCAGCCTCAACAGCCGCCTTATTCTCCTCAGCAGCGAATGATGCTGGAGTGCCCACCTGTACGTCAAGGTTTACCTCAGGCATCTCACCTGTACCGTTGAAGTAGAAGTTAAGAGCGTAAGTATCCTGGAGACGAGCCTCGCCCTCAGCAGTGTAAGGAACAGCTACGAGAGTCCACAGACCCTTAGTAAGCTCAACCTGCCACTTCTTGTCCTCAGCAGTACCCTCGAAGATCTCGAGCTCCTCAGAACCTGCTACGATAGCCTCAGCAAACTCAGAAGGATCTGCAGTTACATCACCAGGAACGAAAGTGAACTTGTAAGTGTCGATGTCTGCACCAAGAGCGAAGTTGAAGATAGCCTCAGCAGTAGCGCCATCAGCAGAAACGTACATACCATCGTAAGAAACCTCCATACCGTAGTTTACGAACTCTGTACCGGGCAAGTAGTACTGCATGAAACCAGTTGCGTTACCGGTCTTTGTGAATGTACCGAGGAACTCACCACCATTTACTACACCAAGCCAAACTGAACCAACAGGGAACTTGATGATGCCATCCTGCAATACGATAGGAGTAGCGTCAGGGATGAAGCATACCAAATCCTCGTAGCCATTGTCAGGCATACTAAGGTTGAAGAAGAACAACTGACCATCCTCACCAAGGTTTACAGACTGACCTACACGAACGTTGTTAGGATCAGTGATATCGAACTCAAGGTAAGCATCAACACCTGTAGGAACATTGTAACCCAACCAAGAAGGAACACCGCCCCACATAGCACCGACGGTTGCAGGAGCGAAAGGATTCTTAACACGGATACGGTTAGCATCCAAATCGTTCTGCTCAAACTCTACATAAGCACCAGCACCACGGAATGCGTCAGCCTCCTGGAACAAATTACAAAGAAGATCGTCAAAGTAGATACCAGTACCCATAGATGTCCAAGGCTCAGGAACGATGATAGAGAATGTAGCCTCAGATGTAGCGTAAGTAGAAGCCTCAGCCTCATCAAGCTTAATAGCAACAGTATACTCCTCGCCAATAGCAAGCTCAGAACCATCGAAAGTGATTGTCAAAGTAGTCTTCTCTGCACCAGCAGCGAACTCTACCTTTGAAGGAACTGTGAACAACTCTGTTGCCTCACCAGCAGCATCCTTTGCCTCATAACGAAGCGATACAGAAGCAGCCTCACTTGCATTAGCACGAGCAACCTCGATAGCTACCTCAGTGTCAGTAGCTGCAACCTCAAAGCCCTTAGTGTCTGTGAAGTAAACACCCATGTTGCTGTCCTTCGCACCAGGAGCCCAATCTGCATAGGGATGCTGGCACGATGCGAAAGACAACGCACCTACAACAGCAGCAAGCAGATATATAAACTTAAATCTTTTCATAATCAAACTTTTTTATTAATTACTCCAAAGTAACTGGCTTGAATGCCTGAGTTGGGTTAGGATTAGAACCCTGGAGAGCTGCAGCCTTGTTCATATCTGTCTCATCCTTAGGAATACAGTATGACCACCATGGAGCACGACCAGCGATCTTGAAGCGAGCATCAGCAGGATAGTTAGTACCCTCGAATGCTGCGTCATAACCCTTGTCCAAACGCTTCATATCGAACATCTTGATACCCTCACCCCAGAACTCAATACCCTTCTGGAAGATGATCTCGTCAACATAGTCGTTTGTCTTACATGCGTAGTAAGGATCACGGTTCTTCATGAATGTGATAAGGTCGATCATAACATCCTCACCCATGTGTGCGCGTGCCTCGAGCTCGATGAAGTACATCTCCTCGCAACGCATCAAAGGAAGAGTAACTGCACCAGCAGCCTTGTACTCTGTGCGGTTACCACCAGCAGGACGGAACTTGAAGAATGTGTAGTTAGCCAAAGCGCTCCAAGTACCCTCATCCATAGAAGTGTAAGCCTGGAAGTCAGCATATGTCTTCTCAGGACCCTTCATCAACTTCTTACGGAAGTCAGAGTCAGAGAGACGCTCGTAATCCTTAGCAGATACACCAGGCTGTGACAATGGAGCGTAGCCATAGTCAGCCTCGAGAGCCATGTGAGCAGTGAACTGGAACAAGTTGTTGATTACAGTATCAACTGAGTGCTGCAAGCCCCACATCCATGAAGAAGCGGCAACGTTGAAACCGTTAGTAATGCTTGTCCACTCGTTCTCGTTCATGATAGCACCACCGTGAGCTTCGATAGCCATACGAGCGTACTCAGCAGCCTTAGCGTAAGCTGCATTACCCTCGGGAAGCTCACCAGAGAGACCATCCTCGAAACCACCCAACCAGAGGTATGCACGAGCATAAAGACCGTATACTACAGAGAGGTCAGGGTTAGTAATAGATGTAGAAGTGTAATCAGCCAAAGCCTCCTCAGCAAATGCGAGGTCAGCGAAGATGAAGTTGAACATCTCCTCACGTGTAGCACGTGGATTGTTCTTTGCACCCTGCTCATCGAGCAACTCATCTACAATAGGCACAGTAAGACCTGCAACCTCGAGCTGATCAGCAGCATAGTTAGGATTTGTATCGTTCTCAGCATAGAGACACTCGAACATACGAGCGAGGTCAATATACATCATAGCACGATATGTGCGAGCGATACCTACGTACTCCTGCAATAACTCGTTATCACCTACGATGCGGATAACATCGTTACATGCCTTGATCTGTGGGTAGTAGTTGTACCACACGTGTGATGGCAATGCAGAGTTAGGTGCATAACCCCAGCTATAAGAAGAGGCATAGAAACGGTTGTAACCTGCAGGAAGACCTGTTGTCCAACCATTAGATACCATAAGACCACAAGCGTAGTCGTTGTAAACACCAACTGAGTGGTAACCGAAGTCAGTGTGCTCCCAACCAGAGACGTATGACATCAAACCAGATGGGATACCCTTCAAAAGATTCTCTGCTACCACCTCAGCCTGACCAGCCATAAGCTGGCCCTCAGTAATCGCGCTCTCCTTGGGAAGAGTCTCGCGAATACAGCCAGTAAGTGCAAGAGCTGCACCAAGCGAAAGGGCTGTTGTTTTAAGTATGTTTGTAAATTTCATAGTCTTATACCTTTAATATATTAGAATGTCAAGGTTACACCGCCTGAGATAGTACGGATAGGAGCGTAGTAGTTGTTAGAACCGCCTCGTGGATCGAAGCCCTGACGCTTAGACCAGTACCATACGTTGTCGCAAGCCAAGTAAACTCGCAAGTTCTGAATGTGACCCTTCCACCACTTAGCTGGGAAGTTGTAACCAGCGTTGATGTTAGAAATGTTCAAGTAGTCAGTACGGATGAAGAAACGATCTGATGTAGATGTTGTGTACTGATCATTCAACTGGAAACGAGGAATGTTAGAGTCGGGGTTCTCAGGTGTCCATGCATCCAACAAATCGAGGTGGTAGTTCTTACCAGCTGTAGAAGATGTTGGAGATGACATATAACCAGCGTAAGAACCATCATAACCCCAACCACCAAGCTGATAGTCAAATGCGATTGAGAGGTCGAAGCCGTATGCATAGAGTGATGTACCGAAACCACCGAAGATAGGAGCCATAGTACACTTATCAGTCATAAGCTTCCAAGAGTATGGATCTGATGATACGTTAGTGTAGTCAGAAGTAACAATCCACTTACCATCGATAGGCTCACCAGTAACCTCATCTACCTCGTCGTAGCTGAAGAAATTCCACTGTGACTCACCAGTCTCAGGATTTACGCCAGCGTAAGTAGGCATAAGAGGAGTACCCAATGAGAGACCCTCAGCGATGAATGAAGTACCAGAGATGAAACCAGAGTGGCCATCGATAGTACGATCCTTACGTGAGTCAGGCAACTTCAATACCTTATTCTTAACGTATGTGAAGTTAGCGTTGAGTGACCAAACAACGTCACGAGTGCGGATAACGTCACCGTTCAACACGATCTCGAAACCAGTGTTAGCCATATCACCGATGTTGTCATAGTATGAAGTATAACCCAATGATGGAGTTACAGGTACTGAGAACAACATATCAGTAGTCTTACGGTAGAAGTAGTCGATGCTACCGCTCAAGCGATCATTCCACAAACCGAACTCAATACCGAGGTTCAAGTTAGAGTTAGTCTCCCAAGTAATGTTAGGATTACCCTTACGGCCGAAGTTAACTGATACACCACCGTTACCATCGTTACCTACTGTGTAAAGGTCAGTGTAGAGATACATACCGATAGAGTCGTTGCCCTGTGAACCGAACGATGCCTTGAGCTTCAACATGTTGAACTGAGGAACGTTGAACCATGACTCACGGTTGATGATCCATGCAGCACCTACTGACCAGAAGTTACCCCAACGGTGATCTGGGTGGAAGCGTGATGAAGCATCGCGACGGTATGATGCAGATGCGAAGATACGACCATCGTACTCGTACATAGCACGGAAGAAGTAACCCTCGTTTACATACTCACCGAATGAAGAGCTTGCTGAAGACATATCAACAACAGCGCCATTCAACTCGAGGTTGTCTGTAGAGAATACGTTAGACTTAGCAGCGCTCAAAGAGTAAGAACGCAAGTTGTAAGTCTCGTGACCGAGCAACACGTCAATAGTGTGCTCATCGTTTGCACCAAATGACTTGTTGTAAGTCAACAACTGCTGCAAGTTGTGGTTGTATGAACGGCCGTGGCTCTTAGAAAGCACACCCTTGTTAGCTACGAACTGGCCGTAGTATGGGTTACGCATAGATGTAGAACGAGTCTCATCAATAGTAACCGAACCGTTTACAGTAAGCTTAAGACCATCGTAGAGGATGAAATCTGCGAAACCGCTAACTGAGAATGCGTTACCCTCAGAGTTAGACTCATCCAACCAGATGTTCTGCAATGGGTTAGACTGTGAACCAGAGAAACGAGTAAGACCCCAAACTGAACCATCACCAGAGTCATACATGTTCCAACCATACTTATCCTTCATGATGTTACCCTCACCGTCACGGATGAAGACAGGATAGATAGGAGCTGTATCAGCAACTGCAGTGAATACGTCAGCAGTATCGCCTGAACCCTCAGAGTTAGAAGAAGCACCATTCCAGTTGAAGTTAGTGTAGCTCATGTTACCACCGATCTTCAACCACTTCTTTGCCTGGTAGTCAGCACGCAAACGTGCAGTGTAACGGTACATGTCAGAACCATCGGTAATACCCTTGTTGTTCAAGTAACCGAATGATGCGAAGAAGTTAGACTTCTCAGACGCAGCAGCGATAGAGAGGTTGTACTCCTGACGGAATGAAGGATCGTACAACTCATCGTACCAATCGTCGGGCTGAACACGGTACTCCTGACCATTGTAAGTAAAGTTACGGCCAAGTGTAGCGTTGGGGTTCAACTTACCGTTTGAACCGATAAGAGTCTGACCCTCAGGTACAGTATAAACGTTGTAACCAAGACCACCTGATGCGTTAGAAGCAACGTTCTCAGCAGCCATGTTGTGAGCGTCAGCTGCAGAGATACCATTATCCATGTAGTAGTTCTTCATTGCAGTGTAGTGCATCTCGTAGTACTGACCAGGATCGCGTGTGTAGTCATACAACTTACGTGCAGCCATATTAACACCCCACTTAGCGTCGAAGTTAACGCGAGCGTCACCAGCCTTAGCACGCTTTGTAGTAACCATGATCACACCGTTTGCACCACGTGCACCGTAAAGTGCGTTAGATGCTGCATCCTTCAAAACGGTCATTGTCTCGATATCAGACATGTTAAGGTTGTTAAGGTCACCCTCATAAGGCACACCATCAACTACCCACAAAGGATCGTTACCTGCGTTGATAGAACCGATACCGCGGATACGGATAGTAGGCTCTGAACCAAGTGAACCTGAACCCTGTGTTGTCTGAAGACCTGCTACCTTACCTGAAAGGGCATTAGCAACAGATGATGACTGAGTCTTCACGATGTCATCCGACTTGATAGTCGTAGCTGAACCTGTGAAGGCCTCCTTCTTTGCAGTACCGAACGCCTGTACGACAACCTCCTCGATCTGCTCTGAGTCAGGAACGAGAGCTACATCTACAACCGTACGACCTGCAACAGAGACTGTCTGTGTCTGGTAGCCCAAGTAAGAGACAACCAGGTTAGCATCAGCAGATGCCGCAATCTCAAAATAACCGGCAAGGTCAGTTGATGTGCCTCGGGTAGTACCCTCGACTACAACTGCTGCTCCGATAACTGGAGAACCAGTTTCATCGGTCACTGTACCGGTAACACGCTGACCTTGAGCAAATGCGCCGAAGCAGCCCAAGAGCAGAGTTGCAACCATTGATAGTACAACTTTTTTAACCATAAGCATTAGTTTTTAATGAAAAA
>JAFYWG010000004.1 GCA_017558115.1 Alistipes sp.
GGTCTCCACAAAATCACAAAATCACAGGGGGTGGGGGTGGTGTGATAAGGTGTGACAAGTGTGATAAATGCGACGAGAAAATTACGACGAACGGACGAACGGACAAAACGACAAATACGAACACGCTTTCCAAATGCAGTTCGCTCCCTCGTCTACTTGTCCGCTTGTCCGCTTGTCCGCTTGTCTGCTTGTCTGCTTGTCTGCTTGCGAAAGGGACCTAAGGACCAAAGAGACAAAAGAGACCAAAGGGACCAAAGAGAAGTCGCCTTTCAACAGAAAGGTCCGAGTCATCTCTTTGGTCTCTTTGGTCTCCTTGCGTGAGCTCGTTTGCCTGCTACTGGTTCATCGTTGCGAGGAACTCGTCGTTGTCGCGGGTGAGGTTCATCTGCTTCTGCAAGAACTCCATGGCCTCGACGGTGGTCATATCCGAAAGGTGTTTGCGCAATATCCATGTGCGCTGCATAACGCCCTGTGAGAGAAGCAAATCCTCGCGGCGTGTGCCCGAAGCGATGACGTCGACAGCGGGGTAGATGCGCTTATTTGCAAGCTTGCGGTCGAGCTGAAGCTCCATGTTGCCCGTACCCTTAAACTCCTCGAAAATAACTTCGTCCATCTTCGAGCCTGTGTCGATAAGGGCTGTTGCGATGATGGTGAGTGAGCCCTTCTCCTCGGTGTTACGTGCAGCACCGAAGAAGCGCTTGGGCTTGTGTAGTGCGTTGGCATCGACACCACCCGAGAGCACCTTACCTGATGCTGGCTGCACGGAGTTGTAGGCGCGGGCGAGACGTGTGATAGAGTCGAGGAAGATGACTACGTCGTGGCCGCACTCCACCATGCGCTTTGCCTTTTCGAGTACCATCTCTGCAACCTTGACGTGGCGCGATGCCTGCTCGTCGAATGTAGAGGCTACAACCTCCGCCTTGACGTGGCGTGCCATCTCGGTGACCTCCTCGGGGCGCTCGTCGATGAGCAATACGATCATGTATACCTCGGGGTGGTTGTCGGCAATGGCGTTGGCGATAGACTGCAACAACATGGTCTTACCCGTCTTGGGCTGTGCCACGATAAGGGCACGCTGACCCTTGCCGATGGGGGCAAAGAGGTCGATAATGCGGTTCGACTTGGTGTTGTGGCCGTTGCCCGTGAGGTTGAACTTCTCGGCGGGGAAGAGCGGCGTGAGGTACTCAAACTGCTGACGATCGCGCACGATGTCGGGTTTGAGGCCGTTGATAAGCTCCACGTGCACAAGGGGGAAGTACTTCTCGCCCTCCTTTGGTGGACGTATCGTGCCATATACGGTGTCGCCAGCCTTGAGACCAAAGAGCTTAATCTGCGAGGGCGAGACGTAGATGTCGTCGGGAGAGTTGAGATAGTTGTAGTCGGCAGAGCGTAGGAAGCCGTAGCCGTCGGGCATAACCTCCAACACGCCTTCACCCTCGATAATCGCGGTGAAGTCATCCTTAGTGATGTCCTCGCTGGTGGAATTACCCTCGGTTAGCTCATTCTCGAAGAGTGCCTCGCCATCGATGGCGTCGTCATCCTCATCCTCGGCGATGAGCTCCTGAAGTGATACGTGCTGGATGGGTAGTAGCTCCTTGTCCTCAACATTGGTGGCCTCTGTGGACTCCTCCACTCTCTGGGGCTCAGGTTGACTCTCTGCGGTTGCCTCTGCGTGTTGCTGCTTTGCCCATTTTGGCTTGCGGCCACGGCGCTTGGGCTGAGGTGCTAATGTGGTTTCCTCTGCCCTCTCTGTGGTTGTGGCGGGCTTGGGAGCACTCTCTGTTGCACTCTCCTCGACAGCGGGAGTATCCTCTGCTGTAGGGACTTCGTTACGTGGCTGGGGTGAAGCACCCACCTTTATGCTATTCATGCGGGGGCGGCGACCACGTTTTGGGGTGTCCGTGTGTTCTGCCGTGGGCTCTGAGGGGGTATTTGTAGCCTCCATGATCTTGTTTAAGAGCTCGCCCTTTTTCATGTTTGAGGGTGTTATGCCCAAAACCTTAGCGATTTCGCGCAACTCGACAATGGTCTTACCCTCCAATGCTGTTAAATCTTGCATATATCTTCGTTGATTATTATCCGAAAACCACGATGAGGCTCGTGGCAGAGATTCGTATCCTCGATAAGAGTGATGCAAATATAGTGCTTTTATTTGAATCAACAATCTTGTTTTGCGATTTTTTTGTGACTTTATTGCTAAATATGGCGATGGTTTTGATGTGAGAAGTTTGGCGGTTTTGCAAATTATTGCTACTTTTGTGTGATAAAATAACAGAGTTATGAATATTGTTTTCAAATACCGCATGCTCAGCGACGAGAGCGATAACTTCGTGCGCGACTTCGAGGTTTACCCCGATATGACACTCGCAGACTTCAGCCGATTCCTACTACAGGCATTGCGATACGACGACTGCATGGTATCTATCTTCAAGTCGGATGCCGAGTGGCGTCCCGTGGAGGAGTTCTCGGAGATAGATCTCGGCGACGACATCCCAGGTGTGCCACGCTGCATGGAGAATGTGACGCTCATGGAGGTGAATAACACATTCCACGACCGCCTCATCTACACCTTCGACATGATGAACAACCGCTCGTTCTACCTCGAGTTGTTGGATATGCAGCGCCCGCAGGATGGTCTCGAGTACCCACGTGTGGCATTCGAGCATGCCCCAGCCCCCGACCAGTACGACCCCGAGGCTAACGAGGAGTGTGGCTCAATCTTCGAGGAGATGATGGGTGACTACAACGAGTTCGATGGCGACGATGGCTACGACGATGAGTTCTAAACGAGGTACGTTGGTTGTGGTTGTGGGCCCTACGGGCTCGGGCAAGAGCGCTCTGGCGGTGAAGCTCGCAACGCACCTTAACGCCCCAATCATATCTACCGACTCGCGTCAGGTGTTTCGTGGCATGCCCATAGGCACGGCACAGCCCACGGCCGATGAGCAGGCGGCGGCGAAGCACTACTTCATTGCCGACCGCGAGGTGGAGGATGACTTCAACTGCGGCAAATATGAGCTGGAGGCACTCGCTTTGCTCGATGAGCTCTTCGCAGAGAGCGAGTATGTAGTGGCGGTGGGTGGCTCGGGACTCTATGTGCAGGCGCTGTGCGAGGGTATGGATGCCCTGCCCGATGCCGACCCAGCACTGCGCGAAAACCTGAAACAGCGACTCGAAAGCGAGGGTTTGGATAGCCTCGTGGCCGAGTTGCGTCGGCTCGATGCGAAGTATGCCGAGGAGGTGGATGTGTGCAATCCAGCGCGTGTTATGCGTGCATTGGAGGTGTGTCTCGCTACGGGACGCCCCTACTCTGAGCAGCGCAAGGGTGTAACGGCCGAGCGACCATTCCATATTATAAAGATAGGTACGGATATGCCGCGAGATGTGCTATACGACCGCATCAACCGTCGCGTTGACATGATGGTAGAGGAGGGCTTGGAGGCCGAGGCGCGCTCGATGTACCCTAAGCGTCATCTTAATGCTCTGCAGACGGTGGGCTATCGTGAGTTGTTTGAGTATTTCGACGGCAACTGCACCTTCGAGGAGGCTGTGGAGCTTGTTAAGCGCAACTCACGCCGCTATGCTAAGCGCCAGCTGACGTGGTTTAGGCGCGACGAGAATACCGCTTGGTTCCATCCCAATGACCTCGAAGCAATCTTAGAGTATATATCCAGCAAACGCAATTAAGATTATGCCATCCCACCCGAGCGACTTCTCTTCGGTCTCTAAGGTCTTTTCGGTCGCCACAAAATCACAAAATCACAAAATCACAAAATCACAAAATCACAGGGGGTGGGGGTAGTGTGATAAGGAGTGATAGGGACCAAAAGGAAAGTCGGACAGCATCCTTTTTTTTGTCTTAGGGAATTTAGAGAATTTAGGGAGTTTAAGGTAACATTCTCCCTAACCTCCCTAATCTCCCTAAACTCCCTAATCTCCCTAATCTCTCTCTTCCGTCTCTTGTCTCTCTTGTCCCCTTGCGCGAGCCTTTCGATTGGGTCATATTTAACCACTTAACTATAGCATGTAAAATTTTTTACCCTAAAACCCTTGACAAAGGGGATTTTCAGTATTATATTTGCAGTCGTAGTTCAACAGTTAGACTACAACATACAACTAATAAACCCTAATTATTAAAAAGTAGAACTATGACAGAGTTTAAAAACAACGACATTGTAGAGGCACTACGCCGCGAGACACAACAACTCATCGATGAGATGCTCGAGCGCGAGGAGGCCGAGAAGCAGACCTTCCGCAAGTATCTCGTTAACGGCTTCGACATGCTTCAAACCACGACCGAGCAGATGGACTACCTCATGGCGCCGCTACTGCCGAGGGTGGGCATGGCAGCCCTTGTGGGCTCTTCGGATTCGGGCAAGTCGACACTCCTACGCGGCCTCGCCATGGCCATATCTTCGGGTGCGAAACGATACCTCGGCTTCGAGTTGCAGCCCAAGCACCACAGCGCGATATATGTCTCCACGGAGGATGATGCCACAGCCATAGGCGCGCTGATGCAGAGGCAGTTAGAGGAGTTATGCACGCCCAAAGAGGCATACGCCACGCTCGACTTCATCTTCGATACCGACAACCTCATCGAGAACCTTGAGGCGATGCTCGAGGATAAGCCCCGCGACCTTGTCATCGTCGATGCCTTTGCCGACCTCTACACGGGCCCTATGAACGAGAACAACCGCGTGCGCAGCTTCCTAAACATCTTCTCGCAGTTGGCCATAAAGCACAACACGCTCATCATCTTTCTGCACCACACGGGTAAGCGCACCGAGAGTCTTGCGCCCTCGAAGCATAACGCCATAGGCTCACAAGGTTTCGAGGCTAAGATGCGTCTATTAATGGAACTGCGCCAGGACCCCGTGCGCCACGATATTAGACACTTATGCGTGGTTAAGGGCAACTACCTATCCTCGGAGTATAAGCACGACTCGTTCGAGCTACGCTTCACGCCATCGCTCAACTTCGATGCTACGGGCGAGCGTGTACCCTTTGCCATGCTCAAGGAGCGCGACGAGGAGCGCGATGAGAAGATAGAACTTGCGCGTGCCATGCGCGAGGAGGGCAAGACACTGAAAGAGATTGCAGATGCTCTTGGCTATAAAAGCATCTCTTCGGTACACACACTCCTCAAAGAGTAGTTTTCTTTCTTTCGTTTTACCTATGAAAAAGAAAAAAAGAAAATAGAAAGAGACGAGAGAGACCCAAGCAAGGAGACCGAGAGAAGTCGCGGACAGCAGTCGATAGCATCTTCTCTTTGGTCCCATGGTCCAAAAAAATTATTATATCACTATGACACAATATAGATATCAGTTAGAGAGATACCGAGGTCGCAGTACACGCCATGTATGCCCTCAGTGTGGAAGAAAAAATGTATTTACTCGGTATGTGGATACAGAAAATAATAATATATATATCAGTGATAATGTAGGTAAGTGTAATCGCTTAGATAAATGTGGGTATCATTATACCCCACACCAATATTTTACTGATAACCCATGGAAGCGAGATGCGCAACCAAGAGAGGATGGAGTTTCTTTCTTTCGTTTTAATAGGGAAAACGAAAGAAAGAAAGATGCACCCGAGCCCAAGAGGGTATCAGCGGGGTTGCCACGTAGGGTGTTGGATGCTACGATGACCGAGAATTGCGCATACCTCGCATGGCTCGAGAGGCGCTTCGGTAGCGAGAGAACACTACGCATCGCCGATGAGTACTACATTGGTGGCATCGCCGACCGCGCGGTATTCTGGCAGGTGGATGGCGAGGGATGCATACGCACGGGAAAGATTATGGCCTACGACGAGCATACTGGAAAGCGCCTCAAAGGCGAGGGCATGGTAGACTGGGTGCACGCCGTCATGCGCCGCGAGGGCTCGCTACCCGAGGGGTGGGAACTTGTGCAGTGCATGTATGGCGAGCATCTGCTAAGGCGCTACCCCGATAGGGTTGTTGCCGTGGCCGAGGGTGCCAAGACCGCACATATAGGTGCTATCCTTATGCCCGAATTGGTGTGGGTGGCGGTTGACTCTATGATGTCGCTCACGGCGGAGATGCTTGCACCGCTCAAGGGGCGCAGAGTCGTACTCTTTCCCGACGAGGGCAAGGGATATGAGGTGTGGACGAAGAGGATAGCCTCGATAGCCGATGTTGTAGGCTTTAAGTATAGGGTATCCCCCTTTATGGAGGGGCGCGAGAGGGGTGCAGATATCGCAGACCTGCAGCAAGAGTGATAGGGAAGAAAGGGAGGAGAGAGACCTAAGAGACCAAAGGGACCAAAGGGACGAGAAAACTACGACGAACGGACGAACGGACAAAACGACAAATACGAACACGCTTCCCAAATACAGTTCGCTCCCTCGTCTACTTGTCCGCTTGTCTGTTTGTCTGTTTGTCCTGTCTCTTAAGTCCCTTCTGTCCCTCTTGTCTCTTCTGTCCCTCTTGCCCCTTTACTTAAATGTCACAAGCGACTCGCCAGTCATCTCCGCGGGCTTAGGCAAGCCCATAAGGTCGAGGACGGTAGGCGCCACGTCGGCAAGGATGCCATCCTTAACGCTCGCTACACGGTCCGATACCACAACGATGGGCACGGGGTTGAGTGAGTGTGCTGTATTGGGTGTGCCGTCGGCATTAACAGCGTTGTCGGCATTGCCATGGTCAGCAATCTGCACAACCTCATAGCCATTAGCCTTTGCAGCCTCCACAACATCCTTAACGCACTCATCCACAGCCTTTACTGCCTTCTCAATAGCCTCATACACACCTGTATGACCTACCATATCGCCATTCGCGAAGTTGAGGCAGATGAAGTCGTACTTCTTGCGACCGAGAGCTGCAACGAGCTTATCCTTAACCTCGTATGCCGACATCTCGGGCTGAAGGTCGTAGGTAGCAACCTTGGGTGATGCAACGAGGATGCGCTCCTCATTTGCAAACTCCTCCTCGCGGCCGCCATTGAGGAAGAATGTCACGTGTGCATACTTCTCAGTCTCAGCTATGCGCAACTGCTTCAAGCCCTGCGCCGCTACGTACTCACCAATGGTGTTTGCCACGTTCTCCTTGTCGAAGAGGATGTGCAAGCCCTGGAACTTAGCATCGTAGGGAGTCATGCAGCAGTAGTACAAAGGCATGGTGTGCATACCCTCCTCGGGCATATCCTGCTGTGTGAGTACGGTGGTGAGCTCCTTAGCGCGGTCATTGCGGTAGTTGAAGAAGATAACAACGTCATTAGGCTTGATAGTGCCGATGGCATTACCCTCGCCATCCACGTTCACGATAGGCAATACGAACTCATCCGTTACGCCATTATCGTACGACTTCTGCATAGCCTCCACCATATTTGTAGCCTTCTCGCCCACGCCATTTACAAGCTGGTCGTAGGCCATCTTCACGCGCTCCCAGCGCTTGTCGCGGTCCATAGCGTAGTAGCGACCGATGATAGATGCAATCTTACCTACAGACTGAGCCATATGGTTCTCCAAAGCCTCGATGAAGCCCTTACCGCTACGTGGGTCGGTGTCGCGACCATCCATGAAGCAGTGTACAAAGGTATTCTCAATCGCGTAGTGCTTCGAGATGTCGCAGAGCTTGAAGAGGTGGTCGAGTGACGAGTGCACACCACCATCCGACACCAAGCCCATGAAGTGTACGCTCGCGCCATTAGCCTTAGCATACTCGAAAGCCTTCACCACCTCCTCGTTCTCGAGGATAGAGTTGTCGCGGCATGCGCGGTTAATCTTCACCAAGTCCTGATATACCACGCGGCCAGCACCGATGTTGAGGTGACCCACCTCCGAGTTACCCATCTGTCCCTCGGGCAAACCTACATTCTCGCCGTCGGTTTTAAGCTCGGCATGGGGGTACTGCGCTGTCATCGCATTGATGTACTCGGGGTTTGTCGAGTAGATGACATCTGACTTTGAGTGGTCGCCATTACCCCAACCATCCAAAATCATCAATAAAACCTTATTGCTCATAATATTACTTAGTCTTAATTAAATGTTTACTTCAACTTTTCCATAATCATCTCCACAGCCTTATCTACTGCCGCCTGCAAGCCGTCAGGGTTCTTACCACCCGCTGTAGCGTAGTGCTTCTGACCACCACCGCCACCATTCATCAGCTTAGCAGCCTCGCGTACTGTAGCACCAGCATCCACGCCCAAAGCCACGACGTCGTCCGAAAGCATAATGTTGAGCGTAGGCTTACCATCCGAGAGATTGCCCACTACCATCACCAACTTCTCGGCTACGCGCTGACGCAAAGCAAATGCCAAGTCCTTCATAACCTCGGGAGTGTACTTCGCAGTATGTGTGATAAGCTTCACGCCACCACGCAAAGGAGTGTTCTCTGCCAAGCTATCAGCGATAGAGGCAACCTTCTCCTTACGCATCTCCTCAATCTCGCGAGATAGAGCATCGTTCGACTCCATCATCTTCTCGATAGCCTGCACAACCTTAGGATTGCGAACAATCTGCTCGAGGTTCGAGATCATATCCTGCGCACCATAGATAAGAGCCTCAGCGCCCTCACCCGTTGTAGCCTCGATACGGCGCACACCTGCCGAGATAGCGCTCTCGCTGGTAATCTTGAAGAAGCCGAGGTTACCCGTAGCCGAAGCGTGAGTACCACCACAAAGCTCTGTCGAAGGACCGAAGTTCACCATACGCACCTTGTCGCCATACTTCTCGCCAAAGAGCATGATAGCACCCGCAGCCTCCGCCTCAGCCATTGTAGCCTCACGGTTCTCCACCATGGGGTAGTTGGCGCGGATAAGGCGGTTTACAAGACGCTCCACCTCGCGCAACTCCTCTGCCGTCACCTTCTGGAAGTGCGAGAAGTCGAAGCGCAAGCCCATAGGACCTACCATTGAACCCTTCTGCTCGACGTGTGAGCCAAGCACAGTGCGCAATGCGTAGTCCACGAGGTGGGTTGCAGTGTGATTGTTAGCAGCCTTAGTGCGAGCCTCAGGGTTTACCACAGCGTGGAACAGAGCCTCAGGGTTCTCGGGCAACTGCTTAGCAATGTGAATGATAAGACCATTCTCCTTCTCTGTTGCTACAATCTCAATCTTCTCGTTTGCGCTCTCGATGTAGCCGACATCACCAATCTGACCACCAGAGTTACCATAGAATGGAGTGTGGTCGAATACGAGCTGGTACGTTGTAGCGTTCTTCGACTTAACACGGCGGTAGCGTGCGATGCGGATGTCCGACTCGAGGGTGTCGTAGCCCACGAACGTGCTCTCGGCGATAGGCATAATCTCCTGCCAGTCGTCGATATCCTGCTGCGCCGCATTACGCGAACGCTCCTTCTGCACCTGAAGTTCCTTCTCAAACTCCTCGATATCCACCTCTACGCCCTGCTCCTTAGCGATGAGCTCCGTAAGGTCGATGGGGAAGCCGTATGTGTCGTACAACACGAAGGCATCCTTACCCGAAATCTTACCACCTGCGCTCTTCTTAATAACACCCTCCAAGAGGTTGATACCCGTTGCCAAAGTGCGGAGGAATGATGCCTCCTCCTCCTCGATTACGCGCTCGATGAGTGTCTGCTGTGCAACAAGCTCAGGGAACTGGTGACCCATCTGCTTAACGAGGCCATCTACCAACTTACAGATGAATGGCTCGTTGAAGCCGAGGTATGTGTAGCCGTAGCGTACCGCACGGCGCAAGATGCGACGGATAACGTAACCCGCCTTAGCATTTGCGGGAAGCTGGCCATCAGCAATCGAGAACGAGATAGCACGCAAGTGGTCAGCGATAACACGCATAGCCACGTCGCACTTCTCATCCTTGCCATACTCCTTGCCCGAGAGTGCCGCGATGCGAGCGATAGTAGGCTGGAACACGTCGGTGTCGTAGTTCGACTTCTTGCCCTGCAAAATCATACAGAGACGCTCGAAGCCCATACCTGTATCTACGTTCTTTGCGGGAAGTGGCTCCAACGAGCCGTTAGCCTTGCGGTTGAACTGCATGAACACGAGATTCCAGATCTCGATAACCTGAGGGTGGCTCATGTTGACCATATCGCGACCGGGAATCTTTGCAATCTCCTGGTCGTCGCGCAAGTCGAAGTGAATCTCGCTACAAGGGCCACAAGGACCTGTCTCACCCATCTCCCAGAAGTTATCCTTCTTGTTACCACGAATGATGTGGTCCTCGGGCAAGAACTGCTTCCAGTAGTCGTAAGCCTCCTGGTCGAAGGCTACGCCATCCTCCTCGCTACCCTCGAATACGGTAGCATACATGCGGCTCTTATCCAAGTTGTACACCTCGGTAAGCAACTCCCATGCCCACTCGATAGCCTCCTTCTTGAAGTAGTCGCCATACGACCAGTTACCGAGCATCTCGAACATGGTGTGGTGGTAAGTGTCGTGACCTACCTCCTCCAAGTCATTGTGCTTACCCGATACACGCAAACACTTCTGTGTGTCTGCCACACGGGGGAACTTGCGGGGTGTGTTGCCGAGGAAGATATCCTTAAACTGGTTCATACCCGCATTAGTAAACATCAATGTAGGGTCGTTCTTTACGACCATGGGAGCAGAGGCTACAATCTCATGCTCCTTTGTTCTGAAGAAATCCAGAAACGCCTGTCTTGCTTTATTAGAATCCATATATTTTGAAATTATTTTATACCTATTTTTATACGCGGTTGCAAAATTACACAATTTACTTTAATTTTGCATCGTTAAAGGAGAGAATTTTTAATATTTTTTATTTTTACTCTATGGGCACCAATCGACCGGGCACAATTCTTGACTCAATAAAGCGCTGGCCTCGTGGCTATCGCATGTTGTTGCGCGTGGCAATAGCCCTTCTCATAGCAGCTGGAGGCAACCTCCTCATATCATCATATATCGACACCCCCAAGATGGCAAAGATACGTCGCGAGAACCATCGCCTCGAGCGCGAATACGCCATCCTGCATGAGAAAATAGCAGCCTCCGAGCAGATTCTCGAGGATATCAAGCACCGCGACCACTATGTATATAGACCCCTTCTGGGCGTAGACACCATAGGCGACCCCGACGTCTTGCGAGCATATAGCGACTACAACGATGAGAAATATGCCCAGTACCAGGGTAACGACTACAGCCACCTTATCGAGGATAGCTGGCGACGCCTCGACCACCTCACACGCTCCATCTACTACGCCTCAATCTCACTCGACGACACGCAGGAGATGGCAACGCACAAGGAGGAGTTTTCCACAGTTATTCCCGCCATCTGGCCCATCGACCGCACAAAGCTACGTAGCGTAAGTAGCCTCTACGGCATGCGTAAACACCCACGCTATGGCACATGGCGTAAACATGAGGGTGTGGACCTCGCAGCACCTACGGGCACACCCGTCTACGCTACGGGCAACGCCGTTGTGCGCGAAGCACGCTGGCGCAATGGCTACGGCAACCTCATAGAGCTCAACCATGGCTTTGGCTACAAGACTCGCTATGGCCACCTAAGCAAGATGTATGTCAGAGAGGGCGACAGCGTAACCCGTGGTCAGGTAATTGGCGAGGTGGGTAATACTGGCGTATCTATGGGTTCGCATCTACACTACGAGGTGCGCTTCCGCGACAACACCGTAAACCCCATCCACTATTTCAATAAGGATATGTCGCCCGAGGCCTACGTAGAGCTTATGGAGCAGATTGAGGAGTCAATAGTAAAGAACTGACACAATGAGAAATATAAAGGATATATTAACTAATTTGCGTATTGAAAACAACCGCATTCTAACCTTCACCATCCACTTCTTGCTGTGGGTGGCACTCATAGGTGTGTGCTATGCCCTTGTGCTCTTTATCGATATGCCAGCAGAGTACAAACTTCGCCACTCTACAGACGAACTACGCACAGAATACACCAATCTCACTGCGCGTTACGACGAGCTATCTGAAGTGATGGATAATGTCATTGCACGCGATGAGAATGTCTTTCGCAAGCTCTTCGAGTCGAACCCCTACGACCTCACCATTGACAATGACCAGGAGCGTATCGCCCTACACGAGAGCCTTATGGCGATGGACAACGAAGAACTACTATTGAAGTTAAGTGACGGCCTACAAAATGCTGAGAATAACAAGGATGCACTCACTCGCTCGTACGAGGATATGATGTACGCCTACGAAACCACATCACTATCAATAGATTGCATCCCCGCAATTCAGCCCGTCAACAATCGCCAGTTGACACTCCTTGCAGCAGGTAAAAAGCCACTAATTAACCCATTCCATCGTGCTATGCGTGAGCACCATGGTGTCGATTACCTCATCCCCGAGGGAACAGCAGTTTTCGCTACTGCCGACGGCATTGTGCAGTCACTTTCGGAGAAGAATACCACACACGGCAAAGCCATCACCATAGACCATGGCAATGGCTACCAAACATCCTATAGCCACCTCTTGGACATACGCGTCAAGAAGGGTGACAAGGTTAAGCGTGGCGACATCATCGCCATGTCGGGTAATAGCGGCCTCTCGTTCGCACCCCACTTGCACTACGAGGTCATCTTCAACGGCATGCGCGTAGACCCCGTACACTACTTCTTCCTCGAGCTCAATGCAGAGGAGTACCAACGTATAATTCGCATTGCACTATCAAGCATGCAATCATTCGATTAACATGTCTTACATAAAGCTTATTCTACTCGACTTCGACGGCACTCTTGCCGACACCCGCTTAGCCAATGGCCGCGCCTACATTCAGGCTCTCAGCGAGGTGGGCATCGACATATCCTTAGAGGAGTACACCGCCAAATACTTCGGCATGCGCTGCCGCGAGTTTCTACGCGACGTAGGCATAGAGAGCGACGATGCAGCCTGCAAACTACGCCGCCGCAAGGTGGAGATCTACCCCAATTACTTCGATAGCGTAAGCCTAAACACCCCTCTTTGGGCATGGTGCCAGATGATGCGAAGCATGGGAACTAAAGTGTGGATTGTATCTACAGGTCACATAGATAATATCACTAATGTAATGCGCCACTTGAACATTATCGACGGGGTGGATGGCATTATCTCGGGCGACGATGTAACCAAGCCCAAGCCCAACCCAGACTGCTTCCTCTTAGCCATGGAGCGAGTTGGTGTAACGCCACGCGAGACTATCATCTTCGAGGACTCAGCATATGGCCTTGAGGCTGCCGAACGCAGTGGTGCCGCCTATGTCAAAATAGAGCTATAACAAAGCGCACACCTCTTCGTGTGTTATCCTACGGATAAAATTCAGGCAATTCTTTGGTGGATTGCCTTTTTTTGTTTAATTTAGCGTTTGTAATTTCAAAACTTGTAACGTATGAAGAGGTTTCTATTATTCATATTCGCCATATTCTGTGCCACCAACCTTATGGCGCAGGAGGAGTCACCAATTGAGTCAGAGCCCATCAAGCAGATGCTATCTACCTTCAATAGCATTGATGTGAACGCTCCCATCAAGCTAACACTCATCAAAATAGATAAGAGCGAAGCACCCTATATTGTCTACGACACCAAGGGCTGCTACACCTCGAAATTTGAGTTCCAGGTTGACAAGCGCGACGGCGGTATACTCAAGATCAACGAGCGCAGCGACTCGAAGCGCACTACCGTCACCGAGGTCGAGGTCTACTTCAACGAACTATACGACATCTCCATCTCCAAGGCAGATGCCACGGTGGTAGGCACGCTCAACGCGCAGATTATCGACCTAAACATAAGTCACGACTCACACTTTGTAGCCGACATCGACACGCTCGACATCAAGGTCTACGCATCGGGTGATTGCTGCATCGTCCTTACGGGCAATGCACGCTACCAGACGGCAGATATCTCTACAGCCGACTACAACGCCGCGCAGCTCGCCACCGTCTCTACCGTTGCCACATCGTCGCACAATGCCACGGTCAAGGTCTATGCCACCGAGCGCCTCGAGGCCAAAACCTCTACTGGAGGTAAGATCCTATACCTCGTTGATGCAGTGATAGTGCGCTCCGAGATCACGCTCTTCGGAGGAGAGATCAAACTACTATAACCACGCCATATCATGCCTACAACACATATGGAACAGAAGCCAAAGACATTCCTTGAGGAGGTTGCTACATGCCTGCTCCAAGACAACGCCAATGACCTATCCAATCTCGTAGTGATGTTCCCCTCGCTACGAGCACGCGCTTTTTTCAACGACGCCATATCGTCCATAGCCCAAAAGACTATCTGGCAGCCCACCTACACCTCTATCGACGAGGTTATGGAGCGCGCATCAGGCATCAAGCGCGTGGAACAGATTCGCCTACTAAGCGAACTCTACAAGGTCTACATCAAGGAGTTTCCCGGCGTGAAATTCGACCAATTCTACCATTGGGGCTGTGTGCTTATCTCCGACTTCGACATGATAGATAAGTACATGGTGGATGCTGACCTACTGCTTGTTAACATCAGCGACCTCAAGCAACTTGAAGTCGACATATCATACCTCACTGATGCTCAGAAGCGCATCATCCAAAGCCTCACCGATGATCAGAAGCGCATCATCCGAAGCTTCTGGACCAACTTCCAGAACGGACAGGATATTGATGATCTGAGCAAGCAGAAGCAGCGATTTTTGGAGATATGGAAGGCACTCCCCAACATCTATAGAAACTTCCGCGAGACGCTCATAAGAAAGGGCATCGGCTACGCTGGACTCATCTATCGCACCGCGGCTAAACGCATCATCGACCGCGAGGAGGTAGACATCGAGCCCAAGCGTTTCATCATCGCGGGCTTCAATGCCCTCTCCAAGAGCGAGCAGATACTCTTCAAGCACCTTGCATCACGCACTGAGGGTGCTCAATTTTTCTGGGACTACGACAGCTACTATGTCAACAATCCTAAAATCGAGAAGCACGAGGCAGGCCTATTCATCAGCAAGAATTTGGATAAGTTCCCATGCGATAACCGCATCACGCACAACAACTTCGAAAAAAAGAAGGATGTACTAAGCACAACTGCATGCGTATCTAACATCTCACAGGTAAAGCATATCGGTGAGATTCTTAGGGGCATCCCTGGCGAGCTCAACAAGAACACCGCCATAGTGCTCACAGACGAAAACCTACTCATTCCACTTCTTCACTCTCTACCCGAGGATGTTGGCGATGGACGCACGCTCGGTAAGATAAACGTAACGATGGGTTACCCCATAAAGAACACCCTCGTCTACTCCTTTATCGACATACTCATAACGCTCCAGCGCAACCGCAAGAAGGATAAGTGCCACTTCTACCACAAGAATGTGACATGGTTACTCTCACACCCCTTCATTACCGATATATGCAGCAGCGTTGCTCATGACAAGATTAAGGAGATAGAGAAGAAGCGAGTGATGATGCTCGACGAGACGCTGCTTAGCGTAGCTGAGCCCACCGACAGGGATAAGCCCAAAGTGATAAAGGATAAGGAGCGTGCAAAGAGGCTCTTTGCTAAACTGTTCGTCGAGGTAAACACATGGAACGAGTTGGCTGACTACATTGTAGACGTCATCAACACCTTGTCGTCGCTTCTTACCGACAGCACCGACAACGAGGGTGAAGAGCTACAGCGCAACGCCGAGCATCGCTATATCGCCACTGAGGTTATCACCAAGCTTGCCAACTCTGTTGCAATGTGTGACATAGAGCTCTCCACCGAGACTTTCGTCTCGCTCCTACGCCGCCACCTCCAGACTATCACCATCCCCTACGAGGGTAAGCCCCTGGATGGTCTACAGGTGCTCGGCATTCTCGAGACGCGCAACCTCGACTTCGAGAATGTCATCATTCTCTCTATGACCGATGCCAACTTCCCTGGCAACCACACCAACCAGGCGTCGATCATACCCTACAACTTGCGCTACGCCTACGAGATGCCCACACCCGAGCAACACGAGGCGATGTACGCCTACTACTTCTACCGTCTATTGCAGCGCGCCAAGCGTGTACACATGCTCTACTGCTCGCGTGCCGACGAGAAGAGTACGGGAGAGTGTAGCCGCTACATCTACCAGCTCGACTTCGAGCGCGGCGGCCTCACAAAGCACGCCTTGGGTGTAGACCTCAGCATCGAGGATAACTACGCCATTACGGTAGAGAAGGACGAGAAGGTGATGTCGGCACTTATGCGCTACACCGACGAGTATAAAGCACCAGCGCATGCAACTAAGGATAAGGATGGAAAGGAGAAAGAGGCTCCAGCACTATCTCCCACAGCGCTATTTAGATATGTGGAGTGCCCACTCAAGTTCTACTTCGCATCTATTGCCAAGCTATACACACGCAACGAGCTTCCCGACAAGATTGATGCCCTAACTCTGGGTAACATCCTCCATAAAACCATGGAGAACCTATACAATAAATTCGGCATCACTGGCAATAAGGAGCCCAAGGAGCGCATCAAGGAGCTTAAGCGTGAGGATATAACACGCGAACTCGACGAGGTAATAGGCGCAGCACTCTACAATAACTCCAAAGCTAAGGAGGGAGACTTTAGTGGTGACACCCAACTTGTTAGGAATATTATCTTAGAGTATATTACAAGAGGTGTTATACGCTATGATAGCGCCGAAGAACGCAATGACTTCATAGTAACAGCGCTTGAACACACCGTAACTCACGACCACAAACTCGATAATGGCATTAGTGTCAAGTTGCGAGGCGTTGCCGACCGCATCGACACCATTGCTGGTGGTAGGATGCAGATTATCGACTACAAGAGCGGCTATAAGCCCCACTTGGAGTTCAACAGCATCAAAACACTCTTCGAGGGCAGTGCCGACCAGCGCATATCCAACGTCTTCCAGACGCTACTATACTCGATGATGGTAAGCAAGGAGAATGGCGTCAATACCGTTCCATCGCTCTTCTACGCCTCGCGCATGATCAGCACGGACTACTCGCCATATCTGAAGCTAACCGCTGACGGGAAACCCGAAACTATTACCAGTTACAAGATGGTTGCCGAAGAGTTTGAGACGAGACTTCACACGCTACTCGAGTCTCTCTACAACCCCGAGATACCCTTTGCGCAGACCTGTGACAAGGAGACATGTATCAATTGTGACTATAACAGAATTTGCAAACGATGACACGAGTCAACATATTAAGCGCAAGTGCTGGAGCAGGTAAGACCTTCCGCCTTGTATTGAAGTATATTTGCGACGTATTGACGAAGCCCGAGTGCTACCGCAACATCCTTGCCGTGACCTTTACCAACAAGGCCACCGAGGAGATGAAGTCTCGTATCATCAACGAACTCCACAACCTCGCCGACGGCAAGAATAGTGACTATTTGGTGGAGATTATGACACGTACGGGCTATGATCAGACAACTATACGCCAAAAAGCCGCCGTGGCGCGCACACAAATTCTACACAACTACTCGCAATTCACGGTGCTCACCATCGATCGCTTCTTCCAGCGCATCCTTCGCGCCTTTATCAATGAGCTAAGCCTCGACCTCGACTACAACATCGAGCTCGACACCTCGATGCTCCTTGAGCGTAGCGCCGATGCCCTGATTGATAGCATTGCGAAGAGCGACAACGACAATGTCAAGGATTGGCTTATGACCTTTGCCAAGGAGCGACTCGAAGCGGGTGACAGATGGGATATGCGCCGCGACCTCTGCACCTTGGGTAACGAGCTCTTCAAGAATGGTATTACCAAACGTCTAAGAGCAGGCGTAGACAAAGAGGAATTAGAGACCATTGTTAAAGAGCACCTTAAAAAGACCAACGATATACTAAATCAAATCAAGAAGTTAGCCACTAAGGGCTACACCTTGCTTAAGCAGAATAATCTCACAGCTAAAAACTTCAAGGGTAGAAACCCCAGCTTCATCACTTGCTTCGAGATGTATGCTAATGGCGAGATAGGCGCTGGCCCCACAGACACTATCAAGAATGCCGCATTCGGCGACATATCAAAGTGGTGTGGCAAGGATGAGCCAGATGCATGTGCCATCGCCCCTAAGCTACAGTCACTATTGCAGGAGATATGCAATCTCTATGATGCAAACTTCAAGGATATAAACACCTCGGAGCTGCTAAACAAGAACTACCGCAGCTACGCCCTTCTTAGCGACCTGCATAAGAGTTTTACTAGCATCTGCCAGAAGGAGAATATCATGGTTTTGGACGAGACCAAGGAGCTCCTCGCAGAGTTTATCGACGAGGTTAACGCACCCTTTATCTACGAAAAGGTGGGCAATCGCTACAACCGCTACATGATCGATGAGTTCCAGGATACATCCACCCGCGAGTGGCGCAACCTTCGTCCTCTTCTGATTGAGGCGCTCTCATCGGATAAAGAGTCCTCGGTATTTATCGTGGGAGACATCAAGCAGTCTATCTACCGCTGGCGTGGTGGCGACTGGCGACTTCTCAACCAGGGTGTAAGCGAAGATCTCAAACTCTACAACCCCACAGTGGAGCCTCTGGCACGCAACCGCCGTAGCTTGGAGAATGTCATTATCTTCAACAACAACTTCATCCAAAAAATTACCGACTTGGATAACGAGCATATCAACGGCCAGTTGCAAAACAACGAGTTATCGCAAGCCACAAAGGCTGAGTATACAGATATTATAAAGAGTGCCTACGCAGATAGCGAGCAGAAGGTGCACAAGGAAGGCAAGCAAGGCATCGCCGAGGTGACACTCTTCAATCCCAAACTCACTACTCCGCCCTTTATCGAGACTATTAAAAATGCTATTAGTCGCGGCTATAGATATAAGGATATCCTCATTCTTGTTCGTAGTGCCACCGATGCCAGCAAAGTCGCCAAGGCTCTATACGACTACAAATTGAGTAGCAACGCCGACTTCAACATCCTCACCTCGGATGCACTTACTATCGACTCATGCGATGTCGTTAAGTTCATCATCGCCCTTATGCGCCTCGCTATCGACACCCACAACGATGTCGAGCGCGGTATATATAACGGCTACCTGATGCAACACGCCAAGAGCGAGGAGCAGAACCAACGCCACTATGGCTCAACCTTTAGCGACGAGGAGCTGCAGCTGCTCTCCGACATTGCCCACCTCTCTGCTTTGGAGGCCTTCGAGCTTATCGTTAAGCACTTCAATCTCAACGACGAGGTTAGCCACATAGCCTACCTCCAAGCTATCCATGAGCAGATTCTGGCATTCTCAAGCACCCACGCTTCCGACATCCAACACTATCTCTCATGGTGGGATGAGCGTGGCCACAAGGAGTCGCTCAGTGTAGAGAAGACCGATAACACCATAGAAATTACTACAATTCACAAGTCGAAAGGTCTTGAGCGCGAGATTGTTATCATCCCATACTGCAAATGGAGCATGACACCAAACCCAACGCTCCACCCTATCGTTTGGGCAAACTCTGCCGCCTCAAATCCCGAGGTAGCTAAGGTTGGTTCGTTCCCCGTAACCTATGGCCCCACAATGAAGGAATCGGCATTCTCTGAGGAGTACTGGCGTGAGTATGTAATGAGCCATGTCGATGGTCTAAACCTACTCTACGTAGCCGTAACACGTGCCAAGAATGAGCTTTACATATTCGTGCCTTGCAGCCTGGATCCCAAGTCCAAAGCCAATCCATACTCCGATATATCGGGACTTATTAAGAGCAGCATTAAAGATAAGATGTTGAAGGCTGGCGAGGTTCAGTTTGCTGGCCAAAATGTAAATGACGGCAAGATAGTGTACGAGAAATACGTCTACGGTGCAGAGATTAAGCCCTACACTCCAAAGAGCGAGGCACAGACACAGGGCAACTCAAAACTCGTGGAGTACCCCACCCATGCCTCTAAGGTTAACGTCTACAATCAGTTGGAGCGCATGACAAAGGAGGGTGCTAAGGCTGGTTCCAAGTCGTGCAACAACGGCATCAAGATGCACAAGATGTTCGAGAATGCCAACACCTTCGACGATCTACACAAGGCCGTAGACCTGATGTTGAACAACGCCGCAATACGCCAGAAGCGAGCAGATAGTCTACACGCAAAGATTGACAGCTTTAGCAAGAACAGCCTCGTTGCCGAGTGGTTTAGCGGCAACTGGGACGACGTGAAGTGCGAGACAGAGTTGCTATGCAATGGCAAGAGCGTACGCCCCGATCGCGTGATGATTAAACAGGGCAAGGCAGTCATCGTAGACTACAAATTCGTCGCACAGCCCAACTTGGATCACCACCAGCAGGTTGAAGAGTACATCAAACTGCTCACCGAGATGGGCACATACGACAACATCGAGGGTTACATATGGTATGTAGACCTCGACCAGATTGTAAGAGTATAATCATGAAGAGGCTCTGGAGTATAATACCGCAACGATATCGTCACCGCACCATATGGGTCGCTGTGACAATATTTCTGCGCGCACTGCTCAACTTCGTGGGCATAGCTACGCTCATACCCATACTCGTGCTTATACTCGACCGCAACGCCACCTCCACAAACCCATACATAGCAAAGCTTTACACGCTGCTAAACCCCAGCAGCTACGCCCAGTTTGTAGTAGCCGTATGTGCCGCTATTGTTGGTATCATCGTTCTAAAGAACATCGCCACGCTTCTGCTCTACCGCACTGAGCGCAACTACATCTACGGACTATACAAACACCTCTCTGAGAGCCTATATCTCACCTACCACAACCATGGCTATAGCTTCGTTAAGAGCCAAAACTCTGCGGTGCTAACGCGCAACGTAAATGTGGTAAGCCTAATGTTTGTTGCGGGAGTTCTCAAGCCCTTAGCCACTATCATCAGCGAGGCGCTACTCTTTGTACTTATCATGGGCGCTATAGCATGGTACACGCCCACGGTAGCGCTCTTAGCCACAGCCATTTTTCTACCTATCGTTGCTATCTTCTACCTCGTCATGCGCCGACGATTGAACGATATTGGCGAACTCGAGAACACTGCACAACGCTTAAAAAGTCGCATTGTGGCAGAGAGCTTTAGAGGCTATGCAGATATTGAGATAGGGGGTGCTTTTCCTCAGATGTTCAGCCGTTTCGATAGTGTCATCAACGACATTGTTAAGCTACGTAAACGCAATGCCACAATAGGTCAACTACCACAACTCTTTACTGAGGTAGGCTTAGCCATAGGCCTTGCCACGCTTGTCATACTAAGCCTCGGCTACAGCAGCGAGCACATGGCATTAGTATTCGGCATCTTTGCCGTTGCTGCCATTCGACTTATACCCTCAATTAGAGGCATCATGTCGAGTTGGAGCACCATACGCTACAACCTCTACACTATCGACACTATGAGCGATGCAAAGGCGGATAATATCACCTTACCAACACACGAGGTGGAGCGCATCAACTTTCGCTCTACTATAGAGTTGCGTAATATATCATATACCTTTAGCGACGCAGCTGAGCCAACCATAGAGAACCTATCTCTCACCATCAAACAGGGTGAGCGCATAGGCATCCAGGGCAGCTCGGGTATAGGCAAAACCACGCTCTTCAACCTAATGCTTGGCCTCTATAGCCCAACAGCTGGTGCAATATATGTCGATGGCGTAAAACTCGACAATAGCAACCTCCGGAAGTGGCAAAATAGCATCGGTTATGTGTCGCAGTCAGTCTTTATCACTGAGGGCACTATAGCCGAGAATATAGCCTTTGGAGAACAGGCAGACAACATCGACTACTCACGTATAAGTAAGGCCATTGAGCAGTCCGACCTAAAGGAGTTTATAGCGAGTTTGGACAAGGGAGCCAACACCCGCATAGGCGAGCAGGGCTCACGCCTTTCGGGCGGTCAGCGCCAGCGTATAGGCATCGCCCGCGCACTATACAAGGGGTGCGACATCCTCCTCTTCGACGAGGCGACATCTTCGCTCGACAACACCTCCGAGCAGAATATAAACCGAGCAATAGAGCGTCTATCTGCAGAGAATAACGCCCTCACCATTGTGGTCATTGCTCACCGCGACAGCTCGCTTGAGTACTGCGACAGAATAATAACACTTGGCAAATGAGATACTACGACTACATAGTTGCAGATGTGCACCTACGCTGCAGCCACGACCTTGTCGAACTTGGTCTCAATGGGTTTCGGCCCTTTGCAGTGGAGAGTAACAATACATCCCCCGCCGTCACAATCAACATCTACGCTACGCCACCTCCCTCAATCGAGGGCAAGGCTATAGCATCGTCATACCTGCGCGAGGCCGATAGCAATGGAAGCTTCATGCACACGAAAAATGGCTACGCATATATAGTCTCACGCCACGACCACAAATCAGCTAATGCACTATTTCAGATAGACTGCGCTAACAATCAAGCGGAGTGCTACATAAGTATCAACGACAACACCGATATTGCCATCCTCCGCTTCGGACTATGGGTGATATATAGCATCACTATCGCCCCACTTCGTGGTATCGCCATTCACTCCTCGGCTATTGCCTACGAGGGGCGCTCAGCACTTTTTCTTGGCGAATCTGGCACGGGAAAAAGTACGCACACACGCCTCTGGCGCGAGAATATCGAGGGTGCACACCTACTCAACGACGACTCCCCCATTCTCCGCGTCGTCGACGGCACGCCCTACGCCTACGGCTCCCCCTGGAGCGGCAAGACACCATGCTACAAGAATAAGCGCCTACCCTTGGCGGGCTTGGTGCGCCTATCGCAAGCGCCCCACAACAAGATAAAGCGCGTAAACACGCTCCTTGCTATCGGTGCACTCCTGCCATCCTGCCCCCACATCCTCGCAACAGATGATGCGCTACAGGATGAGATATGCACAACACTAAGCCAGGTCATCGCCACCACCCCCGTCTATCGACTCGAGTGCCTACCCGATGCCGAGGCAGCAGCGTTATCATGTAAAACACTCTTTGCAAGATGAGCAACGTCGATGTAGACAGATTCGAGGAGGCCGTGGCATATGATGAATGCTTCCAGGTGCGCGTAGATGGGCTTAGCATGCTACCACTCTTAGGCTATGGCCGCGACACGCTAATTGTACGCCGCATAGGACTCAACCAACCTATAGTAGGTCGCATCGTGATGTGCCGCATAGCACCCAAACACTATGTCACACACCGCGCTATAGAGGTGGAAAATGGCATGGTCACAATGTTGGGTGATGGTCGCCTAACCTACGACCACCCCATCAGACGCGAGTGCGTTGTTGGCGTTGTTGAGGGTGTTATACGCCAAAGTGGTAAGCGCGTGAGTTGCATGTCGCGCTCATGGCGTCTCCGCGAGCGACTATGGCTGGCACAACCTATGCTGCTACGCCGCCTAAGCCTCGCACTCATACGCCGCTGGCGACGCCTAACACACAAAGATTAACCATTAAAGAGTAAAGATATGGATATTAGAATAGGACACGGCTTCGATGTTCATGCTCTGGCCGAGGGTCTACGCCTCGTGCTCTGTGGCGTGGAGATTGAGCACACGAAGGGTTGCGTTGCCCACTCCGATGGCGACGTCGCTATACATGCCATCTGCGACGCACTACTTGGTGCATTGGCACTCGGCGACATAGGTAAACTCTTCCCCGATAGCGACCCACAATACAAGGGCATAGACTCGCGCAAACTACTTAAACATGTCGTTGATGTAGTCACAAGTAAGGGCTATTCAATCAGCAATATAGATTGCACCATAGCCATGCAGCGCCCCAAGCTACGCCCACATATCGACAATATGCGTGAGCGCCTTTCCGATGTCGTTGGCATCGATGTGGACCGCATATCGGTAAAGGCCACAACCACCGAGCACCTTGGCTTCGAGGGTCGCGAGGAGGGCGTATCAGCCACTGCCGTAACACTCCTTATCAAGGCATAATGAGCATCGAGGAGATACCACGATGCGCGCACCACTTGCGACGATGATTTGTAGTATAGGTGCGAAAAATTTTGGATTTTCAAATTAAAAGTTGTACATTTGCAACGTCTTTTCAAAGACCAGGTTGCTCGGATGGTGGAATAGGTAGACACGCCGGACTTAAAATCCTGTGGGCAGTAATGCCCGTACCGGTTCGACCCCGGTTCCGAGTACTTGCAGAGGATTCGTTTCAACGAGTCCTCTTTTTTTGTTTACTATGTTTTGATCGCGCCAGCTCGCAGTTAGGGACAGAAGAGACAAACAGACAGGCAGACGAGCAGATAAGTAGACGAGGGAGCGAACTGAATTTGGGAAGCGTGTTCGTATTTGTCGTTTCGTCTGCTCGTCCGTTCGTCGCTTTCGATTTGGACTACGACAAACAGACAAGCGGACAAGTAGACGAGGGAGCGAACTGTGTTTGGGAAGCGTGTTCGTATTTGTCGTTTCGTCCGCTCGTCCGTTCGTCGTAATTCTCTCGTCGCATTTATCACACTTTATCACACCAATCACACCACCCCCACCCCCTGTGATTTTGTGATTTTGTGATTTTGTGGCGACCGAAGAGACC
>JAFYWG010000028.1 GCA_017558115.1 Alistipes sp.
CCTGTGAGGTTATAGTAGTCCTTAATGGCGTGACACATCACGAATGCCGCCTCAGGAGTTGCTGCAACGTCAATCTTACCTGTAGAGGTCTTAACGAAGTCGGCACCTGCAAACATAGAGATAAGTGATGCACGGCGGATGAGCTCGGGGGTCTTGAGAGCACCCGACTCGATGATTACCTTAAGGACAACATCCTTAGCCTCCTCGCGGAGAAGCTCCACCTCGCTTGCAGCCTCTGCCTCATGACCTGAGAGCATCATGCCGGGGTTGAGGACGATATCGATTTCATCTGCGCCATTCTCGATAGCCATAGCCACCTCGAGGGCCTTTACCTCTACGAAGCTCTGTGACGCAGGGAACGCACCAGCAACGCTTGTGATGCGCATGGGAGTACCGTCAATCTCGAGACCCACGGTCTCAACGAATGAGGGGTATACGCAGATAGATGCCACGTTAGGGATGTTAGGATACTTCTCGTAGAAGTCTACCGCCTTGCGCACGAAAGCCTGCACAGACTCCACGGAGTCGGTACATGAGAGTGTTGTGAGGTCAATTGCCGAATAGCAGAACTTGTATACATCGGTATTACCATTGCGGTTTGCCGCCATCTTAATCTTGGCAACCTCCTTAGCTACCTGGGCATCAGTGTGCGCAGGTGCATATTTCTCTAATTCCTTAACGTAGTCCATAGTGCAACCAATTTCTCTTTCTTTGTAATCACAAATGTACTATTTTTTTTTGAAACAAACACCATTCCGCGCTACTTTTTTCTGGAAGTTGAGTTAATTTGTTTACGGAGGGGTGGTATGGTTCAAATATTACAAAAACTGCCCCGCCGATTGGCGGGGCAGTCGTTATAGCGTTCGTGCTAAAGAATTAGCGAAGAACTACTGAAGACTTGAGAGCTGTAGGGTTGAAGCCCATAACGTCTACGTTTGCAGTCTGTGCAGCAGCAGCGCCCTTTGTCCAAGTCATGTCACCTGTACGGTATACACCTGGGAATGACTCGATGAGGAAGAAGATGTTACCAGCGTCATTTCTACCAAATACGTCAGATGCGTAGCACTCAACTGGAGCAGGTGTACCATCCTCGTAGTAGAGGTTGAACTTGTTAGTTGAAGATACAACGCCCTCAACGTTTGTTACAACGTTAGATGGGTAAGCGTCGATTGAAAGACCGATAAGCTCGCTATACCAACCCAACCAGTAGTAGTAGAATGAACCATCCTGGCTCATACCGAGGTTAGTACCGTTCATAATGAAGAGAGTGTCGCCCTCAACCTCACCGTAAGTGATGAAGCCCTCGCCGAGCACGCTCCAGCCATCAACGATAACCTGGTTAGGATCGTTAGCACCTGCAGTGATGTTTACAGTGAAAGTGTCAGCGCCTTCCATTACAGTACCCTCACCCTTGTCGTTGATTGAGTATACCTGAGTAGACTTAACCTCCCAAGTACCAATCCAAGCCTTAGCAGCCTCGCTGGGCTCAGCAGTCTCAGTAGCAACCTCAACCATAGTGAAGAACTCGAGACCATCGTTGTTAGTAACGCAAAGGCACATTGCATAGGTAGTACCACCATCAATAGGACCGAATGTACTTGCAAAACCCTCTTCTGAGTTTACAGCAGCAACTACATCTGGGTTTTCAACATCTATAAGAGCAGCCTTAATCTCAGACTGAGAAACGCCAATCAACTGATCAGCATAGTAGAGACCATAAGCAATAGTCTTAACGCCAGTACCCTTCCATACGAAGTCGATGGCATTGTAAGGACCGAAACCCTCCTCCTCGTTAACCTCTGCAGCCTTTGCAGTAGCTGTGAACCAGTCTACCTCAGTAGCACCAGTAATCTCAACTACTACCGAACCGAACTCAGAATTATCACGACCCTCACCTATAGCCTGCACCATGATAGTGTATGAACCAGCGTTGAGGTTCTCAAACTTGTAAGAAGTCTCGTTTGTGTTATAAAACTTACCCTTAAGGTTCAACTTGTAAGACTGTGCACCCTCGATAGCATCCCAAGAGATAACAACGAAAGTATCACCCTTCTCAGCTACAACGGGAACAGGCTTCTCAAGCTTAGCACCAGTGGTGTTGCCACCCTGACCCTTACCATCGTCAGTCTTTGACTCGCTACAAGCTACCATTGAGATAGCAGCCATAGCGATCAACATCATTGAAAAAAACTTTTTCATAATTGGTTGTTAGTTAATATTAAAAAAATAAATTAAAAAGTTGTTTCTTGCTTGCCAATAGGCCACACCATAACGAACGCCCCGCGATGGAAAAATAGTATATTTCGCCACACAAAAGAGTATTACAATGAGTGCAGACACAATTTCACGATGCGAAGATAGTCAAAAAAAACTATTTACACACAAAATACATCAAAATTATTGTGCCCCGCACCTAAATTATATATATGTAGAGTATGCGCCATATTAGGCATATAAAAAAAATACTACCACCGACGAGTCGGAGGTAGTACCTTATAGAGTGGCTAAGTGGATTACTTAACGCCGTTCTTACCCTTGTTGAGGAACTCTACGAAGCCGTCGATATCTCTATCGTAGCCACGAGGACCTGCAAGAACCTCCTTACCATCAGGTGAAAGAAGGATGTATGCGGGCTGTGCGTTAACATTCCAAGTCTCCTGTGCGAAGTTAGAGTTAACCTTACCGAGACGCTTGCCGCCCTCGATCTTGGTCATGTCATCTACGTAGAGGGCGCAGATAACGAAGTCCTCCTTCAACATAGGCAATACCTGACCGTCACCCCATACGTAAGTCTCCATCTCACGGCAGTTGTTACATGCGTGACCAGTAACGTCAACGAAGATAGGCTTACCCTGTGCCTCAGCATCAGCAACAGCCTCCTCGAAGTCGAAGTGACCCTCGAGCTGGTGAGGCAAGTGCAAGAAGTCAGCATACTTACGGCCAGCGTTAACGTTCTCAACACGACCATTAACCTGGTAGTCCTGAGTGCTCATAGGAGGAATGTAACCAGATACAGCGTTGAGAGGTGCACCGAACATACCGGGGATGAGGTATACTACGAATGAGAATACTGCAATAGCGAGTGAGAGGCGGAATACTGAAACGTGCTTAACCTCGTCATCGTGAGCAAAGCGAATCTTGCCGAGCAAGTAGAGACCCAAGAGCGAGAATGTCACGATCCAGATAGCGAGGTATACCTCACGGTCGAGCAAGCCCCAGTGCATAGTCTGGTCTGCAGTCATCAAGAACTTCAAACCGAGTGCCACCTCGATGAAACCGAGGACAACCTTAACTGAGTTCAACCAACCACCGCTCTTTGGAAGGTTCTTGAGCAATGATGGGAACCATGCCAAGAGTGTAAATGGAAGAGCAAATGCAATAGCAAATGCAGCCATAGTAACGATGGGCACCCATACCGCTGTACTACCGCTTGTAGCCTGGATAATAACGCTACCTACGATAGGACCTGTACAAGAGAATGATACGAGTACGAGGGTCAAAGCCATGAAGAAGATACCAATCAAACCACCCTTATCTGCTGCAGCGTCGCTCTTGTTAACGAGCTTCGAAGGCATAGTGATCTCGAATGCGCCGAAGAATGATGCAGCGAAGATCATAAAGATAAGGAAGAAGATGAGGTTAGGAATCCAGTGTGTACCGATGAAGTTGAAGATATCACCAGATACGTCGATGCCGAACAATGTCAAGCCCATGATAAGAGCGATAGGCAACACGTAGAGAGCTACGATGAAGAGACCATACATCATTGCGCGGAAGCGACCCTGTGCAGGAGACTGAGAACCCTTAACGAAGAACGATACAGTCATAGGCACCATGGGGAACACGCAAGGAGTTACAAGAGCGATGAAGCCCCAAGCGATAGCCTGGAAGATAGCGCTCCAGAACTCATCCCAGTTGAAGTCGTCTGCAGTTGACTCTGCAGCAGCCTCTTCAACAGCCTCACCAGGCATAGTGATAACGAACTCACAGATGTTGGTTGTGCACTGGTTAGTGTCGTTTGTGCAGATAGTAGCGTTAACATAACCAGGAACATTCTGACCAGCCTTAGCCTTAACCTTCAAAATGTAGATAGCCTGGTGCTCATACATATATGCAGGCTCACCAGTAATCTCATCAACACCATGCTCCACGGGAGTAAGTGTCTCAACTACGTCACCAACAACCTCATGACCCTCGAAGTCAAATACGGGAGCAGAGAAGAGGTCTGTCATGGGATAACCATGATAACCATCAGCGATAGCACCATCGAAAGTGACAACGAATACGCCATCACCCTCCTCCTCAGCTGTGATAGTCCACTTAATGTTGGGACTGTCTGCATCGCCACCAATGTTGATGACGGTCTTTGTCTCTGCATCGCCACTAATCTCTGTGGTGGTCACTGCAGTCTCCTCCTGAGCCATTGCTGCGAAAGGCAACACGAGCGCAAGAGTGAGCGCAAGAGTCTTAAATAGTTTTTTCATAAATTAAATTGGTTAAAAATTATGTTAGTTTGTTTGTTATTGCGTGTTTACTACTCGTCGTCGACCACAACATTGCTATAGCCCTCGAGCGTAGAGGCAAAGTCGGTATTTGCGAGAATCTCCTCGGTGCGACCATCCCAAATCTTATAGCGTGAGGGCGAGACACCAACGCGCTGCTTGAAGTACTTGCCAAAGAATGACTGCGACGCAAAGTTGAGCTTCAAGGCTATCTCGCGTATGCTCAAGCCCGAATACTTCAACAAGCGCTTTGCCTCGTATACCACAGCCTCGTCGATAAGCTTCGAGGCGTTACGACCGCTCTTCTTCTTCAAGATGAGCGAGAGATACTTGGGCGTGATACCCATCTTCGAGGCATAGAACTCCACGCTACGCTCCGTGCTACAATGCTCGCGAAGCAATGCGAGGAAGGTATTGAACAACTCGTCGGTGCGGTTGCTAACAGCACCATTACCAGGTAGGCTATGCTGCTGCAAGATGCCCATAACATAGTGGAACATAGCAGCAAAGAGCGAGCTTATGATCTTCTCGCGGTTAGCCGTGGGGGCATAGTCGCAGAGCACCGAGCGCATAAGCTTCGAGATGTCGTGGATGTATGCCGCCTCCTCGGGCTCCACCTGCACACATGGCTCATCGAGGAAGCCGTGATAGATAGATATAAGGTCCTGCGTATCTACATGTATGCTATTAAGGTACTGGCGCGAGTAGGTAATCATATAGCCCGACGAACGTATCGAGGCCTTGACCTGCTCAACGACAGTATTCTCATTAAAGATAAAGAGCGTATTTGGGCGCAACTCGTGGAGCTTACCATTGATCTTAATCTTTGCTGTACCACTCACCGTAACACCAATCGACACTCCCTGAATGAGTGCGGTAATATCATCAAGCTCGCGGAACATAACCAATGGCGTGATAACCATATCCTCCGAGTAGTATGCCGTCTCGAAACGCGACTTGAGCTTGTCTATAGACGCTCTCTTTATACCATCCTGCTTCATTTATTCTCTCCTATCTTAACACATTAGCCATTAAGGTATTAGCTCTTATCTCTACATCATAATCTTGAGAGCACCAGGCTCACAAACGACATGCAACGGAAGCTCGGGACCGCGCTCGCCATCGACATCGGTAATGGGCTGCTCCTTAGTTGTGATGTTTAGCTCCGAGCAGCGAAAGTGGTGCACAGCCTCGGGGTTGCCACCCAACAAATAGCGGAACATATCGCCATAAGTCAAAATCTTGCTACCACGGCTCTCCAAAACAACCACATCCATCACACCATCGTCGACACGCGACATACGCGTAAGGCGGAAGCGACCCGCAGTAACACCATTGAATGCCAAGAGCATAAATACATCGCCATCGTAACGCTCCTTATCGGTCTCGATATGGACATTGATAGCATGCATAGTCTTCAAATCGTCGAGACCAGGCTTCAAATATGCCAACTTACCGATGCGCTTCTTGGCCTCACGATCGGTACGCTGCGATGCCGTAGTGAACAGACCAAAGCTAAGAATGTTGACAAAGTATTTGTCGTTAACCTTGCAGAGGTCGACATTACGGATAGAGCCATTGAGGATGCGTTTAGCTGCCGCGATGGGCGAGCGTGGCATCTTCAAAGCGTTGGCAAAGTCGTTGGCCGTACCCATGGGCACAATGCCCAACGCGGGGTTGATACCAGCCTCACGCATGCTGTTGACAACATAGTTGATGCTGCCATCACCACCACATACGATGGCCAACTCCGTATCCAAAGCATCTGCAAATGGATTGACACCCAACGTAAGGTGGCGTGTCTCGAGGGTAATGCCCTTCTCGGCAAACATCGCGATAGCCCTCTTTGCAAACCTCTCGGATGTGCCACGACCAGCCTTAGGGTTGTATATAATCAACGCTCTCATGCCTCTTAGTCTCCTATCTATACTCTTTAGAACACTCTATTTTGTAATCCTCACCATCAGCAAAGATGAAGTAGTACTTCCAGCCGAGGGTGCGCTCACACTCCTGTGCAAGCTCCACTGCTCCACCCTCCGAGCCGAGCGCCATGAACATCGTAGCCGCAGCATCTGCCTCAGCACATGTGGGCGCCACGACAGTTGCCGAGAGCAGCGTGCTCGACACACTATAACCAGAGCGAGGATCTATGGTGTGGGTAATCTTTTTGCCATTCTCGTCGATGTAGAAGCGACGGTAGTTGCCCGAGGTGGCCAATGCGCCATTCTCGATGGTGATAATCTTCTCGATAGAGTCCATCGCCATATTGCCATCGTAAGGGGTCTCGATGCCTATCGACCAGAGCTTGCCCTCGGCATTGCGGCCACGGCAACGTATCTCACCACCAATATTGACGATGTAGTCTACAACGCCCATATCCTCAAGCGCCTCGCCCACCACATCCACGGTATAGCCCTTAGCGATGGAGTTAAGGTCAATCTGCACACGGCTATCCTCCTTTACGAGGCGGTCATCCACAATCGCGATGCGGTCGTAGCCCACAAACTGCAAAATTGAGTCGATGTTGGGCACCTCCGTAGACTCCTCGCGACCAAAACCCCAGCCGTCTGTAAGAGGCTTCACGGTGATGTCGTACGCGCCGCCACTAAGCGTATAGAAACGCTCAGCAAGTTCGATGTTGTAGATGAGGTGCTTATCGAGCTGGTCGCACTCATTGCGATTGATGCGCGACAAAAGTGACGACTCATCGAAGATAGACATCGAGGCCTTCATCTCGCTATCGATGGCCATGATACGCTGCTCAACCTCGGCCTCGGTGTGCGTAGTGTTGCACTTAACCATGACGAACGTACCAAGCGTAACACCCTCAACGGTGACATACTCACTCTTGGGTGAAGAGCATCCCACGATAAAGAGCATCGCGACGAGAATTGCGGCGGTTAGTAGTCTATTTAGTTTCGAAAAAGTCATTCCATTATGTGTATATACGACTGGCAAAGATAGTGAAAAAATCCAAATTTCTACCACTTTTACTATTAAAAAATAGGCGTATAGTGAAAAATAGAAAAATTGCGAAAAAGTTGGTTAAGACGAAAATAGTCTTATTAATTTAATTTTTCGTTTTGCAAAAGAATATATCATATATACTAAAGAACTCATTTACCCTACTATCGAATCACCCATCATGGAAATGTGGTCGAATAGCCAGCGCGAATTTCGTTTACAGCAACCGCCACTTTGTGGTGCAAATGGAGAGATTTTATCTTTTTCTTTGAAAAAGGCTTTGCAGTTCGTAAAAAATAGCGTATATTTGCCGCACGCTCTGGCAGGATCTAAGGTAAGGACGATCTGTCGTAGAGTGGAACCAGGGGCGTAATCCTCGGGAAATAAGAAGGATGCGCACCACAAAACTTAAAAAACTATGTATTTGACACCTGAGAAGAAGCAGGAGTTGTTTGGCCAGTACGGCAAGTCTACAACCGACACCGGTTCACCCGAGAGCCAGATCGCGTTATTCACTTATCGTATCAACCACCTTACCGAGCACATGAAGAGCAACCGTCACGACTACGGCACACAGCGTTCTTTGTTGCGTCTCGTAGGTAAGCGTCGTAAGTTGCTTATGTACTTGAAGGAGGTTGATATCGAGCGTTATCGCGCGATCCTTAAGACTCTTAACCTCCGTAAGTAGTACGGTTGTGCAGCAAATGAAGGCGGTGCTTCGGCATTGCCTTCATTTACACGAAAATTTAGTATGTTACGACATATATTGATGACAATTTTTTAAGAGGTTTTTTTAATTTTTATGGAAGCTAACAAGTTGTACAATGCTGTACAGAAGACAATCACCTTGGCCGATGGTCGAGAGATTATGATTGAGACCGGCAAGCTCGCAAAGCAGGCTGATGGTTCGGTGGTTGTTCGCATGGGTGACACAATGCTCTTGGGCACTGTTGTTGCCGCTAAGGACGCAAAGGAGGGCACAGATTTCATGCCCTTGCAGGTGGAGTATAAGGAGAAGTACGCGTCATGTGGTCGTTTCCCCGGTGGCTTTATGAAGCGCGAGGGTAAGGCTGGTGACTCGGAGATTTTGGTAGCACGTCTCATCGACCGTGCATTGCGCCCTCTATTCCCTGCAGATTACCATGCCGAGGTTTTCGTTACCGTAAACCTTATCTCGGCAGAGAAAGATATTCAGCCCGACGCTTTGGCAGGTCTTGCTGCTTCAGCTGCTTTGGCTGTTTCAGACATCCCCTTCGGTGGCCCTATCTCTGAGGTTCGCGTAGCTCGTATCGGTGGTGAGTATGTTATCAACCCTGGTTTCGAGGCGATGAAGGATGCAGACCTCGACATCATGGTAGGTGGTACTATCGACAATATCCTCATGGTTGAGGGTGAGATGAACGAGGTGTCTGAGGAGGTTATGCTCGGTGCTATCATGTTTGCTCACGAGGAGATCAAGAAGCACTGTGCTGTTCAGATCGAGCTTATGAAGGAGCTTGGCAAGGATGTA
>JAFYWG010000029.1 GCA_017558115.1 Alistipes sp.
ATCAAGCGTAACGAGGATGTCGTACAGTCACTCTACGAGCGCATCATTGGCCGTACAGCGTTGAACGATGTTATCCACCCCATCACAGGTGAGATTATCTGTGGCGCAGGTGATGAGATTACCGAGGAGATTGCCGAGGCTATCGACAAGTCGCCTATCGAGTCAGTAGAGATTCGTTCGGTACTTACTTGTGAGGCACGTCGTGGTGTTTGTGCTAAGTGTTATGGCCGTAACCTTGCTACTGCACGCATGGTACAGAAGGGTGAGGTTGTTGGTGTCATCGCAGCACAGTCTATCGGTGAGCCTGGTACACAGCTTACACTTCGTACGTTCCACGTCGGTGGTGTTGCGGGTGGCTCTACAGTCGAGACAAATGTTGTTTCGAAGTATGAGGGTCGCCTCGAGATCGATGACTTGCGTACTATTAAGGGTAAGAATGCTCAGGGCGAGGCTATCGACATCGTTATGTCGCGTCAGTCTGAGTTCCGCATCATAGATCCTAACACTGAGATTACGCTCTATACTCACGCATTGCCTTATGGTGCAACCCTCTTCATGAAGGATGGTGCCGAGGTTAAGAAGGGTGATATGATCTGTGAGTGGGATCCCTACAACGCAGTTATCATCGCTGAGAACGAGGGTAAGATTGTCTACGAGAGCGTCATCGAGGGTGTTACATACCGCGAGGAGCGCGACGAGCAGACAGGTCTTTCAGAGCGCGTAGTTATCGAGTCTAAGGATAAGACTAAGAACCCTGTTATCAAGATTGTTAACAAGGATGGTGACGAGATTAAGGCTTACAACTTGCCTGTTAACGAACATATCATGGTTAAGAATGGTGCCAAGATTCACGGCGGCGACATTCTTATCAAGATCCCACGTGCTGTAGGTAAGACTGGTGGCGATATCACCGGTGGTTTGCCTCGAGTAACAGAGTTGTTCGAGGCTCGTAACCCATCTAACCCAGCAATCGTATCTGAGATCGATGGTGAGGTAACATTCGGTAAGATCAAGCGCGGTAACCGCGAGGTTATCGTGACATCTAAGGATGGCGACGTTAAGCGCTACCTCGTACCATTGTCACGTCAGATCATGGTTCAGGAGAACGACTTCGTACGTGCAGGTATGGCGTTGTCAGACGGTGCAATCACCCCTGGTGACATCTTGCGCATCCTCGGTCCTACTAAGGTTCAGGAGTATATCGTGAACGAGGTACAGGAGGTTTACCGTATGCAGGGTGTAAAGATCAATGATAAGCACTTTGAGGTTATCGTACGCCAGATGATGTCGAAGGTTAAGATTGAGGATCCAGGTGATACTCGCTTCTTCGAGGATCAGGTTGTCGACAAGTGGGAGTTCATGGATGTGAACGATGAGCTTTACGACAAGGTTGTTGTCACCAACGCAGGTGACTCACAGAACGTTCAGGCTGGTCAGATCATCTCGTTGCGTAAGTTGCGCGATGAGAACTCAGGCCTCAAGCGTCGTGACTTGGCTCTTGTTGAGGTTCGTCCTATCGTTCCCGCAACTTCTAACCAGGTGCTTCAGGGTATCACTCGTGCTGCATTGCAGACATCGAGCTTCATCTCTGCAGCATCGTTCCAGGAGACAACTAAGGTTCTTAACGAGGCGGCAATCCAGGCTAAGTCTGACGACTTGGTTAACCTCAAGGAGAATGTCATCACCGGTAATCCTATCCCCGGCGGTACAGGTCTCCGCGACTACGACGACTTGGTTGTAGGACTTAAGTCAGAGATACTCGCTTAATTTCTTGTGATAAGGGCGCATCTGCGGCCTTTCAATCAAAGCCCCGAATGGAATGTACGATAAGTACTATCCATCCGGGGCTTTCTCATGTCAAGGCCACATCTGCAACCCTTCTGACAAGAAATTTCTTGTGATAAGGGGCCATTCTCGGCCTTTCAATCAAAGCCCCGAATGGAATGTACGATAAGTACTATCCATCCGGGGCTTTCTCATGTCAAGGCCACATCTGCAACCCTTCTGATAAGAAATTGGGTTGTGGTGCTAATCTCGGTAACACTTAGGGAATTTAGTGTTATAAGCAACCTGCTAACTCTCTAAATTCCTTAAACTCCCTAAATTCCTTAAATTCACTATTATTGTTACTATAGTCCCTTGCGCGATATTGCCCAGGCGAGCATCGAGTAGAGGCCGTTGGCCATGGGGCGGAGGGCCTTGGGCAGGGCGTTGAGTAGGCGTAGGCGGCGTAGCTGGCGGCGTGAGCGTGTGGTGTAGGCGAACCTATTGGCTGCGCGGCGAGCATCCTCTGTGCCTCCGCGCACGCTCTGCGTGATTGCCTTGCCGATTGCTATGCGGGCTACATACTCGTTGAGGGTGTTGTCGCCCTCAGGGTCGTACAACTCCTCTATAGTGTGTGCGCTCTGCTCGGCGCGGTAGATAGAGGCCGAGCGGTTGCTTGCAGTACGCGAGTAGCGCACAAGCGACATGGGTGAGAAGCAGAATTTTGCCTCCTGTTGCACCATCTTTACCCACAACCATTGGTCCTCACCTATACGCATACCCTCGGGGAAGCCTCCCGCGCGAAGTATCGTCTCGCGGCGTAGTGTGGCCGTTGAGGGGATGATGGGATAGCGGCGTTGTAGTGCCTCTTCGGCGATGTTGATATATCCCTCGGTGGTGGGGGTGCTTGCCGCTACGTGCTTTGTGCCACTTACGATATCGAAGGCCGTAGAGTAGGCATCTGCCTCGGGGTAGTACTCCATAAGTCGGCACACCTCGGCGATATAACCCGTGAGCCACATATCGTCAGCATCGAGCAAAGAGATATAATCGCCCTTAGCCTCCGCAATACCGCGGTTGCGTGCTGCGCTCACTCCGCCATTAGGCTGTGCGATAAGGCGTATCTCAACCTTGGGGTGCTCGGCGATTATACGCTCCACAATCGCGCGCGACCCATCTGTAGAGCCGTCATCCACCACTATGATCTCGCCAGGTGCGAGGCTCTGCTCGAGAACCGAGCGTAGGGCGCGCTCCACCTCTGCCTCCTTATTATATAGCGGCATAACAACCGATATGCGCTCCGACTCCCTGGTCCGTACCTTGCGTCCAAAACTTAGGATTTCGGGGGCGTGGTTTAGGCGCTTCTCCTCGGGTAACCACTTCTGTATGTCGCCATAGTGGCTACGTAGGTAGGTCTCGAGGTCGCTTGGTGCCCACACCTCCAGCGGACCCAGCTTGCGGCGCTCGGGGGTGTTGATGGCCTCTACGGCAATCATATCCTTGGGCATGCGGACGATGTTATAGTACTTGGCATCGGTGCCGTTATAGCGTGTTAGCTCGCGCCTTAATTTGTTGTATATCTGCTCTTTGGTGTACATTGATACGGCGAGGCGTATTGCGAGGCACGACACCCAACTCTTGGGCAATACCACGTTGTTATTCGCCTTGCCGAACCACCTCCACAGCCATACGCTCTTAGCCATAAAGCAGTTGACCCAGAAACCTACTTTGGCGCGTTGCTTGCGGCGTAGTGCCGCGTCGTCGGGCACAAGGTCGTAGGGGAAGATATCGATGTAGATACCCTCCTCAATGGGCATGCCCACCCACTCGCGCTCCACGAAGCGTGTGCCGCGCTTGCGCACCTTGGCAAAGTAGAAGGGTGTGTCGCTCTCCGTTGTAAACTCTTGGAGCACGTAGCCCTCGCCAAGGAGCGCGGGGGCCTCGCGTAGGAAGCGCTCGTAGTTGTCACGCGTCATGCCGAGGTCGACGTCGTCATCCCAGGGCACTATATCCTCGAAGAAGTGTGCGCCAATGGCCGTGCCACCCTGTATGAAATAGGGGATGTTCGCGGCGTCGCACACGCGCACCACCTCGCGAAGAACATCGTATAGCTCCTCGTGTAGGTGTCGTAGTATCTCGGCGTTGTATTTCATTAGATGTTGTGTACAAGTAGGTTACATCCCCTTATGTCGCTTCCTGCTATACGTCCCTCGATGCTGAAGCTACCGTCGGCGTTGAGGCATCCCATATCCTCGGTCTGGATGAAGGCGCACGACGAGAGGTTTGCCAAATCGATGATGTCTATGCCGCCACGGGTGGGTGTGTGGTCGAAGGGGTCGTTAACATCGCGCACCATGATGCGCATCCACTTGGGCGTGCGGAAAATGCCCTCGCCTGCGGAGTATGCCTGCGACGTAAGCTCCGCCATGCCATACTCCGAGTGTATGTGCTCCACGCCAAAGCCCGCAGTGAGTATGGCGTGCAACTCGCTCTTTGATAGCTCCTTGCGGCGACCCTTCATGCCTCCCGTTTCCATGACGATGGTGTTCGAGAGCTTGGGTGCATACTGCTCCGCAACATCCCACAGGGCGTAGCTCACGCCAAGTAGAATCTTGGGCTTGGGATCGGCCTCGATGTCGGCGATAAGGCGCTCGTAGTCGTTGAGGTAGAAGCCACCCGAACCACACTCGCGAATAAGAGTGTCGACCATGTAGACAAGTGACGAACCCTCGCGCTCCAAGTAGTTGGGTAGGAGTCCGTAGATGCTCCACTTCGCAGGCTCGCCATAGAACTCCTTGAACGCTGCGGTGAAGGTCTTGCGGTATGCCTCGAGCGATGCCATCATGTGGCGCGAGGCTACGGTAGAGCCTGTATTGCTCGAGGTGAAGATGACCTCGGGTGCCTCTGTGCCGCAATATACGTCGGTAGACTTGAATAGGCGTATTGGCATAAAGGGTATCTCCTCTATGCTCTGCACCTCGTTAGGGTCGATGCCGAGTAGTTCCACATAGCGGCGATAGGGCTCGCAGTATTCACTCTGATAGCGAAATAGCTCGAGTGCTTTGGCCTCGAACTCCGCTTCGCTGGGGATGGATAGTATGGTGTCGATATGCAACATAGTCACTTGTATCTAATCTCTAAACTACAAAGTTACATTTTTTCTGCGATAATGCCAACAAATATTGCCATTTGCTAAAAATAACTCTCCAACCTCTTGGATTTTGCGCATGTTTTTGTATATTTGTAGGTTGAAACGAATGAAACTATGAGTAAGAGACTTAAGATAGGTATTACACAAGGCGACACCAACGGTGTGGGCTGGGAGGTAATCCTCAAAATATTTGCAGATAATCGTCTAACAGAGTTGTTCACGCCCGTAATCTACGGCTCGAGCACAGCTGCGGCATACTACCAGAAACGCTTGAACGATATCGAGCCCATGAAGTTCGTGGTGGTGGATAGCGCAGAGCGTGCACAGCAGGGTCGCGTAAACCTTGTGGAGTGTGGTGCTAAGGAGTTGTCCGTTACGCCTGGCAAGCCCTCAAAGGTGGGTGGCGAGGCTGCAGCGGCGGCACTCAACAAGGCGATTGTGGAGCTTAAGGCGGGTGCTATCGACGCTATGGTCACAGCGCCCATCGACAAGGAGATGATTCAGAGCGAGGCATTTTCGTTCACGGGTCACACAGAGTTCCTTGCCCAGGAGCTCGAGGGTGAGCCTCTGATGATTATGACCTCGGAGCTTATGCGCGTGGGCCTTGCAACAATCCATGTCCCCGTGGCAGAGGTGGCACAGTCGCTCTCGAAGGAGCTTATCGTGGAACGCATCAACCAGATTAACGACTCTATGCGTCAGGACTTTGGCGTAGTGCGTCCTAAGGTCGCGGTGTTGGCACTCAACCCCCACGCTGGTGATGGCGGTCTGCTTGGCGCCGAGGAGCAGGAGATTATCAAGCCTGCAATCGTTGAGGCTTACGAGGCTGGCGTATTGGCATTTGGCCCCTTTGCGGCAGATGGTTTCTTCGCATCGGGTCAGTTCAAAAACTACGACGCTATTCTTGCCATGTACCACGATCAGGGCCTTGCTCCCTTCAAGACGCTTACGCCCAATGGTGTGAACTTCACGGCGTGTCTTGCGGAGGTGCGCACATCGCCCGACCACGGCGTGGCGTACGACATTGCGGGTAAGGGTGTGGCTGATGAGCAGTCTATGCGTAACGCTATATACGAGGCTATCGACATTGTGCAGCGCCGCAGAGAGTGGGCAGAGTGGAATGCTAACCCCTTGCAGCACTTCGAGCGCGAGAAGGGTCGAGATATCTCTATCAAGGATCTCCCCGAGACCGAGCACAACGACTAAAGAGCTAAGCGCATGAAGGTCGAGAAGTTGAAGAGCTGGGCGATGATTATCGTTGCTGCTGCGGCATGTTTTCTTGCGGTATGGCAGAGTGTGGTGCGCTGGAAGCCTTGCAGTGGCATGGACTGGATGATATGGACTATGGATATAGCATGTGCCGTTATCAGCATCGCCTACGTAGCGAAGTATGCGCTTATATTGAAGCGTAGCAAACAGAATTAAACAAGGAGCGCAGCTGAGTAGTAATCCGTCTCGTTATTGTGGAGCTACGAAGGCACTCAAAACATAAACAATTAAAACAATTATTATCATGGTTAAAGTAACCTTCCCCGATGGCTCGGTAAGAGAGTTTGCCAAAGGGACTACTGCCTTTCAGGTGGCAGAGAGCATCAGCCCTCGTTTAGCTGCTGACTCACTTGCAGCCGAGGTAAATGGCGCAACTGTGGATATGATGCGCCCTATCGATTGTGACTGCACAATCAAATTCTTCAAGTGGGACGACGCAGAGGGTAAGCACGCCTTCTGGCACACATCTTCACACCTCTTGGCTGAGGCGTTGGAGGCTTTGTACCCCGGTATTAAGTTCGGTATCGGTCCTGCTATTGACAATGGTTTCTACTACGACGTAGACTCGCCCGTAGCGATTACGGAGGCTGACCTCGAGAAGATCGAGGCAAAGATGGTGGAGCTCTCACGCAACAAGGAGGCTCTCGTTCGCACAGAGGTGTCTAAGGCCGATGCGCTTAAGACCTTCACCGAGAAGGGTGACCAATACAAGGTTGAACTTATCACAGACCTTGAGGATGGCACTATCTCATTCTACACCAACGGCGCATTCACAGACCTATGTCGTGGTCCACATATCCCCAACACGGGCTATATCAAGGCTATTAAGCTTACCTCTATCGCTGGCGCATACTGGCGTGGTAACGAGAAGAATAAGATGCTTACTCGTATCTATGGTGTATCGTTCCCCAAGAAGTCGATGCTCGACGAGCACCTTGCACTCTTGGAGGAGGCAAAGAAGCGTGACCACCGTAAGCTCGGTAAGGATCTCGAGTTGTTCATGTTCTCACAGCGCGTAGGTCAGGGCCTCCCTATGTGGTTGCCTAAGGGTGCAGAGTTGCGTGACCGCTTGGAGCGTTTCTTGCGCCAGATTCAGAAGGAGTATGGCTACCAGCAGGTAATCACTCCCCACATCGGTAACAAGGACCTCTACGTTACATCGGGTCACTATGCAAAGTATGGTAAGGACTCGTTCCAGCCTATCCACACTCCATTCGAGGGTGAGGAGTATCTCTTGAAGCCTATGAACTGCCCCCACCACTGCGAGATCTACCGCTCTAAGCCTCGCTCATACAAGGATCTCCCTGTACGCTTGGCAGAGTTCGGTACAGTATACCGCTACGAGCAGTCTGGTGAGTTGCACGGCCTCACTCGTGTACGCTCATTTACTCAGGACGATGCTCACCTCTTCGTACGCCCCGATCAGCTCTTGGAGGAGTTCGAGAAGGTTATCGACATCGTGTTGTACATCTTCCGCACGTTGAAGTTCGATAACTACACAGCACAGATTTCGTTGCGCGATCCTAACAATACAGAGAAGTATATCGGTTCGGACGAGAACTGGGCAAAGGCTGAGGGTGCTATCATCCAGGCATGTAAGGAGAAGGGTCTCAACACCACTGTTGAGCTTGGCGAGGCAGCATTCTATGGCCCTAAGCTCGACTTCATGGTTAAGGATGCCTTGGGCCGTAGCTGGCAGCTTGGTACTATCCAGGTAGACTACAACTTGCCCGAGCGTTTCGACCTCACTTATAAGGGCTCAGACGATAAGCTCCACCGTCCTATCATGATTCACCGTGCACCATTTGGTTCTATGGAGCGCTTCGTGGCTGTGTTGTTGGAGCACACAGGTGGTAAGTTCCCATTGTGGCTCACACCCGACCAGGTTGTGGTATTGCCTATCTCGGAGAAGTACAACGACTACGCTCACGCCGTAGCACGCCAGCTCAACAATAGCGACGTACGTGCTCAGGTTGATGATCGTAACGAGAAGATTGGCCGTAAGATTCGTGATAACGAGCTTAAGCGTATCCCCTACCTCTTGATCGTAGGCGAGAAGGAGGCCGAGGAGGGCAAGGTATCTGTACGTGCTCAGGGCGAGGGCGATAAGGGTCAGATGACCATCGCTGAGTTCACAGCATTCATGCAGGATCTCGTAGCTAAGGAGATCGAGGCTAACAAGGCGCAGTAAAGAAGACAATTTTAAGTATAACTAACAATTAACTAATTTGGCAGGACAATTTCCATTCCGCCCGCGCCCACAGGTGCAGGGGAATAACCAGAACAATCAGCAGCAGCGCGACCAGCAGCAGCGCGACCAGCAGCAGCGCGACCAGCGCGGTCGTCGTCCGCAGCAGGAGAATCCCAACCGTATCAACGACGAGATCACAGCACCAACCGTGCGCGTCGTAGGTGAGAACGTAGAGCCCAACCTCGTGCTCCCAATCAAGGAGGCCATCAAATTGGCTGACGAGATGGAGCTCGACCTCATCGAGATTTCGCCCAAGGCGGATCCTCCAGTATGCCGTATTGCCGACTACCAGAAGTTCCTCTACCAGCAGAAGAAGAAGGCTAAGGAGATCAAGGCGAAGCAGGTGAAGGTTGTAGTTAAGGAGATTCGCTTCGGTCCACAGACCGACGACCACGACTATAACTTCAAGCTTAAGCACGCCGAGAACTTCTTGAAGGAGGGTGCTAAGGTTAAGGCATACGTATTCTTCCGTGGCCGATCTATCGTCTTCAAGGAGCAGGGTGAGATTTTGCTTTTGCGCTTTGCAAACGATCTTGAGGAGCTTGCACGCGTAGAGCTTATGCCTAAGCTCGATGGTAAGAAGATGAATATGATTTTGGCTCCTAAGTCAAAAAAGTAAAAATTTGTCGTGATAAGGCAGACATCTACTGCCTCTAACTAAAAATGCCGTCAATGGAGTAACCCATTGGCGGCATTGTTTTGGCGAAGTTGGAGATGATACCCCCTCCTATAGTACTACTCCATCCACATTTGAAGCGTAGACTTCATCGTGCCGTCGATGTTGTAGATAACCTCACCCTCAGCGTCTGTCTCGTAGAGCTGGATAAGGTAGACATCCTGCAAATTGATCTGATATATGCCCTTGGGTGCCAACCAACCGCCATAGTGCTGGCCATCCTCGAAGTCGATGCGTACGATGGCGTTGATATTTGCCGTGGCGGGAGTGAAGGTGTAGCTAAAGGGGCGGTTAACCACCTCGTTGAGGCGACCCTGCTCTCTGTAGCCAAGCATCACACCCGTGTTGTCGGTTTGGTAGGTGATGTCGTAGTAGATGTCGTTAGCGTTGTCGTAGCTCCACCATGTGGTGTTGGTGAGGCTCTCGAGTTCGGGGTAGTCCTTTACAATCTCATTGTTGCGCTTGCAGCCCACAATGCTGAGTACAAGGGCCGCAGCGAGTAAGTATCTCATAATCTTCATAGTCGTAATATTTTAAGTTTTTACTGCGCCAAAGATAGGCAAATATTCTGCAAATGTAGCTGTGGGGAGGTGTTAAAATGCTGTTTTTGTGAAAAATGTGGAGCGTGGCGTTTGGATTTCAGAAAAATTGTGTACCTTTGCAGGCCTTTTTATACGTGCGCGTATATATAAGGTGTAGATTATTTATTAACTTTTAACGAGCGATTGCATCGCAAAAAACATTTTTCCATTATGGAGCAGAACAAAATTGTAGCGAACGAGAATTTCGATTGGAATGCGTTCGAGAATGACCTTGGCGTATACGACCAGTCGAAGGAGA
>JAFYWG010000030.1 GCA_017558115.1 Alistipes sp.
AACTATGCCACGTTCAGTCAACGCTGTTGCGTCACGCGCAAGAAGAAAGAAGGTTTTGAAGCTTGCCAAGGGTAACTTTGGTTCAAGGGGAAACGTATGGACAGTTGCGAAAAATACTGTCGAGAAGGGTTTGCAGTTTGCATACACTCACCGTCGTGAGAAGAAGAGAAATTATCGTTCATTGTGGATCGTTCGTATCAACGCTGCAGTTCGCATGTACGGTATGACTTATTCAGAGTTCATCGGTAAGATGAACCAGAAGGGTATTGCCCTCAACCGTAAGGTTTTGGCAGACCTCGCTCTCAATGAGCCTAAGGCATTTGAGGCAATCGTTAACGCAGTTAAATAGTGATCCTTACATAATAAGGTGAGTCCCGAGTTATACTCGGGACTTTTTTATTTCTTGTGAAAAGCTGCAATCTGCGGCGCTTCAATCAAACCCTCGAATGGGACGTACATCTAAGTACTACCCATCCGAGGCTTTTTCATGTCAGCACCACATCTCACAACTTTTGACAAGAAATTATTTCTAACGAAAAGCTGCAATCTACTTCCGCTAACAAAAAGTGCTATCAATGGGATGTGCGAGACTCTAAATATAAAAAGGGAGGCAAAGCGTAATTGCTCACCTCCCTCGTTTCGTTTTAGGTATCTCGTCTAGCTAACCACCTCGGCGTTTACCTTGACGTAGTTGTAGCCCATGCGCTTAAGCTGCACCGACACGCCCAACTCGAACATCACCTTTGTGGTGCGTGCAAAGACGTGGAATGCCATGACACTCTGTGCCTCGACCTGCTCCTTGCGGATGAGCGACAAGGCGCGCTCGGCAGTAGAGCGGATAAGGTTCTCGAGTTTCTCAGCCTCCTCGCTACCCAAGGGGTGGCAAAGGAGTATCTCTGTAACATACTCGTCCATGCAGTCGAAGCCACGGGGCTCGCACAACATCTTATGGAAGTCCTCCACGCTCTCGTAGCGCTTCCACTCCTTATCCCAGAGCACTGCAACGCCCATGCCCTCGTACATGGCCCATGCGATGGCCACGAGGGGGTACTTAGCGACCTCGGGCACGGCATCCACCATGTATGATGGTGCCGATGTCTTCCACTTCTCGTTGAGCTCCTCGACCTCCATGATGCGTCCCTCCATCATGCCCTCCTTTGTGAGGAAGTCGATGAGAGTCTTGCGCAGACCCTTCTCATAGCGGTTTAGCAAATCGTGTTGTACTGTATTCATACTTATATATTATTATTTACGCTTCTTTGTTGTCTTCTTGCGCACCGACCAACCGAAGTGGCCGATGAGCTTGCCGAGGCTGTAGTACTCGCCGTGGGAGTATACTATGGGGTTCGCCTTGTCGAGCGAGAACTTACCCGTCTCGGGGTCTATATAACGGTCGTCGGCCTCCACGCCCACAACATCGGCTATAAACATGTCGTGCGAGCCCAACTCCTTAACCTCGCGCACACGGCAGCAGATAGAGAGTGGCGACTCTGCGATGATGGGTGCCGAGACGTGGGGGTTGCTCATGGGAGTAAGTCCCGTAGCCTTCCACTTATTCTCGTTGCGTCCCGATCGCACGCCACACCAGTCCGTAGCGTGTGCCATGGCCTCCGTAGTGAGGTTTATGCAGAACTCACCCGTACGACGTATTATGTCGTAGCTGTGGCGCTCCTTGCGTACCGAGATGTAGCACATGGGAGGGTCGGTGCATATTGTTCCTGTCCACGCTATGGTGAGCATGTTATACTCCTCAGGTGTTGCGCCCGTGGTGACAAGCACCGCAGGCAGAGGGTATATAAGCGTTCCTGGCTTCCACGATTGTTTACTCATAGGCTTAAGGGATGTTCTATAAATTAGTATAAAAGTTTTCGTTGTATTGGAGACTCTATTTCAGTTGCTCAACCTAATTTATAGAACCTCCCTATAACTTATTTATCGCTTTTCTTCTGTTCGGGGGCGTTGTGCATATCCCATCCCGCCTGTATTGTCGCTGTGGCGTGTAGGTGCATTGTCGCTACGATGTCGGCGTGCTCCGATGCCACATTCTTAAGGCAAGCGTCACCCTCTGCCGTAAGGTCGTAGAGGTACTCCGCCTTGGTGTTTATGTCGTAGGCATACAACCACTCCTTGCTGCGGCAGCCGATATGCGTGGGCGTTGTAATCACGGCATAGTCGCGCGACTGCGAGTTTAGGTCGATACCCATGGTGTGGTTGTCGTAGCTCACACCGAGCATCGAGGCCATTGTAGGTGTGATGTCCACCTGTGCCGCAAGGTCGCTGCGTATCTCGGGTGCGATATGCTTGGGCGAGTAGAAGAGCAAGGGTATATGGAATACGCTCTCGGTCATCACGAAGTCCTCCTGCATGGAGCGTCCGTGGTCGGCAGTGATGACAAATAGCGTATCGTCGAACCACTCCTTCTCGCGTGCCATATCTATAAAGCGGTTCATAGACCAGTCGGCATACTCTATGGCCATCTCCTCATCGTCGGTCGCTGTGTAGACCATGCCCTCGACATCGGGGTGGTTGAAGGGGCGGTGGTTGCTACATGTGAGCACTATCGCTGCGACGTTGTTGCCATTGCTAATCTCTGCGTCTATCTCCTTGAGTGCGCGGTCGAAGAGCAGGTGGTCGTCTATGCCCCATGTCTTATCGGTCTTGATGTCGTAGTCCTCCTCAGCAAATAGGCGCTCGAAGCCCTGCATGGTGACAAAGCCGTTCACGTTGTCGAAGTCGCGGTTGTGTGTCACGAAGAAGAGCGTCTTCATGTTGTTATTTCGGTACATCTGCTCATATATGGTGCCGAGGCTATGCTGCACACCATCCTTTAGGGGGTGGTGACTCATATATGGCGGCATAGATGTCACCACGCCATAGATACCATGGCAGGTGTAGGAGCTCGACGAGTAGGTATTCTCAAAGTATAAGCCCTCCTCGATGAGTCTGTCGAGGTTGCGCAACAACCCTTTGGTGTAGCCCTCGCGCTGCAGACGCTCGGCGCTATTTCCCTCCTGCATGATTACTACCACATGCTTCCAAGGCGATGGCTTAGCCTCGTTATGCTCTGTGAAGGTTGTATGGTCGCGGTGCAAAAAGTCGCACGCGTAGTTGTAAGCCTCATCCTTGTCCATGAAGTTGATGACGTTACCCTCATAGTTGATGAGCGTCTCACAAAAAGGTATGATGGGGTTTACGCAGAGCTGGTTTATGAAGTTGTTGTTCGAGATTACGGTGTCGGCATATCTCAGGGGCTGTCCGCGGAAGGTAAGGCCGCGTGCCGTAAAGAGCAACAAGCTTGCAAGCACGAGGACGTATATCGCTGTTGGCCGGCGGTTCTGCTCAGCCTCGTAGAGACGGTAGCGGCGTGCAAGGCGCACCACAAAGAGCGTGTACAGCACCGCTGTAGTGAGGCTCGCGATAGCAAAGATGAGGTATGTAGTATCGCCAAATACCATCTTTATCGACTGTCCCATGTCCGTAGATACGTAGCTTAGGGCGAGGGCGTTGAGGTGTGAGTGGCTATACTCGAAGAAGGGTACATCACCGATGTATAGGATGATAGATACCGATACTAAGAGAGCCGTGAGCGTCACTGCCGATATTGCAAACCACTTGTTGTAGCGTGGTAGTGCTATGTTGCCTATGCCGAGCAGAAGTAGCGGCAGGGCCATGAGCTTAGTAACCAAGTCTATGTCGAAGCGCAAGCCCAGCCATAGTGAGCGTAGCACCCATGATGTGTCGTTGTCGATGCCTGTGTTTAGCATGTCAAGGTTGCGCCACAAGAATATGAGACGCACGATGCTAAAAAGCACGACACCCACCGCTGTGGCCCACAGCATGAAGCGTATGGGACGTGGTGGGGTTATGGTGTGTAAAAAGTTGCGAAGTCGCATGTCTAAATTTGTCCTATTCCTCTCTATTTTGTATGGGAAGTTATACGCCGTCGTATCCCGTATCCTCGAGGAGATTGCCTCCGAGGGCTGCGGCCACGGCCAACTCGTCGCAACGGTTGTTCTCCACGGTCGAGGCGTGACCCTTCACCCAGATGAACTGCACGTTGTGGCGACGGTAGATGCGCAAGAAGCGCATCCATAAGTCGGGGTTCTTCTTTCCTGCAAAGCCCTTTTTCTCCCAGCCAAATACCCAGCGCTGGTTCACCGCCTCGATGACATACTTCGAGTCGGAGTAGAGCGTTACGTTCGAGCCATCGTACTTCAGCGCCTCCAACGCCACGCACACGGCCATGAGCTCCATGCGGTTGTTCGTCGTGAGGCGGTAGCCTGCCGAAAGCTCCTTGCGGTGCGGTCCCGACATGAGCACCACACCATAACCGCCCGGCCCGGGGTTACCTCGCGCCGAGCCGTCGGTGTATATGGTGATGTTGGGTGCCATTACTGGAGTGCTGCAATTTGAGCCTTGAGTGCGGCAATCTTAGCCTCGGCATCTGCCTGCTTAGCTCGCTCGTTGGCCACTACCTTCTCGGGTGCTGACGACACGAAGCGCTCGTTCGATAGCTTCTTCATAACCGATGAGAGGAAGCCCTCGTAGTAGGTGAGGTCGTCGCCCAGCTTCTTGAGCTCAGCCTCCTTATCGATGTTACCCTCCATAGGCACGAAGTACTGCGTAGTCTTGACGATGAAGGCCGCAGCTGTGGGATCCTTCTCCACGACTGTTGCTACCTCCTTGATGTTACCCATCTTAACGATTACAGCCTCGAACTCTGCGGGGTAGTTCTCGTCAGCGATGTAGTTCAACGCGAGAGCCTCCTTCTGTGCTATGTTCTTCTGCTTGCGGATGTTGCGGATTGCAGAGATTACCTCCTGTGCCAAGCCGAAACGAGCGATGATAGCGGCGTTAGCCTCGCGCTCAGCCTTGGGCTGCTCAGCGACAACGATAGACTTAACCTCGCCCTCGGGCTTGAGGTCCTGCCAAATCTCCTCCGTAACGAATGGCATGAATGGGTGCATGAGGCGGAGCAACTGGTCGAAATAGTGCTTTGTACTTGCGAGCGTCTTTGCGTCGATTGGTGCCTGGTATGCGGGCTTCACCATCTCCAAGTACCAGCCGCTGAAGTCGTCCCAGAACAAGCGGTAGAGCTCTGTGAAGGCCTCCGAGATGCGGTACTGCGCCATGAGGTGGTTGATGCGCTCGATGCGCTCCAACATAACCTCGTCAAACCATGTGATAGCCTGCTTCGATGCCTCGGGCTGTGCGATGGTAGCATCTACCTCCCACATGTTTACGAGGCGGTAGGCGTTCCAAATCTTGTTGCAGAAGTTACGACCCTGCTCGCAGAGTGCCTCGTCGAACATAACATCGTTACCTGCCGATGCCGACATGAGCATTGCGATACGCATGCCATCGGCGCCATACTTAGCGATGAGGTCGAGGGGGTCGGGTGAGTTACCCAACTGCTTCGACATCTTACGGCCGAGCTTGTCGCGTACGATACCTGTGAAGTACACGTTCGAGAATGGCTTCTCGTTGCGCCACTCGTAGCCTGCCATAATCATGCGGGCGATCCAGAAGAAGATGATATCTGGACCAGTAACGAGGTCGTTAGTGGGGTAGTAGTACTCAATCTCGGGGTTGTTGGGGTTGCGGATGCCGTCGAATACGGAGATAGGCCACAACCATGATGAGAACCATGTGTCGAGTACATCCTCATCCTGGCGAAGGTCTGCCATGGTGATTGAGGCATCCTTCTCCTGTGCAAGGCGCAATGCCTCCTCGGCAGTCTCTGCTACGACATAACCACCCTTAGGCATGTAGTATGCAGGGATGCGGTGACCCCACCACAACTGACGCGAGATACACCAGTCCTTGATGTTCTCCATCCAGTGGCGGTATGTGTTCTTGTACTTTGTAGGCACGAACTTGATAACGTCCTCCAGTACGGCTGCTGTTGCGGGCTTTGCGAGCTCCTCCATCGACAAGAACCACTGCATCGAGAGCTTGGGCTCGATAGCCACGCCTGTACGCTCAGAGTAGCCTACGTTGTTTGTGTAGGGCTCCACCTTCTCCATGAGGCCTGCGGCTGTGAGGTCGCCCTCGATAACCTTGCGACACTCGAAGCGGTCTACGCCTACGTACATGCCCACCTTGTCGTTGATTGTGCCGTTGTCGTTGAAGATGTCGATAGCCTCGAGGCCATACTTCTCGCCGAGCATATAGTCGTTAACATCGTGTGCGGGGGTTACCTTCAAGGCACCAGTACCGAACTCGAGGTCAACGTACTCGTCGCGGATAACGGGGATAGAGCGACCTACGAGGGGCACGATAACGCGTGCATCTGCGGGAAGATCCTTGTAGCGCTCGTCGTTGGGGTTAACGCAGAGGGCCGTATCGCCGAGGATGGTCTCGGGACGTGTTGTAGCCACTACGATATACTTATCCGAGCCCTCGATCATGTAGCGCAAGTAGTACAACTTACCCTGTGACTCCTTGTAGATTACCTCCTCGTCCGACAAAGCAGTCTGTGCCGAGGGGTCCCAGTTTACCATGCGCACACCGCGGTAGATGCGACCCTTGTTGTAGAGGTCCACGAAGACCTTGAGTACGCTTGCTGAGCGCTCCTCATCCATTGTGAAGCATGTGCGCTCCCAGTCGCATGAAGCACCGAGCTTGCGCAACTGCTGCAAGATGATGCCGCCGTGCTTCTCCTTCCACTCCCAAGCGTGCTTGAGGAACTCCTCGCGTGTGAGTGATGCCTTGTCGATGCCCTCGGCCTTAAGCTTAGCTACGACCTTAGCCTCAGTAGCGATAGATGCGTGGTCTGTACCTGGCACCCAGCAGGCATTCTTGCCCTGCATACGTGCGCGACGCACGAGCACATCCTGCAACGTGTTGTTGAGCATGTGGCCCATGTGAAGCATACCTGTCACGTTGGGTGGTGGGATAACGATAGTGTAGGGCTCGCGAGCGTCGGGCTCCGAGTGGAAAAGGTTGTTCTCGATCCAGAAGTCGTACCACTTCTGCTCAATCAATTCGGGTGAATACTTGTCTGCCAACTGCATAACTTATTGTTTTTTTGTTTGTTGTAATCGTAGTTTCCCTTGCGCACGTATATACGCGCTTGCGTATATGCGCACACAACCGACAAAGGTAATAAAAAATAATTAGTAATTAGTAATTAGCAATTAGTAATTTAACAAAAAAGTGCTTGGCAAAACGCCAAGCACTCCCTATCATTGTGTCAACCTAATTACTTGCTAACTGTCTGATGGAGGATAACTCGCTTCAATGCGCGCTCACACACGGGGCAGAAGCGCTCTGCAGTGTTGTTGCGCATGCGGCACACGTCTGTGGGACGGAAGATGCCCTTAGAACGATAGCCGCCACCCTCGTACACGCCAACGACGTAGTTCTTCGAGCGCTCTGCGGTCACAGCCGTAGGAATCTCGATGCCCTCGGCAACCATGTCTGCCCACTTTGAGTCGAAGTCGACAAGTGTAGTGATGTTGGGCTCCCAGGGCTCGTGTGCGAGTGAGTGCATCTCGTCGTTATTATCTGCCGAGTCGTAGAAATACTCATCACCGAGGCCGCCAAACGAGTGGCCAAACTCATGCACCACAACGGGGCGGAATGAGGGGTGGTGAGCTGTGGTTAGGGTGTACGAATTGTAGATGCCACCACCACCGTATGTTGCTGTGTTTGCGAGGATTATAAAGTGCTCGCAAGGGATGTTCGTAGCCAAGTCATACATGGCGTATACCTCGCCCGAAGTGAGGTAACGCTCCATGTAGAATGTCATGAAGTTTGAGCCTACAGCCGTGTCGCGCCATGCCTCATCCTGCGGTACGCTGACGTTGGTGTCGGCCGATGCACTATATACGGCGATAAAGTTAAACTTATCCTTGTGGCTCTTGAATGGCTCGTACGAAAGAATCTCCGATGTGGTGATCATGGCATCTTCGTAGAAGGTATCCAACTCGTCGATGCGGTAGCCCTCAGCGAGGATTACAACGTCGATGCACTCCTTCGAGTCGCCACCCTGGTGAGTGTAGATGTGGGGTGCTGCCTGCTGGTTGTTGCGGTTGCGGATAAGTACATCGTTGGGGTCGATAATGTGTGCGAGCTTGCTCTCTTTGTCTGTGTTGTCGCGAATGACCATCTCGGCTAACACGGCGCGCTGAGGCATGGGAACAAGAAGCGTAAACTCGAAGCTCTTGGTTATGGTCTTAGCCTCGGGTGTTGTGATCCACTCTTGGAAGAGTGACGAAAACGATGTCTTATAGATAACCTTATGTGTATCAGCGTCGTAAAGCGTAAGGTCGCCGTTGCCCTTGAGGGGTACATTGTCGAGGTTCACGCGGCGGCCCCACCATTTATCCGTAGAGCTCATATCGCGTAGTGCCACGTGCTGCTCCGAGGCGTTACCGAGGAGTGTGTAGTCGATGCGTAGGGTCTTGTCTACGAAGTTTGCGTCAAACTCCTGAGCATATAGCGTCACAGAGGCGAGCATTGCCACGGCAAAGCATATAAATCTTCTCATTTTCATAAATATATAAAGTTGTTACTATTTCTCCTCCTTTTTTGAGTTGTCGCCCCAGAGGTGTATCTGCGACTCGGTGCCGTCGCGCAAGCGAGATATGTTCTTGCGGTGTGTCCACACGAGCATCACGGCAACCAACCATGAGAATACGATAAATGGAATACTCTTAAGTGGCGCTGCTGTCTCGTACGACATGAACATGTAGATAGTCACGAAGAAGGGGTAGCAGCAACCTGCCACCATCGATGCGAGCGACACGTAGTGCCATACAGCAAATACGAAGCACCATACGCCGAAGCACATGAGCAGAATGGGAGTGTAGATACCTGTGCCCGCGCCAAGGATTGTAGCGACGCCCTTGCCACCTCTAAATCCCGCGAAGATGGGGAAGATGTGACCAAGCACTACGGCCACAGTGGCGATGAGGCGTAGGTTGATCTCCCAGCCCTCGCTAACGGGAGCAAAGCTCGTGAGCAGCACAGCGACATATCCCTTAAGGTAGTCAATGACGAATACAGGGGCTGCGGCGCGCTTACCCAGCACGCGGAGCATGTTCGTTGTGCCTGCATTTTTAGAGCCGTGTTCGCGAATATCTATGCCATAATATTTCTTACCAATCCATACGGCACTTGGGATAGATCCAAGCAGATATGCCACAATAAGTATGATGGTTACGATAATCCAAGTTTCAATAGACCATAATGCCATAATTTTCTGTTTTTGAGGGTTATAGCCGAGAAAATGTTGATGTGGTAATCTCGGCGCACAAAGCAAAGTTATAACAAAAAATGGAAATAGCAAAATTATTCATATTTATCCTTAGCTCGCTTCAGGCAACGATAATAGGAAAAAATGAGACTAAATATTGCAGTTTCAAAAAAAATGTCTAATTTTGTTTGTTAAAACTACATAATTGCATATTTATGAAATTGAAATTGAACTTTGCCAACATTGCACTCTCTGTAAAGGAGTCTGTAACTGATTGGCGTTGGTGGTCTTCTATGGCACAGATCATCCTCGGCTGCTTCCTCGTTGCATTGGCCTTCGTAGTCTTTATCAACCCCTACGACTTGGTTCCTGGTGGTATCTATGGTCTCGCGTTGGTACTCCACAACCTCTTCCCATCAATCCAGGTGGGTACATTCGGCTATATGTTCGATGTGCCTCTTATCCTTACCGCTATTCTCATCTTCGGTGGTAAACTTGGCGGTCGCACCATCTTCGCTTCGTTTGTGACACCCGGTATCATGAACTTGCTCGACTACCTCGTATATCCCAACTCAAACGCTATCCACGAGCTCGACCCCGCATATTTGCTCAATGGTTATATCGACCTCTCTGACCACTTGCTCCTCGCAGCTATCATCGGTGGTTGCTTGAGTGGTGTGGGCGTAGGTATCGTTATCCGCAACAACGCCGCAACAGGTGGTACTGACATCACAGGTATGCTCTTGCACAAGTTCGCTAAGATGAAGTTCGCTAATGGCGTGTTGCTCTCTGATGCTCTCATCGTGTTGAGCGGTCTTGTGGTTATCGGCTTCGGCGTAGGTCTGCCCGATGGCAAGGAGGGTGCAGGTCTTTTGTTGTCGCTCTACTCGGGTGTTTGTATCTTTGTGAATGCTAAGGTCTTGGGCTACACCATCGATGGTGCTTCGCGCGACAAGCTCCTCTATATCATTACCGATGAGCACTCTGATGATATGCGTCACTACATCCTCCATGAGTTGAACCGTGGTGGTACCTATATCAAGGCTAAGGGTATGTACACCGAAAATGACAAGGAGATGATCTTCCTTGTAGTAAATCGTAAGGAGGTGCGCAACGTGCAGCAGAAGATCAAGGAGTTTGATCCTCGTGCATTTGTGGTTGTCACCGATGCCTACGATACCTTCGGTCAGGGCTTTAAGCCATTCCCCGAGGAGGATGCCATGCCAACTGAGTAAGTTGGTAAGCAAGACTGCTTTGGCGTGGCCCAAGATCAGTTCTTGTTATCCAACTTATTAGGGTAGTGGCGGACTGAATGTTGTACGTTCCCTAAAAAGTTTAATAAACGTATATGAATTTGAATATAAATAATTTGCGACCACTTACTGGTAGTGGACGTAAGCTATATATCGAGACATACGGCTGTCAGATGAATGTCGGTGACTCGGAGATTGTAGTGTCTATCATGCAGCAGGAGGGCTTCCGCTATACCGAGAGCCTGGAGGAGGCCGACATCGTGCTTATCAACACCTGCTCTATTCGCGACAATGCCGAGCAGCGCATCTGGGGTCGCCTCAGCGAGATGCGCCACATGCGCAAGAAGAAGCCCTCGCTCATCATCGGTATCATCGGCTGTATGGCTGAGCGCCTAAAGGAGGATTTGACAAAGGGTGGCACGGGTGTAGACATCGTTGCTGGCCCCGACTCTTACCGCGACCTACCACGCCTCGTGCGCGAGGTGGACAATGGTGCTGCGGGTGTCAATGTGGAGCTCTCGAAGGAGGAGACATATGCCGAGATTGCCCCTGTGCGCCTCGATAGAAATGGCGTGAGTGCCTTTATTGCCATCATGCGTGGCTGTAACAACTACTGCTCATATTGCGTTGTGCCCTACACACGAGGCATAGAGCGTAGCCGCGATGCTGCGACCATCGTTGCTGAGGCACGCACTCTCTTCGAGAATGGCTACCGCGAGGTTACGCTACTTGGTCAGAACGTTAACTCGTACCGCACGGGCGATGTAGACTTCCCCGAGTTGTTGAAGCAGGTGGCAGAGATTTCGCCGCTGTTGCGTGTGCGCTTCGCTACGTCACATCCCAAGGATATCAGCGATAAGTTGCTTGAGACCATGGCATCGATGCCCAACATCTGCCGTGCTATACACCTCCCCGCGCAGTCGGGTTCTACAGAGATGCTCAAGCGCATGAACCGCAAATATACTCGCGAGTGGTACTTGGAGCGTGTTGAGGCCATCCGTCGCTATATGCCCGATTGTGCCATCACCACCGATCTTATCGCGGGCTTCGCGCACGAGACCGAGGAGGAGCACGAGGCAACGCTCTCGCTTATGCGCGAGGTGGGCTACGACTTCGCCTATATGTTCAAGTACTCGGAGCGCCCAGGTACCTTTGCGCAGCGTAACCTCGGCGACGACATCCCCGAGGATGTTAAGACACGTCGCTTGACCGAGATTATCGACTTGCAGAACAAGCTTTCGGAACAGAGCAACAAGCGCGACATCGGCAAGGAGTTCGAGATTCTTGTGGAGTGTACATCGAAGCGCAGCGAGGAGCAGCTTTCGGGTCGAACGTCGCAGAATAAGATGGTGGTATTCGACCGCCACAACTTCAAGGTTGGCGACTACGTTAAGGTGCGCATCACAGGCTGCTCAAGTGCAACGCTCTTTGGCGAGGTTATCGAGTAGTAGACTTGTTATACAACATCTCGCAAAAATGGGGCTGTCCTCTTTATTGTTGGACAGCCCCCTCTTTTATACCTATTTTTATACGCGGGAGTTTTGTTGTTTGGATATTTTTAGTATCTTTGTACAATTCTATGCGTATATAATTACTAAAACAGAATACTATGCAACAGGAACAGATTAAAACTTCGCTTCCGGAGAATGCCTACAGAGAGCTTAAGGCGGGTGAGGAGTATCAGCCAGTGATGGGTGCGCAGATGCAGCCCCGCGAGGTTACTCCCTACTCTGTGACGCTCGGTCTTGTTATGGCCGTTATCTTCTCGGCTGCGGCGGCATACCTCGGCCTTAAGGTGGGTCAGGTGTTCGAGGCAGCAATCCCCATCGCTATCATCGCCGTTGGTATCGGCCAGATGCGTGGTAAGAAGAATATGCTGGGTCAGAATGTCATCATCCAGTCTATTGGTGCTTCGTCGGGTGTTATCGTTGCGGGCGCTATCTTCACGCTCCCCGCGCTCTACATCCTCGGTCTCGAGGCTCACTTCTACCAGGTGTTCCTCTCATCATTGCTCGGCGGTATCTTGGGCATCAGTCTTATGATTCCATTCCGTAAGTACTTCGTAAAGGAGATGCATGGCAAGTACCCCTTCCCTGAGGCTACAGCTACAACGGAGGTGCTCGTATCGGGCGAGAAGGGTGGCTCACAGGCTAAGATCCTCGTTGCTGCAGGTCTTATTGGTGGTCTCTACGACTTCATCGTTGCTACGTTCGGCGCATGGTCTAGCGCTATCTCTACGCAGGTGTGGGGTTGGGGTCAGGCAATCGCCGCTAAGTTCAAGATTGCATTCGGCATCAACACTTCGGCTGCCGTACTCGGTTTGGGCTATATCATCGGTTTGAAGTATGCCCTTATTATTGCGGCGGGCTCGGCACTCGTATGGTTCTTTATCGTGCCCCTCGTAGGTGCAGTAGACAGCATTGTCGATCCATTTGCCTTTGCGCAGATGTTTGGCTACTCGGGTAAGGATATCTTCGAGTCGCTCTCGGCAGATCAGCTTATCTCAATCTTCGGCATCACAGACCCCGCGCAGATTACAGCAATTCAGGCTAACCCCAGCGACTTCTGCGAGATTACTGGCTACGCTGAGGGTACAGCATACAACACTGTGCTTGGCGAGCGTTCGTTGGTATTCACTGCCGAGAACCTCTACAAATATATCGGCCGTCCTATCGGTATCGGTGGCATCGCTATGGCGGGTCTTATCGGTATCGTGCGTCAGGCGGGTATCATCAAGAGCGCCTTGGTGCTTGCCAAGAATGAGTTTATGGGTAAGAAGGTGGCGGGTGTTGAGCCTCGCACACAGCGCGACATCTCAATGAAGCTTATCCTCTCAATCATCATCGCTGCGCTTGTTTCTACATTCTTCTTCTTCCAGTTTGGAGTACTTGGCAACTGGATGCAGACAGCAGTAGCCTTGGCTATCGTATTCGTCATCTCATTCCTATTCACCACCGTGGCAGCAAACGCTATCGCTATCGTTGGCTCGAACCCCGTGTCGGGTATGACCTTGATGACGCTCATCCTCTCGTCACTCGTCCTTGTATCTATCGGCTTGGAGGGTGAATCAGGTATGATTGCAGCACTTGTAATTGGTGGTGTGGTTTGTACTGCACTCTCTATGGCAGGAGGTTTTATCACCGACCTTAAGGTGGGCTACTGGCTCGGTACAACGCCAAAGAAGCAGCAGACATGGAAGTTTGTCGGCACATTCGTTTCGGCGGCTACCGTTGCGGGTGTTATGATTATCATGAACGAGACATATGGTTTTGCTGGTAATAGCGATCTCGCAGCGCCCCAGGCTAACGCCATGGCTGCGGTTATCAAGCCTTTGATGACTGGTGGTGTGACACCATGGTTGCTCTACGGCATCGGTGCGGGTCTCATCCTTGTACTTACGCTTATCAACGTTCCCGCATTGCCCTTCGCTCTCGGTATGTTCATCCCTATGAACCTCAATGCTCCACTCGTGGTGGGTGGTTTGGCAAACTGGGCTATTAATCGTCATAAGAACCCTGAGCAGGCTAAGGCGAACAACAACCGTGGTACGCTCATCGCATCTGGCTTTATCGCTGGTGGTGCCCTTATGGGTGTTGTAAGTGCAATCATCGCATTTACTGGCGCAGAGCTCACCATTGGTGGCTGGGCTGGCTCTATGGGTGCTGAGTACCTCGGCATCGTGATGTACGTAGGCCTCATCGCATACTTCATCTGGCACTCGCGTCGCGCAAAGATCGGCGAGTAACTTCAATACTAAAATAGAAAACCTGAAATAATCGAAAACCTAAAAAATAAGTATATACCATGGATTTGAAAGATAGATTCCTCAAATATGTGTCGTTCGACACACAGGCAGATGAGTCGAGCACAACATTCCCCTCTACCGAGAAGCAGCTCGTATTGTTGCGTTACCTCAAGGAGGAGCTCGAGACTATTGGCCTCAAGGAGGTGACAATGGATGAGCACGGCTATGTTATGGGTACTCTCCCCGCAACTAAGGGTTGTGAGAATGCCCCCGTCATCGGCTTCATCTCGCACGTAGACACTGCTCCCGATATGAGTGGTGCAAATGTTAAGCCCCACGTTGTGGAGAACTACAATGGTCGCGACATCTTGCTCGGTGGCGACGTGTGGTTGCGCGTTGAGGAGTTCCCCGAGTTGCCCTTCTTCAAGGGTCACACACTCATCCACACCGATGGCACAACGCTTCTCGGTGCTGACGACAAGGCTGGTGTTGCCGAGATTGTGACAGCAATGGAGTGGCTTGTAGCACACCCCGAGGTGCCACATGGCAAGATTCGCGTGGGCTTCACTCCCGACGAGGAGATTGGCCGTGGCGTAGACTTCTTCGATGTTAAGAAGTTCGCTGCAGACTTCGCATACACCATGGATGGTGGCATGGAGGGTGAACTCGAGTATGAGAACTTCAACGCTGCGGGCGCAAAGATCACCATCGCAGGTCGTAACGTGCACCCTGGCATGGCCAAGAATAAGATGATTAACGCCATCGATATCGCAACAGAGCTTAACGCTCTTTTGCCCGCAAACGAGCGTCCACAGTTTACAGAGCACTACGAGGGCTTCTTCCACTGCGTGGGCATCAAGGGTAGCGTCGAGGAGGCGGAGATTAACTACATCATCCGTGACCACGATAGCGATAAGTTTGAGGCTAAGAAGCAGCTTATGTGGGATGTTGTAAACTTCCTCCAGCGCAAGTATGGTGAGAAGGTGCTCACCCTCGCGCTCAAGGATCAGTACTACAACATGCGTAAGATGGTTGAGCCACACCCACAGGTTATTGACAAGGCTAAGCGCGCCATGATTGAGGCGGGTGTTAAGCCTCTTGTTAAGCCTATCCGTGGTGGTACCGACGGCTCACGCCTCTCGTTCATGGGTCTTCCATGCCCCAACATCTTCACTGGTGGCATGAACTTCCATGGTCGCTACGAGTATGCGTCGTTGACAACTATGCAGAAGGCGATGAATACGATTATTAACCTCGCTCGTATCTGGGCTGAGTAGGTTCATAGTAGAGAATTTAGAGAATTTAAGGAGGTTACCGTGACGATCGTTGAGGACGTACAAAGTTCCTTAAATTCTCTAAACGCCCTAATACTTCAAGAATAAAACACAAGCGATTATGAACAACCAATATGGATATATGAGAGTTGCGGCGGCGGTGCCTCGCGTACATATCGCAGATGCTCACCGCAATGCCGAGGGTGCTCTCAAAATTATGCAGGAGGCATTTAGCGAGGGCGTAGAGATTGTCGTTATGCCCGAGCTCTCGCTCGTAGGTTACACCTGCGGTGATATGGTGCTACAGAAGAAACTCCTTAAGGATTCGGAGAGTGCACTTGCATGGCTTATGCAGGAGACTGCCGACATTCCCACTATCGGTATCGTGGGTCTACCCGTAGTATATGCTGACCGCCTCTACAACTGTGCCGCAATCTTCGGCCAGGGCATACTGTGGGGCATCATTCCCAAGTCGTACATCCCCAACTATGGTGAGTTCTCGGAGCTCCGCTGGTGGGTATCTGGCTTCGGCATGCGCGACCGCATGATTCGCTTTGCGGGTCAGGAGTGTCCCTTCGGTGCAGACCTCTTGTTCGACATACACAATGTGGAGTTCGGCGTAGAGATTTGTGAGGATATGTGGGTTCCTGTGCCTCCCTCATCAATGCAGGCAGTGCAGGGTGCTAAGTTGCTCTTCAACCTCTCGGCATCGCCCGAGTCGGTATGCAAGCACGACTACCTCATCTCGCTTATAGCCGAGCAGTCGTCACGCACAATGGCGGCATACGTCTACGCATCGTCGGGTCATGGCGAGTCGTCGAGCGACCTCGTATTTGCGGGTAATGCCGTAATCGCGGAGCTTGGCCGTGTGTTGGGTGTTAGCGAGCGCTTCGTGCGCAACGACCGCATGGTCATCGCCGACATCGACGTGGAGTATATCTCTACACGCCGTACTGCGCGTAACACATTCTACTACCCCGAGGCACCAGAGATGCGCGTGGTGGAGATCGACGTAGACGAGATTGTGCGTACTGACCGTGTGCGCCGTCATATCGAGCCTATCTACTTCGTGCCCGAGAGTGAGGCAGCACGCGCTTCACACTGCAAGGAGGTATTCGCAATCCAGAGCGCGGGCCTCGCACAGCGCCTCGAGCATACAGGTTGTAAAAATGCCGTTATCGGTATATCGGGTGGCCTCGACTCTACATTGGCTCTCCTTGCCGTATGTGATACGTTCGACCTCTTGGGTCTCGACCGCAAGGGTATCATAGGTGTCACCATGCCAGGCTTTGGTACTTCAGACCGCACATATCAGAATGCACTTACCATGGTGCGCGAGTTGGGCTGTACGCTTCGCGAGATTCCTATTAAGGAGGCGTGCGAGCAGCACTTCAAGGACCTCGGTCTCGACCCCAACGAGCGTGGCGTAGCCTACGAGAACTCTCAGGCACGCGAGCGCACACAGATTCTCATGGACGTGGCGAACATGTGCAACGGCATGGTTATCGGCACGGGTGATATGAGTGAGTTGGCTCTCGGCTGGGCGACATACAATGGCGACCAGATGTCTATGTACGGCATCAACGCCTCTGTGCCCAAGACGCTCGTTAAGCACATGGTAGAGTGGTATGGCAACACCCGCGCGGAGGGTGCTTTGCGCCAGGCGTTACTCGATGTTGTGGCAACACCCGTCAGCCCAGAGCTTCTTCCCGTTGATGGTGAGGGTAACGAACAGCACACCGAGGATATCGTAGGCCCATACGACCTCCACGACTTCTTCCTCTACTGCACACTACGCCGCCGTTACACCCCTGCCAAGATATTCATGCTTGCAACAATCGCCTTCGAGGGTCGCTTCGACGAGGCTACCATCGTTAAGTGGCTCAAGGTATTCTTCCGTCGCTTCTTCTCGCAGCAGTTCAAGCGCTCGGCAATGCCCGATGGCCCTAAGGTGGGTGCTGTGGGTCTCTCGCCACGTGGCGACTTGCACATGCCTTCGGATGCTGAGTCGCGTGCATGGTTGCAGGAGATTGACGAGATAGAGGCAAACCTATAACAATATTAGCGCTACCATAGCGTTAGCTTATAGAGGCTTCGGGTGTCGGAGTGGCATCCGAGGCCTCTTTCGATTTAACACTTACTAAGATGAAGAGATTAGCAATAGCAGTCGTAGTAGCCCTCATGGGCGTCGTGGCTATGCCCACAAGTGCCAGCGCGCAGTTCGACCTCTCGAAGATATTTGGTGGCTCTTCCGAGACCACGAAGACTTCGCCTTATAAGCTCCTTGCCGATAACGCCCCCGCTAAGAGCGAGGTGGTAGGCACATGGAAATATAGCAGCATCGACCTCGAGTACCTCGGTACCAACTCCTTTGCTGAGGCGGCAATAGCCCAGGTGGAGGACTACGCACGTCAGGAGCTCGTGGCATCGGGTCTAACCCCCGGATGCTTCACTATCACCATGCAGAATAGTGGCAAGGGTAGCTTTTGCTACCAGGATTATACCTTCAACGGCTCATACACCTACGACACCTCGAATGCCCGCTTCGAGCTCTCTGCAACAGCCGATAATGGCAAGGTAATAAAGTGTGGCGGCTTCCTAAAAAAGGTGAATGGCAAGCTCGTCGTGATGTTTAATGCCGAGGATGCGCTCAAGGCCTTTGCAATAATCATCCCCGAGGTTGCAGCCGATGCAGCGACATATGAGGCTATATATACCGTAGCAGAAAACTTCCCCGGGATTTACATATCCCTATACTTCAACAAGTAATTTCTTGTGAAAAGTGGGCTCCACATAATAACCTATAAGAGCCCGATCTACCTCCACAAAACAACAATAGAGATGACCCAACGAGTCATCTCTATTATTATATATAGGTATTTATCCCTCCCCCTCGATTAGAATGGTAGGTCGTCAGTATCCTCGGCAGGTACCGCGGGAGCTACAGGCTGTGGGGTGGGCTGATATGCGGGCTGCTGGTACTGGGGTTGTACGGGCTGCTGATATGCGGGCTGCTGGTACTGGGGTTGTGCGGGCTGCTGGTATGCGGGCTGCTGGTACTGGGGTTGTGCGGGCTGCTGGTATGCGGGCTGCTGGTAACCACCCTGATAGCCACTCTGCTGTGGGGCGTTATCCTGACGGCGGCCGAGGAGCTTCATCTCGTCGGCAACGATCTCTGTGGCGTATCGCTTCTGGCCATCCTGCTCCCACTCGCGGCTACGGAGGCGACCCTCGATGTAGAGCTGCGAGCCCTTGTGTACATACTTATCTACCACCTCGGCGAGGCTACGCCACAATGTGATGGTGTGCCACTCCGTGTGCTCGGTGCTCTCGTTAGTCTGTCGGTTGAAGATGCGCTCGCTCGTAGCAAGACGTATGCGTGCTACCTTAACGCCTGTCTCCAAGCTACGCACCTCGGGCTCCATGCCCACATTTCCTACAAGTATAACTTTGTTTATCATAGTTTTATGCGTTTTTTACTGATCAAATTCGTCGGCGATATGCTGCTTCGCATTCTTATTGCTCTTTATAGCATCGTCATTCACCACCTGTTCGATATTCTCGATGAGGCACTCCACGAAGTTGTCGCGCTCGGGGCCCTCTACGAGGCACATGGCGATGGGCTGGTAGTACATAGCGCGCATCATAGCCTCGGGCATGCGTGCTCGACGCAACCTCACGGCATCCTTCTCGGTTGTGAGGATGATAGCACGGGGGTGCTCCTTAAACTTTCTATATATAAGTTTTAGGTCGTCAGCCGTAAATCTGTGGTGGTCGGGGAATATAGCCTTGTCCACAATTGTGAAGCGTGTCTCAGCCTCGCGGATGAAGGGTCGTGGATTGCCGATGCCCGACACCAATATTGCCTGCTGGGCGTAATGTGGCTCCTCGCGGTTATCGAAGTCGTAGATGGGCTCGATGCCGAGGGTCTCGATGTTTGAGAAGAATACCTTCTGGTAGGCTATGCTACGCAGCTTGTTGTACCATATACGCTTGTCGATGGGGCTCATGCCCTCCTTACACTTCGAGACGATGAAGATGTGACCCTCCTTTAGGCGTGAGGGCACATCGCGTAGGCTGCCCAATGGGAGCATGTTGTCGCTCTCGATGGGGCGTGTAGAGTCCACGATAAGGATGTTGACCTTGGCACGCACGCGGCGGTGCTGGAAGCCGTCATCCATGATGATGAGGTTAACCTCAGGGTGCTCGCGGCGTATGCGCTCGATGCCCGCAACTCTATCCTCCGAGACAACAACTACCGTACCGGGGAACTTGAGCTTCATCTGTAGAGGCTCGTCGCCGACATCGCTGTAGATGTCGTCGATAGTAACCTCGCGGTAGCCCTTTGTGGTGCGACCATAGCCGCGCGAGAGGATGGCCATGGTGTAGTGGCCCGCTAACGATGCAAGGATATACTCCGCCGTGGGGGTCTTACCCGTGCCACCAACAGTGATGTTACCTATGCACACGATGGGTATATCGAAGGAGTAACTCTTGTATACGCCCCAATCGTAGAGGCGGTGTCTAATGACCACGCCCAAGGTGTATAACCACGATATTATGCGTCTGATAAGCTTCATCTCTGTTGTTTTACTTTACCAGAGCCATAACCACTGGGGGAGGCTCATGGTCACTATCGGTCAAAGGTAATGTTTATTTTCGTAACAACCAAATAAATGTCTCTTTTTCGCGTTTATACACCATAATAGTAGGTATAAAGGCGTAAATAAATCAAAAAAATTACTACCTTTGCAGAATATGAAACTTATCGCTCGTTTTTCCGCATTGCTCCTGCTATTGGGTATGGTGGCATGTGGCGGAGGCTCAACCGAAAATAAGGGCTCAGGCGCTGAAAGCGCAGAAATTAAGGAACCAGAGTATCTCTACGGCATAGACATCGAAGGTTACACCATTGCTAACGACACCGTGCGTTCGGGTGAGACCGTGGGTGGCATCTTGGGTCGTAGGGGTATCTCAGCAGTGACGGTAGACCGCCTCGATAAGGCTGCAACGGAGATATTCCCCTTGCGTAAGATACGCGCCGACAAGGCCTACACAACATTTACACGTACCATAAGCGACTCGCTTGGTGAGCGCGAAGTGCTCGACTACCTCGTCTATCAGGTCGATGCCATCGAGTATGTGGTGTTTGGCTTCCACAAAGACTCTGTGTCGGTGGTTAAGGGTGAGCACCCAGTGGAGGTTGTACGCCAGCGTAGCGAGGCTGTAATATCGTCGTCGCTCTGGGGTGCTATCATGGAGCAGAACATGCCGTATGCCTTGGCTGCAGAGGTGGAGGAGATATACCAGTGGACCGTAGACTTCTTCGGCATCCAGGCGGGTGACTCCTTTGCTGTTATCTACGACGAGAAGTTTGTCAATGGCACATCTGTAGGCATAGGTCGCATCTGGGGTGCTAAGTTCAACCACGGCACTAAGGAGTACTATGCTATCCCATATGCGTTGGAGGATGGTAAGCTCCGCTACTGGGAGCATAACGGCGAGTCGTTGCGTAAGCAGATGCTTAAGGCGCCACTTAAGTACACGCGCATTAGCTCGAAGTTCTCTAACTCGCGTCTTCACCCCGTACACAAGGTATATCGCCCACACCATGGCGTAGACTATGCGGCACCTGCAGGTACCCCCGTGCACTCTGTTGCCGATGGTACCGTTACGTTTGCGGGCTGGGGTGGCGGTGGTGGTAACACCATCAAGATCAAGCATGCGGGCAACCTTATGACGGGCTACCTCCACCTCAAGAGCTTCTCTAAGGGTATCAAGGTGGGCTCGAAGGTGTCGCAGGGTGACCTCATTGGATATGTAGGCTCTACAGGTACATCTACAGGTCCTCACCTCGACTATCGCATCTGGAAGAATGGCACGCCCATAGACCCCTTGAAGGTAACACAGGAGCCTGCAGAGCCTATTGCTCAGTCGCACAAGGCACGCTTCGAGGCTGTGCGCGACAGAGTGGAGGCAGAGCTTGCTGGTGTAGAGATTCCTGGTGGCCCAATCACCGAGGCGGATATCTTTCAGAAGAGTGAGTAATTAGTAATGTTGGGTGGTGTGTAATCTTAGAGATAGCACAGCGCATCACTTTCCTATTTTAACTATGGACGAACGCTTTGTAAAGTTTATAAAAAAGCATCATGTGCTTACCCTCGCTACCGTGAATGGCGAGGGTATGCCATATGTTGCAAACTGCTTCTACGCTTACGACGCTAAGCGTAACCTCTTTATCTTTACCTCCGACCTCACCACACGTCATGGTGCCGAGATGGCTGCAGATGGCCGCGTGGCACTATCCATCGTCCTTGAGACGCGCGTAGTGGGTCGCGTGCAGGGCCTGCAAATTGTGGGTAGGGCAGAGCATGGCGACAACGAGGCGCGCAAGTGCTACATCAAGCGCTTTCCCTATGCAGCTATGGCCGACCTTGAGATATGGATGGTGGCTCCCACGATGATGAAGCTTACGGATAACACACTTGGATTTGGTAAGAAACTTATATGGCAAAGCGAGGAGTAATCATTGTTGCGGGAGGCTCGGGTAGTCGCATGCAGTCGGCTATACCTAAGCAGTTCCTTATGCTCGGTGGCGAGCCTATCGTGGCACGCACAATAAACACGTTTAGTGAGGCATTTCCTGGTGCTGAGATAGTCGTTGTGCTACCTGAGGCACATATGCCGTTGTGGGAGAACCTACGCGCACGCTTTGATGTTGCACCACACCGCATTGTGGCGGGAGGTGTGGAGCGCTTCCACTCGGTGCTTAATGGTATCAATGCCCTAAGCTCGGAGGTGGAGTATATCGCTGTGCATGATGGTGTTAGAGCCCTTATCTCGAAGCGCCTTATAATACGCGCTATGCTTGCCGCGGAGGAGCACGACGCTGTGATACCTGTTGTAGATGTTGTAGACTCCTACCGCCGTGTGGAGGGTGAGAACTCATATATTGTCCCTCGCGCAGATTTGCGCATAGTGCAGACGCCACAAATATTTAATGCTCAGTTGCTTCGCGATGCTTATAATGTGGAGTTCAACGCCGCTTTTACTGACGATGCCTCGGTTGTTGAGGCGCGTGGTGGTCATATAACATTGGTTGATGGCGAGCGCACGAATATAAAGATTACTACGCCAGAGGATATCGCGCTGGCTGAGTGCTTCCTGAATCTTATGTAACAACTCCTATAAAACCTCTCGAACTCGGGAGGTTTTTTTTCTTATATGAGAACGGATGAACGGTAAGACAATAACAGACTGATAGCGACTTATCTCGGTCTCTATGGACTCAAGGTCTCTTTCGATACCAAAATCTTGATGGCGGCTTTGGCTTGTCGCTTTGCCTCGCTCATCTACTCGTTGGAAAAAATAGATGTGCCAACGCACTTTTTTAGAAAAATATTTGTTTTCTGGGGAAATTTTGCTTAAATTTGTTATTCGAATAATAGAACAACCTTTGAACGACTTAAAACTAACTAATAAACCTAATTGAACGACTATGACAAAGACCCTTAAAATTCGCGATCTTACTTTGCGTGATGGCCAGCAGTCATCTTTCGCAACACGTATGACTCAGCAGCAGGTCGACCGCTGTCTTCCTTACTACAAGGATGCAGGCTTCTACGCTATGGAGGTGTGGGGCGGTGCTGTGCCCGACTCTGTTATGCGCTACCTCAACGAGAATCCATGGACTCGTCTCGAGACCATCAAGAAGGCCGTAGGCGACGTATCGAAGCTTACAGCACTCTCACGTGGTCGTAACCTCTTTGGTTATGCTCCCTACACCGACGAAATTATTGACGGTTTCTCGCGCAACGCCATCGAGAGCGGCTTGGGCATCATGCGTATCTTCGACGCTTTGAACGACGTAGACAATGTTAAGTCTACAATCAAGTATATCAAGCAGTATGGCGGTATCGCTGACTGCGCCGTTTGCTACACCGTAGATCCTAAGTACTCTGACGGCGAGCAGCACGAGAAGGTATTTACCGACGAGTACTTCTTGGATAAGGCACGCCAGATGGCAGAGCTTGGCGCCGACATGATTACTATTAAGGATATGTCGGGTCTTATTCCTCCCGCACGTGTTGCAGGCCTCATCAAGCTCTTGAAGAAGGAGCTCGGCGTAACCGTTGACTTCCACACACACTGTACTCCTGGCTATGGCCTCGGCTCAGTATATGCAGCTATCGTAGCGGGCGTAGACATCGTCGACACCAACTGCTGGTGGTTTGGTGGTGGCACAGGTGCTCCCGCAGTAGAGCTTGTTTACCTCTTCTGTAAGAAGTTGGGCATCGAGCTTGGTGCAAACATGGAGGCTGTAGCTAAGATCAACGTAGAGTTGAAGGATATTCGCAAGGAGCTCGAGCTCTCAGTATTTGGTGCTGAGAAGCCACTTCCAAAGCCCTTCAACCCCCTCACTGACGAGGTTCCCGCAGAGGTTGACGCATTGCTCGACCGCTGTGTTAAGGCCGCTCAGGAGGAGAACTGGGATGAGCTCTTGGTAGCATCACAGGCTATCGAGGCATACTTCGGCTTCCCCGCACCCAACAAGCTCGTGCAGGATGCTGAGATTCCTGGTGGTATGTACTCTAACATGGTGGCACAGCTCAAGCAGCTCGGCGCTGAGGATATCCTCCCACGCGCTATGGAGCTCATTCCTCCCGTACGTCTCGCAGCGGGTCTTCCACCCCTCGTAACGCCTACATCACAGATTGTGGGTGCTCAGGCTGTTAACTGCGCTATGGACGAGAAGGCTGGCCGCGCTATGTATACTAATAAGTCGGCACAGTTCGTAGGCCTCGTTAAGGGTGACTACGGCCGCACTCCTGTTAAGATTTCAGAGGATTTCCGCGAGAAGATTTGTGGCTTTAGAGAGGAGCGTCCTTACGATACATCGAAGTACCAGAAGCAGCCCAACCCCGTATTGGAGAAGGCTGGTGGCGTGCTCTTGGCAGAGAACGAGAAGGAGGAGCTCTTGCTCGAGTTGTTCCCCTTGGTTGCTAAGGCATACCTCACAGGTGTTAAGGAGGCTGCATACGCAGAGAAGGTAGCTGCAGATCCATCATTAAAGAAGGAGGAGGCTGTAGAGCTTCAGCCCATCACTGGCGATACTATCCTTGCACCACTCCCTGGCCGTGTTATCGAGCTCAAGGTTAAGGTTGGCGATATGGTAGAGGTAGGCCAGGAGGTTGCTATCCTCGAGGCTATGAAGATGGAGAACTCTATCACTTCTGACTACGCTGGTCGCGTTAAGCAGATTATCGTTAAGGAGGGTGACACCGTACAGGCTGAGGGCGTTATCATCGAGATTGAGAGCGCTAAGGCTGGTGCAGGTGCTGCAGCTAAGCGTCCCGTTACTGGCAAGACCGTATGTGCACCACTTCCTGGTCGCGTTATCGAGCTTAAGGTTAAGGTGGGTGATAAGGTTAACGCTGGCGACGAGGTTATGATCCTCGAGGCTATGAAGATGGAGAACTCTATCACTACAGACTACGCAGGCTTCGTTAAGCAGATCCTTGTTGCTGAGGGCGACACCGTAGCTGCTGATGCTATCCTCATCGAGGTGGCAGACTCTATGGAGGATGCTGGCGACGCTGGCGAGGAACGTAAGGTGACTGCTGCTGATGGCAAGACCGTAAACGCACCACTTCCAGGTCGCGTTATCGAGGTGAAGGTTAAGGCGGGTGACACTGTGACCGTAGGTCAGGAGATCCTCATCCTCGAGGCTATGAAGATGGAGAACTCTATCTCTTCAGACTACGCAGGTAAGGTCCTCGGCCTCCTCGTAGCAGAGGGTGATACTGTTCAGGCGGACCAGCCTCTTGTAGTTATCGAGTAATTTCTTGTGATAAGCCGCACTCTGCGGCACCAAACCCAAAACCCCGAATGGGACGTACGCATAGTACTACCCATCCGGGGTTTTTTCATTTGGCACCACATAGCACGACTTCTGACAAGAAATTGGGTGGCGTTGCAACAAAGTAACATGATGCCACCACACCACTCTGACGCTAAATTGAACTCGGTATTATGGTGTATGGCGCTATCCCATCTTATACCGCCGCGATTGCATTGTAGCGCTCGTCAATCGTACGCCAGTCTATGACCTTCCACATCTCGTCGATGCTATTGCGGCGCATATTGCGGTAGTCGATGTAGTATGCATGCTCCCACACGTCGATAGCCAAAAGTGGCGTCAGGTCGTCCGTGAGGGGTGTGCCAGCATTGGGCTTCGAGATGATGTAGAGCCTACCATCCCTATCCGCTGCAAGCCATGTCCAGCCTGAGCCGAAGAGCGTCGTGGCCTGTGTCGTCATGCGCTCCTTGAGTGCTTCGAATGTGCCAAACTCCTCCTCTATAGCGCGCTTGAGCACTCCTGCGGGGTGATGTTGGGCACGTGGTGCAAACTGCTCGAAGTAGAAGACATGGTTCCATGCCTGGGCGGCGTTGTTGAAGATGGCGCCGTCGCTGGTGCGCACTATCTCCTCGAGGGGCATAGTGGCATAGTGCGTATCTTCGATAAGTTCGTTTAGCTTAGCGACATAGGTAGCGTAGTGCTTGTCGTGGTGAAAGTGTAGCGTCTCGGCAGAGATATAGGGCTCGAGAGCGTCGTAGGCATACGGTAGCTCAACGATGGTGATGAGCGCCGTGGCAACAGTTGATAGTGTCATAATTGCAGTGTTTTAAGGTTATATGTCTGGCATCACTGCAATAATAGGACCAAGCGCGTTCGGGTTACTTCGCTTTACGCTCATGCTTCCACATCTGCCAGCTGTTGGCGAGGTTCTGCCACACGATATATGCCGTGGGAGCTATAGAGGCGATGGGGTTGAGGAAGTTTAGTGAGAGCCATATCGCGAAGATGGTGTTCTTCTGACCCACGGACTGCGTCGTAGCCACCACATCACCCGTGTAGCGACCAAGGAAGCGTCCCGTCTTGAACTGCACAAAGCATAGCACGAGGGCTACAAGGGCGAGTTCAACCTCTACCATGGGGTCGGCATCGGCATTAAGTATAAAGAGCGTGGTGCGTCCCATGACGAGGATTAGCGATATGAGCCATAGGTAGAAGGATATGGAAGAGTGTGCCGCAAACCATGCCGCAACCTTGGGTAGCAGCCAGCGGCATAGCTGTGCCACGACAAAGGGGGCGATAAGCGTTGGTGCCACGCGAGATATAATCTGTGCGAAGGTGCAGTCTCCGTTGCCAAAGGCGTGGAGCATGTATGGTGCTATAAGTGCCGTTACCAAGTTGCATACAAGGCTATATGTCACCATCATAGTGACATTGCCACCCAGCATGCCGCCAATCACCACCGCAGCCATGGCTATAGGTGCCATAACGCATATCATGGCTCCCTGGCCCACCTCCTGGCCTAAGAGTGGCGTCACAGCATAGTAGACCACAGCAGCACCCACGAACTGAATAAGCAACATCCACAGGTGCGACCACTCGAGGCGCATCTGGCGTATGTCGACGCGACAGAAGGTTATAAAGAGCATCGCGGCGATAAGCACGGGGGTTAGCGTATGCTGTGTCACCTCCTCAACGATGGCTAAGGGGCGGCATAGTGCTACACCCACAACCATGGCTAATGGCATGGCGAGAGTTCGTATATTTTGGCGTGTTAGCTTCATGGGGTATTACTTTTTTCGCTTTTTCTTCTTTGTTGTCGCGCGCTCTATTCTTCGCTCCTCGTGGCTCTTATGCTTCGAGAGTAGGTAGTCGAGGCTCTTTGCCATCATGCGGTTGCGGCTCTCAGCGTCGGGTATGGTCTCGAAGGGGAAGCCCACAACAATGGCGCGATGGCTACCCGCGTAGGCCACGGCTGCAGATGCCTCAGTGTCGTATAGGAGTATGGTGTGTGCACCCTCACCTACGGGTGTTACCACCTCTGCGGCGTCCACGGCATATATCTCCGACGAAAGCTCGGTGTTGAACGCCACCTCGCCAATTAGACAGGAGCGGCTGCGGCGCTTTAGCGAGAGTGATATTGGGGTTGCGGCGCGCATGGCTGTGGTGTCGCAGCCCGCCGCCACAGCGTGTAGCACCTCCTCGGCAAATGCTCTATCCTCTGCTGTTCCCTCTTCCAGGAGGTCGGTTAGGGCGTATGCTCCCGTTATAAGAAGTGCTCCTCCTGCCTCGGTGTAGGTGCGTAGAGCACGTTGTAGTGGCTCGGGTAGTGCCTCATGCCGCGGTGTAGCGTTTCGACCTATGGTCGTTGTGCGCTGCTTGCCGAGTATTAGGTCCACGGCGTGAAAGTCGCAGAGATTCACCTCTTGAGCCTCTACAGCTCCCACGCTTGAGGAGCAGAATGAGTATCCCGCCTTGAGGATGGATGCTCCATGGATGGCTGGGTAGTCGAAGGTGTTTCCCGCGAGCACCTGCGTCTCGTAGTTGCGGCGCGATGTGCCGAGGGCATTGCGGTCATCCTCCGAGCGATTCAACGAGCGGTCGAAGATGGTCTGCTCGCCGATAAACGATATGTCCTCAATGTAGGGCACACCACCATCGTAGGTGTGCACAAA
>JAFYWG010000031.1 GCA_017558115.1 Alistipes sp.
ATACCGCCACGTGCTGTGAGGATACCTGCTGCATCCAACATACCCTTCAAGTCCTCGGGTGATGTCTCGATACGAACGAGGATAGCCTTCTGACCTGTCTCGTTGAGAATCTTCTCAGCGTCGTCTGCGAAGAATACTACAGGACCTGTAGCTGCACCTGGAGATGCGGGAAGACCCTTAACGATAACCTTAGCGCTCTTGATAGCCTTCTTGTCGAATACGGGGTGGAGCAACTCGTCGAGCTTCTCGGGCTCGCAACGCAAAACCGCTGTCTTCTCGTCGATGAGACCCTCGCGGAGCATATCCATAGCGATCTTCACCATCGCAGCACCTGTACGCTTACCGTTGCGGCACTGCAACATCCAAAGCTTACCATCCTGGATTGTGAACTCGATATCCTGCATATCTGTAAAGTATGTCTCGAGGTGCTTCTGGATGCCGTTAAGCTCAGCGTATACCTCGGGCATAACCTCCTCCAATGAAGGATACTTCGAAGCACGCTCCTCCTCAGAGATGTTCTGAGCTGCAGCCCAACGCTTTGAACCCTCGATAGTGATCTGCTGAGGTGTGCGGATACCTGCTACAACGTCCTCACCCTGTGCGTTGATGAGGTACTCACCGTTGAAGATGTTCTCACCTGTTGCAGCGTCACGAGAGAATGCTACACCAGTTGCTGAGTTCTCACCCATGTTACCGAATACCATCGCCTGAACAGATACTGCTGTACCCCATGCCTCAGGGATGTTGTTGAGCTTACGGTAGAGGATAGCGCGCTCGTTCATCCATGAACCGAATACTGCGCAGATAGCACCCCAAAGCTGCTCCCATGCGCTTGTGGGGAACTCCTTACCTGTCTGCTCCTTAACTGCAGCCTTGAATGCTGCTACGAGCTCCTTAAGGTCGTCGGTAGTAAGGTCTGTGTCGGCCTTAACACCGCGCTTCTCCTTCTGTGCCTCGATGATAACCTCGAATGGATCCTGATCCTCCTTTGACTGGGGCTTCATGTCGAGAACAACGTCGCCGTACATCTGCACGAAACGACGATATGAATCCCATGCGAAACGGGGGTTGCCAGAAAGCTTTGCGATTGCCTCAACAGCCTCATCGTTCATACCGAGGTTAAGGATTGTATCCATCATACCGGGCATTGATGCGCGTGCACCAGAACGTACTGAAACCAAAAGGGGAAGTGTAGTATCGCCGAACTTGCGACCTGTGAGGTTCTCGATGTTCTTGATAGCTGCCTCCACCTCGGGACGCAACAACTCGATAACACGCTCCTTACCCTCCTTGTAGTACTCCGAACAAGTGTCGGTTGTGATGGTAAATCCTGGAGGTACAGGAATACCGATCAAGTTCATCTCAGCGAGGTTAGCACCCTTACCGCCGAGCAACTCTCGCATCTTGCCATTACCCTCAGCCTCCTTGTTGCCGAAGGTGTAGACACGCTTTACATCTGCCATAATCGTCTAATTTATAAATAGTTAATGTGATAATTATCTTAAAAGTGCCAATCGAAGCGAAAGATTTCACCACGAATAGCTTACAAAAGTAAAGATTTTTTTTCTAAAATGCAATATTTATGCAAGAAAAATAGGGGCGTAAATGGGAAGTTTAATGAGTTTAGGGAGTTTAAGAAATCGGCTTGCACCCATCCCTAAACTCCCTAAGTTCACTAAATTCACTATGTCTACTTCTCTATAACGCCGCTACCGACCAATACGTCGCCACTATACCATGCGGCAAACTGGCCCGCGGTGATGCCGCGCTGCGGCTCATCGAAGAGTATATACATGCCCTCGCTGTCGCAGATTAGCTCCGCCGCCTGCAGTGGTTGGCGATAGCGTATGCGCACCATATATCTGCGTCTTTCGCCCATCTTCATCGCCTCTGTGGGATCTACCCAGTGCACCTCCTCGGAGAGGATGCGCAGCGCCTTGCGGTGTAAGCCTGGGTGGCTGTCTCCCTCGCCCACAAAGACCACATTCTCCTTGACATCGGTGCCGATGATGAACAGCGACTCCTTACGTCCGCCGATGCCCAAACCCTTGCGTTGACCTATGGTGTAGAAGTGTGCACCTTGATGTGTGCCTATCTTCTTGCCGTCGCGTACTGTAAGGCGATATGGCTCCGAAAGTGCCTTGTAATCATCATCTTGGCAGTCGCGGACGAAACGTGGCGAGTGGGGTAGTATCTCATGGATATTACCCTCTTTGGCCTTGAGTTGCTGTTGTAGGAATACGGGCAAATCTACCTTTCCTACGAAGCATATGCCTTGTGAGTCCTTGCGCTTTGCTGTGGCGAGTTTCTGCTCCTCGGCTATACGTCTAACTTCGGGTTTTGTGATGTCGCCAATGGGGAACATTGCGTACTTCAGCTGCTCTTGTGTGAGCTGGCAAAGGAAGTAACTCTGGTCCTTGTTACCGTCGCTACCGGCCAGTAGGCGGTAGTGTGTATTGCCCCCGCTATCTATCCACTCCTCTCTCCTGCAATAGTGGCCTGTAGCTACTCGCTCAGCGCCCAACTTTAGTGCCTCCTTGAGGAATACGTCGAACTTTATCTCGCGGTTGCATAGTACATCGGGGTTGGGCGTGCGTCCCGCCTCATACTCCGCAAACATATACTCAACCACACGCTTGCGGTACTCTACCGAGAGATCGACATAGTGGAACTCTATATCGAGGCGCTTGGCTACGAGCTCGGCAAATACCTGGTCGTCGTACCATGGGCAGTCACCCTCGAGTGTACCCGTGGTGTCGTGCCAGTTGCGCATGAAAAGGCCGATGACCTCATGTCCCTGCTGCTTGAGCAAGTATGCTGCCACCGAAGAGTCTACACCTCCTGAGAGTCCAATTACAACGCGCATAGTGATAGTGTGTTATGGTTGATTACTTAATCAACTGCATGAACTCGTCGCGAGTACGTGGGTCTGAAAGGAATAGGCCTGTAAATGCCGATGTTGTGGTCACTGAGCGCTGCTTCTCCACACCGCGCATCTGCATACATGTGTGGCTCGCCTCGATAACTACAGCAACGCCAGCGGGGTTGAGAGCCTGCTGGATGCTATCGCGAATCTGCACTGTGAGGCGCTCCTGAACCTGAAAGCGGCGTGCGAAGCACTCCACCACGCGGGCAATCTTCGAGAGACCTGTGATGTGGCCATTGGGGATGTAGGCAACGTGTGCCTTGCCGATGAATGGGAGCATGTGGTGCTCACACACCGAGAAGAGCTCGATGTCCTTCACAAGCACCATCTGCTGGTACTCCTCCTTGAACATCGCCGACTGCAAAATGGCAATTGGGTCCTGAGCATAGCCCTTGGTAATGAACGACATAGCCTTAGCTACACGCTCGGGTGTCTTGATAAGACCCTCGCGGTCGGGATCCTCGCCCAATAGGCGCAAAATCTCGCGATAGTGCATCATTAGCTCTGCGATTTTATCCTGGTTGTAGATGTCCTCGCGCTTGTAGTTTGTAATTATCTCTTCCATAGTTGGATAGTGTTAGCGTTTCTATATCAGGCAAAGATAAGAAAAAAATATTATTACGCAAAATTGCTCGCTGCATAGCGACCTTTTGTGGTCAAGAGACCATGTGCCATGTGAATATAGTAGGCCTCACTTGGATCTATTTATAAGAATATCACTGTCACAGAGTATAAAATAGCAAAATGGCGAAAGGTGTTGTTCTACCTCTCGCCATTTATGTCTGATGCAAAAGCTTTATGCTCAGCAAAAGCAATGTTATTTTTGCTCGTTCAAGATACGCATTGCGGCATCAAAAATTGTAGTGTCGTCCAAAGTAACTACACCACCGTCAGGACCCTGCTCGATGTGGATGCCTACACCCTCCTTAGCGTCGAAGTGCTTGCCACCAAAATAGTTACGTACTGTATCAACGTCGATTCCCAACTCGTCTGCAATGCGCTGTGAGCTACCGCTGGGCAACTTGTCCTTAATGCGGCGCAACTCGTTAAATGTGATAATCATAGTTCGGTAATTATTAGGTTTAATAATCTGGTAATATTTATTTCGTTTTGCTTATGCTAAATTAATGCTTTTTTTCGAAACAACCAAACTATTTTAGATATTTTTTCAAAAAATTTAGTTTTGATCTTTCGTCTACGCACTACATCCTGCATCGAATATATTGCCTATGAGTAAATTAGGCTTTATATGGAATATGTGTGACTATACCTATATATAATATATACACGCTCTTTGGCGCATCTTTTGCTTCGGTGGTAGGGTGAAACGCTATTGTTAAACTTTAATTTCGTTACTATGAAAAACACATTGAAGGGTACGCTCACGGAGGAGAACCTCCTCAAGGCATTCGCGGGAGAGAGTCAAGCACGCAACCGCTACAACTACTTCGCATCGCAGGCAAAGAAGGAGGGCTACGAGCAGATTGCTGCAGTCTTTGATACTACAGCCGAGCAGGAGAGGGAGCATGCCAAGCGCTTCTTTAAGTATTTGGAGGGTGGCATGGCCGTTATCCATAATGCGTCATACCCCGCGGGTGTCATAAGTACCACGGATTGTAACCTTCAGGCTGCTGCCGAGGGTGAGCACGAGGAGTGGGAGGTGTTGTACACCAAGTTTGGCGAGGTGGCACATGCTGAGGGCTTCCAGAAGATAGCCCAGACGTTTAGGTATGTGGCAGAGGTAGAGAGGGAGCATGAGCGCCGTTACCTAAAGCTCCTAAGTCGCCTTACCGATGGTGACTTCTTCCGCCGCGAGGGTGATATTGTGTGGCAATGCCGCAACTGCGGATACATTGTTAAGGCCTCAATGGCATCCAAGATCTGCCCCTCGTGTGAGCATGAGCAGCGCTACTTCGAGCCTATGGCCGACAACTATTAGTGGTAGAGCAGTTCGTCGGTCTCGCGCATAAAGCGATCGTAGAGGTCGCGCGATGCCTTAGGCATCGTTAGTGTGTCGCCCACAGAGCGGGGTAGAATGCGGTAGCCTGGGCATAGCACCCACACGGGGTGTGCCGTAGCGCGGTAGCGTAGGCCCTCTATGGTATCGCAACGTATCACCTCGACCTCGGCAATAAGGCCTCCGTCGGTGTAGTGGCGCTGCTGGTTCGATACAAGGTTGCCGAGTGAGTAGAAGAGTACGTTTGTGGAGTCGGCATAGAAGGGTTGCACGACGTGGGGGTGGCTGCCGATGATGATGTCGACACCCTCACGCTGCAACACCTCGGCAAGACGTCGTTGCTCGCGGTTCTCGTGGCGCTCATACTCGTTGCCCCAGTGCATGCAGGCTATTACGCAGGCCACGCTATCACGATCTATGGTGCGTAGGTCGCGCTTGATTATGGTGGTGTCGATAAGGTTTACGAGCTTACCCTTAGGTACGGGTATGCCATTTGTGCCGTAGGTGTAGTTGACGAGGGCGAAGCGCACGCCGCCACGCTCGAAGTAGAGAATGTTGTTCTGGGCGTAGTCTACACTGTCGGTATATACTCCCGTATGCGCTATGTTTCGGCGGTCAAGCTCCTCGATGGTTGTCTCTATGCCTCGCGCCATGCGGTCGCAGCAGTGGTTGTTGGCCAGTAGGGCGATGTCTATACCCATAGTTTCGAACTCATCCACCACCTCTACGGGTGAGGCGAAGCATGGGTAACCAGAGTAGTGACCCGTAGTAGATATGGTTGTCTCGAGGTTTATTATCGCCACATCGGCCTCGCGAAACATCGGTGCTATATACTCCGTAGATCGGCTATAGTCGTAGCTACCATCTGGCGTGCGTGCCGCGTTTACCTGTGGCATGTGCTGCATGAAGTCGCCGCCAAAGAGCAGACGTATGGTGTCTGTGGTGATGATGGGAGCCTCGGGCAGAGCCTCCACGGGCGCGATTGTCGTGGTGGAGCGTGTGATGTATAGTGCCGCGCCCACAGAGAGTGCTGTGGCGACAACGATAGCCAATATGTGTGTAAGATGCTTCATAGTGTCGCAAAGATACCTAAAAATTCAGTTACAGCAAATCTTAAAGCGTAAAACTGCGTATGTCTCAATGGAATAAAACCGTGGGGGTGGCCTATGCCGTAGTCTCCTCCACAACATTCGGGCTAATACCCCTCTTTACAATCTCGCTCCTCGCCCTCGGAGTGGGCTCCCCGACGATACTATGCTACCGCTTCCTCTTGGCTACGGTAGCTATGGCTATAGTTATGCTCCTTACTCGTAGAAACTTTAGGCTACCTATGGCTACGATGGTTGTGGTGGCGGTGCTCGCCATACTATATGCCACAACGGCGATACTGCTCATGGAAAGTTACAAATATATCCCGAGTGGTATAACCACCACCATACACTTTCTCTACCCACTTGCCGTGACGCTCACCATGGCGTGGCTCTTCAAAGAGCGTATCTCCTATATTATATATATAGCCGTGCTGGTATCGCTCGTGGGCGTTGCACTCTTGGCCTGGGGTAGTCACACCGAGGGAGACTTTAAGCGAGGTGTCACCTATGCCATGGTTACGGTGGTCACCTATGCCGCATATATAGTCGGTGTCATGCGTAGCCGTGCCGCGAGGGTCGACTCTGTGGTGCTCACATTCTATGTCTTAGCCTTTGGCGCCCTGCTCTTCTTTCTCTATGCTCTTGCTACGGAGGGTATCGAGGCGTTGCACTCGTCGAGTAGCTGGCACGATATTATCATGCTGGCCCTTGTCTGCACCGTGCTCTCGGACTATACATTAGTGCTTGCCATAAAGCATATTGGCTCTACGCGTACCTCCATTCTCGGATCTATGGAACCACTAACAGCTGTGGTCGTGGGTGTTGTTTACTTTGGAGAGAGGGTAGATGTGGTGAGTGTTGTGGGCCTTGTGCTCATAATCTCGGCCGTGGTGATGGTCATAGTGCAGTCTAAGCCACAAGAGGAGGAAAAGACAAAGGGCTGAACCCCGTTAGTTTCAACCCTTTACTTTTGTTGTTGCTATAGCGCCTTAATCTCCATAAATGTGCGTTGGAGCATAGCCTTGCCATTGCGTAGGCGGAGCGTATCGTTGTCGTCGTTACGCATGAGCATGCCTCCTGTGTGGTCGTATAGCGTGGTGCCACGGCTGTCGATGATGCCGAAGCCGTTGTTGAACGTCCAGTAGCCGAAGCGTGAGTAGGCTGTAGAGGCGAGGTCACGGCTAAAGATGAAGTCGCTGTGGTCGATGCCCAACTGTGATAGGAGCGTTGCGGCAAGGTCGGTCTGCGAAGCGTGGTCCTCGAGGTTTAGTGGTTCTTTGATTGCGCCACCCACCCAGACCATGGGTATCTGGTGACGCTCCGCAGAGCTATATGTCGAGGCATTGGGGTAGGGGCAGCCGTGGTCGGGGATGATGACTATGAGCGTGTTATCCCAGTGCTCACTCTCACGCATGCGCTCTACGAAAGAGCCAATCTCCTCGTCGGTGAAGGCGTAGGCGTTGAACTGCTCGTCCTTAAGTCTGTTGTAGGGCACTTCGAATGGCTCGTGGCTGCTCAATGTGAGGATTACATCGAAGGTGGGTTTGCCGCCATCCATACGCTCGATAATGGCGTCGGATGCCCAGTTGAGTACGGCATCGTCTGCCGAGCCCCACTTCGAGCGGTGGCCACCATAGTTCACCTCGCGCTCGTCGGCCACTTCGTTGAAGCCCGTGCTATATAGGTAGGCGCGTGTGTTGGCAAAGTTAGCGTCACCACCATATATGAAGCGTGTCTGGTAACCCTCCTTGCGTAGTGCATCTGCAATACCGGGAAGCTTTGTCGCCTTGTTTATGTGCGACATTAGTGTCATCTTGGGCTGTGATGGGAAACCGCTAAGTATGGCTAATGTACCTCGGTCGGTGCGGAACGATGAGGCGTAGAAGTGCTCAAACCATATGCCCTCGCTGCGTAGGCGGTTGATGTTGGGTGCTACGGCCTTGCCATCCTCCGTGGCGTCGCTAATGGAGCGACCCATGCCCTCTACGATAATCATCACCACGTTTGGGCGCTCCGTGGTGAGCCACCTCTTGCTTATGGCGTCGTCGCCACCCTCGCCGCGCATGGCCTCGGCGAATATCGCTATGGCTTCGTCGTCGCTGTAGAAGTTATACTCGTTGAAGTCATCACCCTTCAGAAGTGTTGAGAAGAATGAGAAGACGGGGTTTATGGCCACCTGATTCAGGAACATCTTGGGCGAGAAGTATGCCTTCGAGATGTTTGCAGTAGCTGTGGTAAAGCCTCCGCGCACAACCACGAAGAGTACGCCTGCAACAAGCACCATGGCGCATGTCGAAAGTATGCGCACCTGCCTCTCTTTGAGTGAGCGGAAGAGTCTATTCTTAGGCTCGAACTTGGGCTCGAACCAGCGTCGTGTAACCCATCGATAGAGCAATACGCCGACAGCTGTCGTAGCGGCTACGTATAGTAGTGCAGCGATGCCGTTCGATAGCGATACGCTGGCCATCATCTCCTTGGGCGAGTATATTGTCACCTGTGCGTCGATGCGTGTCTGCCACTCCACGAACATGCCTATGTCGGCAGTCTCGATGAGTGCCACTAAGGCAACCATGATGGCGTAGTAGTATGTCATCATGCGCTGCCAGATGCGTGTGCCACGCTCGCCTACACGAAGCCATATCGAGACGATGGTGGCGATGAGCGGAAGCACGGTGAGGTATCCCGCCGTGATGATGTCGAGCTTGAAGCCGTGGAGGATGGCCATACACAGCTCACCACCGCTGCAATCTGCGGCTAACTCGTGGTTATAGGCGAGGAACACCAGTCTATTAATTTGAAATAGTAGTACGGTAATGGCGAATACCGCTGTAAGATATTTTAGTCGTTTTAGCATATCTCTGTTAAGGCTTATTTCTGTGCACAAATATATGCAAATTTGCGCTTTCTACAAAAAAAAGAGGTCTTCCGTTGATGGAAGACCCCTGTGCGTATGAGGCTTAGAAGCTATACTGAGCCATTATGCTTAGGCGGTTGGCATCGCCCTTAGCGTCGCTGGCGTTAACTCTGCCGCCGTGTAGGTACTCCACAGCCACGGTGAAGTTGCGTGTAACGTTGTAGAAGGCGTTAGCAAAGATGTAGTGACCACGCGAGTACTGCGTATCGGAGAGTGTGCCGTTGTGCTTCTCGAGGTGCACCTCAGAGTAGCCACCCGCCAACCACAATTTATCGGGCATGATGTTAAGCTGTGCTGCTGCCTGCCAGCCCCACATGGGTAGCGTCTGGAGACGTGTAGGGTCGTTGGGGTCGTATGTGAAGTCGTAGGGTGTGCCCATCAAGTCGTTGATGTAGGGTGTTATGCCACGGCCATATACGCCATTCATGTAGAGGTCTACCCACTTGCCCAACTCTATGTGTCCACTGAGCTGTACACCCCAACCAAACTGCGTGGTGTTCTTGCCCGAGAGGTTATTGTGCAGGTACATGTCGCGCACTACGCCCGAAGCACGCACATGGCTTGTGCGGTTCTCGCCCCACGCATACTGCACGTAGGCGATGATGTCGGGAACGCGCTGGTAGATAGCCGAGAAGTGCTCGCCATAGGTGGCGTTGACGGTTGGTACCTCAGCTGCAGCACCATATTTGATGTGCCTATCCCAGCAGGTGTTCTCGTAGCGTATCATTTCGGTGAAGCGGAAGTTATAGGCATTGGGGCCCTGGAAGTCAATGGTCTGGGGCGCCGCCATAAGGTCGCAGAAGGTAGTCACGTCACGACCTACCGTGAAGCCCAACATCTGGATGTATGCCGAGCGTAGGCGGGGTAGGTAGGAGAAGGCATCGCCACCGCGGAAGTCGATGTCGGTGTATGCCACGATGCGACCCAAGCAGTCTGTGTTGATAACGCCCTTTAGGAAGATGCGCGACGTAGAGGCATCCATCATCACGCGCTGCTGGTTGGCGTAGCCCTTGGTCATGGCGATGTCGTATGGCACAAAGTCGATGTTACCCACAGCACCCATAAAGTCGTAGCTCGTGCGTAGTGTAACCGTAGCACCTATACCGAGCATGAATTTGTTGTTGGGCGCAGTGAAGATGAACTGCGGGTTGTGTGGCTGCTGGAAGCCCTTGCGCGAGGTCTCGGCAAATATCTTTGCCGCCTCCGAGTGGTCACAAGCCTTGGCGTGCTTGTCGTGGTGTGTCTGCGCTGAGGCTGTAGCACCTCCCACAACTATTGCCACAAGAACCATAAGTGATAGTACAATGTGTTTCATAATACGTTTAATTAAAGGTGAAACCATAAATTAGTTCACCTCCGCTCAAACAAGTTATATGCCAAAGCACGAAAGGGCTTGAAAGGGGGAGTGGTTGGTTTGTGGTTTAATAAAATATGGTCATTAATACTGAAATAATGCTCAAAAGCCATTGTGGTTTAATAAAAACTTATTAATTTAGTGGTCGCAAAATTAAAATTATCAACACCCACGTGGTGTAAATGTAAAACCTTAAAAACTCAGTGTTATGATTATTGGTGTCCCCAAGGAGATTAAAAACAACGAGAATCGTGTTGGTCTCACCCCCTCGGGCGTAATGGAGCTTGTTCGTCGTGGTCACGAAGTATATGTGCAGGCAACAGCGGGCGTTAATAGTGGCTTCAAGGATGAAGACTATGTGGAGCAGGGTGCAAAGATTCTGCCCACTATAGAGGATGTGTACGCCAAGGCCGAGATGATTGTTAAGGTTAAGGAGCCTATTGCTGCGGAGTATGGCCTCGTGCGCAAGGGCCAGCTCGTATTTACATACTTCCACTTCGCAAGTAGTGAGCCACTTACAAAGGCTATGATAGATAGCGGCGCAATATGCTGTGCCTATGAGACTGTGGAGCGTAAGGATCGTTCGTTGCCACTGCTTATCCCTATGTCGGAGGTTGCAGGACGTATGTCTACACAGGAGGGTCGTTACTTCTTGGAGAAGCCACGTGGCGGTAAGGGTAAACTCTTGGGCGGTGTTCCAGGTGTTAAGCCCGCAAAGGTATTTGTCATAGGTGCAGGTGTTGTAGGTACTGCCGCAGCACGCACAGCAGCGGGTACAGGTGCCGATGTCACCATCTGCGATATCTCGCTACAGCGCTTGACATATCTCGCAGACGTAATGCCTAAGAACGTTAAGACGCTTATGTCGTCTGAGTACAACATCCGTCAGGAACTTAAGACTGCCGACCTCGTAATCGGCTCAGTACTCATTCCAGGCGCTAAGGCACCTAAGCTCGTGACACGCGATATGCTTAAGGATATGGAGCCAGGTACAGTTATGGTGGACGTGGCTATCGACCAGGGTGGTTGCTTCGAGACATCGCACCCCACAACCCATGAGGATCCCGTCTACTACGTAGATGGCATCTTACACTACTGTGTGGCTAACATCCCAGGTGCTGTGCCATATACCTCTACTTTGGCACTTACAAATGCTACAATGCCCTACGTCTTGCAGCTTGCAAACAAGGGTTGGCAGCAGGCATGCCGCGATAATGAGGAGTTGCGCAAGGGCTTGAACATCGTGGAGGGTAAGGTTGTCTATCAGCCCGTAGCTGAGGCATGGGGCTTGCCCTACGAGCCACTTCAGTTGTAGTTGGTATAACTTGATATAAAAAGCATAGTCCGAATGGTTTACACCGTTCGGACTTGTTCTTATACAGGAGGACCTCTTCTTCTTCTTCTCCCCCCCCTCATTAAAAATAAGACCGAGGCACCTAAGTACCTCGGTCTCTTCTTGTTTGACGCCGTTATGCGTCGCAACTCGCATTAGCGTACCTGACGGATAATCTCGCCACCGTGCTTGATTGCCTCCTCGTTCTGTGGCAACATCTTCCATGCGCGCTCGGGCAAAGTCTTCTTCAAACCAGCCATAACGTTCTCCATAGCTACAACAGGGCGAACCTTGAGGTATGCACCCAAAATCATAGTGTTGAACATCTTAGCCTGGCCCAAACGTGCGCACTCTGCAGTAGCGTCGATCTGGTAGATGCTGATATCTGTACGAGTGGGGTGGTTTGTGATACCGTTAGTATCGTAGATAAGAACGCCACCGGGCTTAACCTGGCTCTCGAACTTATCCATAGACTGCTGGTTCAAAACCACTACGCAATCGAACTCATGAGCGATGGGCGATGAAATAGCCTTATCCGAGAGGATAACGGTTACGTTAGCGGTACCACCACGCATCTCAGGACCGTATGAAGGCATCCATGTTACCTCCATGTCCTGCATAATTCCAGAGTAAGCCAAAATCTTACCCATAGTGAGGACACCCTGTCCTCCGAAACCTGCAATGATTATTGTCTCTTTCATAACTGCTTACTCTTTAGTTGTATCCTTCAAGTCTCCGGGCTCGTAGAATGGCAACATGTTCTTCTCAAGCCACTCGTTTGATGCAACGGGTGATAGCTTCCAACCGCTGTTACATGTAGCAACGATCTCTACCAAGCTGAAGCCCTTACCTGCCATAGCATTCTCGAATGCGTGGCGGATAGCCTTCTTAGCCTTGCGAACGTTTGCAGGAGTGTGAACAGTCTGACGTGTTACGTAGCATACACCATCCAAGTGTGCCAACATCTGAGCAATCTTATAGGGGTAGCCATTGAGCTTAGGATCACGACCATAAGGTGTAGTAGCGGTCTTCATACCCAAGAGGGTAGTAGGAGCCATCTGACCACCAGTCATACCATAGATTGCGTTGTTGATGTAGATAGCAACGATGTTCTCACCACGAGCAGCTGCGTGGATAGTCTCACCTGTACCGATAGCTGACATATCACCGTCACCCTGGTATGTGAAGACCATCTTCTCGGGGTTAACACGCTTGATAGCAGTAGCTACTGCACAAGCACGACCGTGAGCAGCCTGTGCCCAGTCGATGTCAATATAGTTGTATGCGAATACTGAGCAACCCACGGGCGATACGCCGATAGTGTCGTGCTCCAAGCCCATCTCCTCGATAACCTCAGCTACGAGCTTGTGAACAGTACCGTGGCTACAGCCGGGGCAGTAGTGCATTACGTTAGGCAAGATAAGCTTAGACTTGCCAAATACCAAATTCTCCTTTTTGATTTCAACCTCTGCCATAGTCTTATCGGTTTATAAGTTTCTCTTTAAGTGCTTTGAATACCTCATCGGGTGAGAACAACATACCACCCAAGCGGCCGTAGTGCTCAACGGGAGCCTTACCATTTACTGCAAGACGCACATCCTCAACCATCTGACCAGCGTTAAGCTCAGCACAGAGGAAGCCCTTTACGCCACGAGCAGCAAGCTCCTCGATAGGCTTCTTGGGGAAAGGATAGAGAGTGATAGGACGCAACAAACCGAGCTTGATGCCCTCAGCGCGTGCCATCTCAACTGTTGCAGAGCAGATACGTGATGATGAACCAAAGGCTACGATAACGTAATCTGCATCCTCACACTGGATAGCCTCGTAACGTACCTCGTTCTCCTCCAAAGTGCGATACTTAGCCTGCAAACGCTGGTTGTTAACCTCCATAACCTCAGACTTAAGCTCGAGTGATGTGATCACGTTGCGCTCGCGGTCGTCGGTCTTGCCGATCAATGCCCAGCTCTTGCACTCTGCAGCGATCTCCTCCTTAGTCTTGCGAGGACGCTGGGGTGCGAGAACCACCTTCTCCATCATCTGACCAATACAACCATCAGCCAAGATCATAGCGGGGTTACGATACTTGAATGCGAGATCGAAAGCGTCAGCTACGAAATCGTGCATCTCCTGAACTGAGTTAGGAGCGAGTACGATGAGGTGGAAGTCACCGTGCGCACCACCCTTACAAGCCTGGAAGTAGTCAGACTGTGAAGGCTGGATAGTACCAAGACCTGGACCACCACGCTGGCAGTTAACGATAACACATGGGAGCTCGGCACCTGCGAGGTAGCTCAAGCCCTCAGACATAAGGCTGACACCGGGTGATGAAGATGAAGTCATCACGCGCTTACCTGTAGCGGCGCCACCATATACCATGTTAATAGAAGATACCTCAGACTCTGCCTGAAGAACCACCATACCTGTAGTCTCCCAAGGCTTCTCCTCCATGAGGGTCTCCATAACCTCCGACTGGGGAGTGATGGGGTAGCCGAAATAGCCGTCGCAACCGTAGCGAATTGCTGCATGAGCAATCACCTCGTTGCCCTTCATAAGTTTTACCTCTTTCTCTGCCATAGTTTACTCGAATTTTTGGCGATACACCGTTAGACAACTATCCGGACAGATGATAGCGCAAGAGGCGCAACCAATACATGAATCCGGCTCAACCATCTGAGCGAAGGGATAACCCTTGCCGTTTACTTCGGCCGACAAGCCGAGCACGTTTGTAGGACATGATGCTACACAAACACCACAACCCTTGCAATGCTCTGTGTCGACTACAACTGTTCCTTTGATTTTAGCCATACGACAGTAGTTTTATAGATTGTTAAAAGTTCGGTTTACTCTAAATGCGGAATTAACCAAACAAATGTACGTATTTTTTTGCAAACTACCTACTCTTTTTCGAAATATTTTTTCACACGTGTGCTATTTGCCTGAATTATTGAGATGATAATCACGCGTAGGTATCAAAAACAAAAGAGATGTCTTGCGACATCTCTTTTTATGAACTCTTGGGGTGGAAGATGGGATTCGAACCCACGACCTTAGGAACCACAATCCTCTACTCTAACCGACTGAGCTACATCCACCATTTGATTTGTTTTCCAAATCGGGTGCAAATATACACACTTTTTTCTATTCTCCAAAATTTTCGGCAACTAAATTTGCAAAAAAATATTATCCTTGCCAAAACATAAACCCGAACAGCGTGTGCCATTCGGGCTTATATCGCGCCTATCTTGGTATATTAGAGCAACTTCTCGATTGCCTTTGTCACTATATCCATGTCGGTGGTAGGCTCGAAGCGCTCTACAACCTTACCCTCACGGTCTACAAGGAACTTTGTGAAGTTCCACTTAATATCAGGGTTTGATGCGTAGTTTGGATCTGCTTCGCTTAGCAACTTCTCAAGAATGTGAGTGATGGGGTTATTCTTGTCGAAGCCCTTGAAGCCCTTCTGCGACTTGAGCCAGCAGTAGAGGGGTGAGGCATTCTCGCCATTTACCTCAATCTTCTTGAACTGAGGGAATGTAGTGCCATAGTTGAGCTGGCAGAACTTTGTTCTCTCGGCATCGTCCTCGGGTGACTGCTCCTTGAACTGGTTGCAGGGGAAGTCGAGGATGGCGAATCCCTGCTCGCCGAAGCGCTTGTTAAGTGCCTCGAGGTCAGCGTACTGAGGTGTGAATCCACACTTGCTCGCTGTATTCACGATGAGTAGAACTTTACCCTTATAATCCTCGAGTTTCACTGGCTTGTTACCCTGTGCCATCACCTCGAAATCGTAGATTGACTTGCTCTTATTTGCACTGCAGCAGCAGCTCTTCTTCTTAATCTCCATAGTTGTATTGTTATTTAGTTTTTTATTCTGTTGCAATTCTTATTCCGATGCAAAAGTACAAATAAAAAATAAATTACAAACGTTTTTCGCTATTTTATGTAATCATATATTCTTATGGATATATAAGCATAGGTGATAGTCTGTCATAAGGGTATAAAAAAAGAGCTTGAGACAGCTCTCAAACTCCTATATTATATATATGTACTCCTAAGATGTGGGTGGTTGTCGCTATTACAACTCTAAAAGACCTTCGGGGAGTACAAACTTTATTGTGCGCTTTTCGAAGTCGATATGCGCAATAAACTCCTCCTGTGCGGGGATGAGATGTTGCTTGTCGCCAAGCTTGATCTCGAAGAGTGGGTTTGCCTCGCTGTCATAGTAGTCGATAACCTCGCCACGCTGGCGGCCTACGCTGGCCTTGAAGCCAATGAGGTCCTCCATGTAGAACTCATCGTCGTCTTGTTCATCCTCCTCGATAAATATCTCGCGACCTACGAGCCACTCCTCTGCGCGGCGCTCGGTGTCGATATCGTCGAAGTTGGCTACGGCGCTTGACTGTCCGCGACGCTCGAATGAAGAACAAAAGAGAGGAACCGCGAGTTCATCCACACGGATAAATAGCGGTTCCTCCATTCGGAAGTCGTCGGGGAACGTGGTGTAGAGCGTAATCATTACGCCACCCTCAGTACCGAATAAACGGCCTATGCGTCCCACGGCGATCATCGCACCTCGCCAGATTAAGCCTCCTCAGCGGGAGCCTCTGCCTCAGCAGCCTCCTCAGCTGCAGCTGCAGCAGCCTCAGCAGCGAGAGCAGCCTTCTTCTCAGCGATTGCAGCAGCGCGCTCCTCCTTAACCTTAGTCTCGGCAGCGAACTGAGCCTTCTTAGCAGCAGTAGCGTCAGATGCGAGCTTGTTGCTCTTAGCATCGATCTTAGACTGCTTCTCAGAAGCCCATACGTTGAACTTTGCCTCAGCCTCAGCCTCAGTGAATGCGCCCTTAGCTACACCACCCAAGAGGTGCTTCTTATACATTACGCCCTTGTACGAGAGAATTGCTCGACAAGTGTCAGTAGGTTGTGCGCCCTTAAGTAACCAATCCAAAGCTCGGTCGAACTTCAAATCGATTGTAGCAGGATTCGTGTTGGGGTTGTATGTACCCAACTTCTCGATGAACTTACCATCACGTGGCGCTCTGCTATCTGCGGCAACGATGTGGTAGAAAGCATAACCCTTCTTACCGTGACGTGCCAAACGAATTTTAACAGCCATTTTGCTATAAAATTTATTGGTTAAAAATTAATTACGCTCAACCCTTTTGGGTTTTTTAGCGCGCAAATGTACGCACTTTTTTCTTAACCACCAAACAAATCACGTAAAAAGGTGCGATTTATTGTGTTTTTGCTATTTAATAGGTTTGTTTTTTTCTATAGCATCCCATATTTCAGAGTTGCTAATCTTCATTGTGTATAATCTTATACCATTGCTATCTCTGAAGTGGTATGCTACATTTATGCCGCACTCAATAATCTGTACTGCATCCGAAAACATTTCATTCTCTAGTCCCAATAGATACATTTCTGTCCATTGTTGCGCAAACACAGGCTTCATTTGTTCCATTTCTGCAGTGCAAGACTTTACACAATCATTAAACTCTTCTTCGGAAAAACCTCTTGTGTCAACGTCGCTAAAATTGTACTCATATATGATGGTGTCATCATAACGATAAACCTCCATCATAATAACGCCATAACCTGAGTCTACTGGACATTCATTGCTTATGGCTTTTAGATAGCCGTCTATCTCCAGTAGCTCGTCTACTGAGGGTTCGTGTGTTGGATATGTTGGAACCGGTGGTACTTCCTGTTTGTTGTCAATAATAAGCCATCCTGCTACTACTAAAGCAATAATCGCAAATGAAGCAATAAGGATGTGCTTAAGTGTATTTGACTTGCGTGGTTTGATTACTGGAGCAATGCGTGCCTCGATAATAGCATTCATATCGTTCTCGAAGCTTGAGTCCATATGAACCTTTGAGTGCTGAAGACGTTTGATAATATTGAGGTCGCTAATCATGTCTATGGGGTAGCCATTAAATAGGTCGTCCACCTCAATGGGAATAATCTTTTTATTATGCTTAACCGCTTCTAAAATTTCGCGACGTACCCAGTCATCATCGTTAACACAGCGATGCATGGTGTCGTGTGTCAATACCAATACAAACACTTTACACCCTCTAATTTCACTGAGTATGATATTCTCAAATTCATCATCAGAAAGCTCGCTGTAGTCGAAAAATACGCGTTTTTTATATCCTGAAATCTCGAGATGCTGCTTAATGGTGCGCGCGATGTCTGTGCCGCTGGTCTTGCCGTTTCGGTCTGTTCTGCGGTAGCTTACGAAAATTGTATTCTTGCCCATGGTAGTGTTTTGTTTGGATTAGTTTCCGCAAATTTAAACAAACTTTTTGAAAGTTACAACTAACGGAGTCTTATTTGGTTCGTGATTTGCTACTATCGGGGTGTGTTTAATACTAAAACTATTAAAATTATGATGCCAGTTAAGAAATTAAATCGACTTCCAGGGGTCTTTGGCGACCTCTTCTACGACCAGTGGCCCGATGTGTTTCCTAAGCGAAATACTACGCCTGCAATCAATGTCATCGAGACAGACAAAAAGTTTAAGATTGAGATTGCTGCGCCAGGTATGACCAAGGATGACTTCAAGGTGGAACTCAATGGCGACAACCAGCTTATCGTATGCCTCGACAAGGAGGTGGAGCACGACGAGAAGGCTAAGGAGTGTTGTGGCGAGGAGGACTGTACAAAGGACGAGAAGCATCACTACCTCCGTCGTGAGTTCACCTACACCTCATTCCGCCAGATTTTCAACCTCCCCGAGAGTGTTGACCGCGACAATATCAAGGCGAAGATGTCGCACGGTGTGTTGCATATTCGCTTGCCAAAGCGCGAGGGTAGTGATCATAAGAATGAGATGAAACAAATTGCGATAGAGTAGCACCGGTGCTCTATTATATATATGTACAAAGGCCGTCAATTCTTTGGCGGCCTCTGTCGATATTATACTTTATATATTTATTCGCGCTCGTGCATCTCGCGTGTGCGACGCGATATGTCGGCCACGGTGCGTAGTAGTGCCCATGTGGTCATTGTGATGGCAAGAAGCACCACAGCGATACATGTCGATGCCATGATTGCGGTGTACTCCGAGCAGGGGATCTCTACGAACTGAGGGGCGATGAGTGTGCCCAATACAAGGAAGAGGCCGAGCACGAGAGATATGTCGGCAACGGTGACAAGAACTGACTCGCGAAAGTTTAGTTTTGCCTTTGGCTGAGGTGTGGCATTGGCGTAGTTCTCCACCACAACCTCCTGGGCGATGCCCTCGGGTGTGGGCTCTACTGGAGCCTCTGTCTCAGGACGTAAAGCTTTGCATGAGGGGCATGCCTCCAATTCGCTGCTAACAAGTGTGTTGCAGTTGCGGCAAAGCCATGTGTTATTCTCAGTGTTCTGCATGGTTATTCACTCTTTTTAATTGCCTCGTTGTGGTCGATGTCGCAGCCTGCGCAGTTGCCCGAGCAGATGCTGCCAGTGTCGCAGTCAGTAAGACCCATATCCTCGCGTGACTCCTGCACGGCGCACTTAATGCCCATCTTCTGCATGTTGGGGTTTGTCGATATCTCCGACTGGATGTGATGACCCTTGATGAGGTAGGTTAGCGACATGGCCAAGACGAAGAAGCCTACCACGCCGATGGCAATAAGTATTGTAATTAGTAGTGGTGACATATGCTTTATTATCTAAAACTTTGTTTTAAACTTTGTTTTTCGGCCACAAATTTATATATTTGCAGTTGATTTTGCAAATGTTATAGTTCATCGTTAGATGACCTTTGTATATAATTGGTTTATATTCACTTGATTAATATATGAAGATAGTAATTGCCGGTGCGGGTGACATGGGTACGCACCTTGCGAAAATGCTCAGTGGTAATGGTCACGACATCACGGTTGCGGATGTCGACCCTAAGGCGTTGGCCGAGGTGGGTAGCCTTGTCGACGTTGAGACAACGGAGGGCGATACCACGCAGTTCTCGGTGTTGCGTAAGGCGGGTGTGAGAAAGTGTGACCTCTTTATCGCTGTGCGCTCTGTGGAGAACGACAACATCCTCTCGGCAGTTATGGCTAAGCAGCTGGGTGCCCGCAAGGCTATTGCGCGTGTCGATAGCAACGAGTATCTCGAGCCCAATAGTAAGGAGATATTTATCGATATGGGCATCGACTACCTCTTCTATCCCGAGCAGATTGCTGCACGCGAGGTTATCAACCTACTGGGTCACACCTCGACAACCGAGTATATGGACTTTGCGGCGGGTAAGCTCTCGCTCGTGGCCTTCAAGCTCGATTTGACATCGCCACTTCTCGGTCGTAAGATTATCGAGGATAATATGGACGAGGATTTGGAGTATCGCGCTGTGGCCATTGTGCGTGGCTCGCGTACCATCATCCCTACTCGTGAGGATCGCTACGAGGAGGAGGATATGGTCTACATCATCGCTCGTCACCACGCCACACAGAGTGTCGTAGAGCTCTCGGGTAGCAGTCAGGTGGATATCAAGAATATGATGATTTTGGGTGGTTCGCGCATCGGAGTTCGCATCGCCAACGAGTTGCAGAACAAAATAAACGTGAAACTCGTAGATTACAATGCAGACAAGGCCTATCGCCTTGCCGAGATGCTCGATAAGACGCTTATCATCAACGAGGATGGCCGCGATACGGAGGCTATGCTCGAGGAGGATATCTCAGGTATGGATGCCTTTGTGGCGGTTACCGGACGTAGCGAGACCAACATCCTTGCTGCGATGCTTGCAAAGCGCATGGGTGTTAAAAAGGTTATCGCCGAGGTGGAGAATATAAACTATATATCGTTGGCTGAGAGCATCGGTGTCGACACCATCATCAACAAGAAACTCGTTACGGCGTCGAACATCTTCCGCTTCACCATGACAACCGACGTGCAGGCTATCAAGTGCCTCACGGGTAGTCAGGCCGAGGTGCTGGAGTTTATCGTCAAGCCAAACTCTCCAGCCACGAAGCATACTGTCGCCGAGCTTGGCCTACCCGAGGATACGATGATTGGCGGCGTAGTGCGTGGCGATAGGGTGTTTATCGCTGTGGGCTCAACGCAGATCAATGCCTTCGATAGAGTCGTGGTCTTTGCTATGCCCGATTCCATTATGCGTGTGGCCGAGTTCTTCAACTAAGCCTCGAATTTGAAATAAGTAGAATAATATAAAACACTAACCACTATGTATATAGCGATTGCAGGAAACATCGGCAGCGGTAAGACTACGCTTACTGAGATTCTGACCAAGCGTTATGGCGCAAAGGCATACTATGAGGATTTGGCCAATCCCTACATCAGCGACTTCTACGACGACATGGGTCGCTGGTCGTTTCATCTTCAGCTCTGGTTTCTCGGTAGCCGCATACAGCAGACGTTGACCATGCTTGCCGATGAGTCGGACAACGTAGTTCAGGATCGCACCATATATGAGGATGCCCACATCTTCGCGGATAACCTCCACTCTATGGGTCTTATGGCGAGCCGCGACTTCGATACATATATGAAGATGTTTAATATCGAGCAGACGCTTCTTCCCAAGCCCGATGTGCTTATCTACCTCAAAGCGAGTGTTCCCACGCTCATTGCACAGATTAAGATGCGAGGCAGAGACTACGAGCAGAACATAGATGAGGAGTACCTCAACCGCTTGAACGAGAAGTACAACAACTGGATTGAGAATATCTACGAGGGTCGCGTATTGGTCGTAGACAAGGATGTCGATGACTTTGTTGCCGACCCCTCGATTATCGACCGCATATGTGCCTCGGTGGAGGAGATGTGTACTGGTAAACGTCAGCTATAAACGATATGCGTACGCCACTACCCGAACGATTTGTCGCCATAATGCGTGAGGCGATGGGTGAGGATGCCGAGAGACTTTTTGCAGCGCTCGACACTGAACCAGCCGTCTCTGTGCGCCTAAATCCCGCTAAGCCAGCTGAGAGTTTCGAGGGTGAGGCTGTGGGATGGTGTAAGTGGGGTAAGTACCTCGCTGAGCGCCCTCAGTTTACGCTCGACCCGCTACTTCATGGCGGTGCCTACTATGTTCAGGAGGCCTCGTCGCAGTTTGTTGCCCATCTGTTGTCGAACCACGACATGGAGGGTAAGCGCGTGCTGGATATGTGTGCAGCGCCTGGTGGTAAGACCACGATATACTCTACGCTTGTGGGGCGCAAGGGCTTGGTCGTAGCTAACGACATCAGCCATAGCCGAGCTATGGCACTCGCCGACAATGTGCAGCGCTGGGGTATGGGTAACGTCGTTGTTACGTGCAATGAACCTGCCCATATCGGAGCCTTCACACACTGGTTCGATGTGGTGGCTGTGGATGCCCCATGCTCTGGTGAGGGCATGTTTCGCAAGATGGATGAGGCACGCGCGGAGTGGACACCTGCCTCTCCCGACATCTGTGCAGAGCGTCAGCGCGAGATTCTTACCGAGGCGTGGCGTGTGTTGCGCCCAGGAGGTACGTTGATATACAGCACCTGCACCTTTAACCCTACGGAGGATGAGGGTATTGTCGAGTGGCTTATGGCGGAGTATGGCGATGAGTTGGAGGCTGCGGAGAGGGTTACTGCTTGTGACGAGTGGGGCGTTGTGCGCAGTGATATTGGCGCATTCCAGTGCTTCCACTTCTACCCACACAAGGCGCGTGGCGAGGGCTTCTTCGCTGCAGTAGCGCGTAAGAGTGAGGGGGCTGTGCGCCGTAGCATGCCCAAGGCACGCCGTAAGCTCTTTAGCCAATGTGCTAAGGCCGATGTTAAGGAGCTATCGCGCTGGGTGGATGATGCTGCGGAGCATACGTTTATGATGGTGGGCGAGGATATATACGCCTACAACAGCGCTATGGCGGAGTCTATAGTGACGCTCTCGGAGAATTTGTCGGTAGTCTACTCGGGTGTAGCCATGGGTCGCATCTTCAAACAGAAGCTTAAACCTGAGCACCCATTGGCGCTATATGTCGGCTTAAACCGCGATGTAGTACCCGTGGTAGAGGTGTCGTTGGAGGATGCTGTGGATTACCTACGTCGCAACGATATAGCCGCAGGACAGTTCGACGAGGGTATAAACGTAGTGGGGTATAGGGGTGTGCCTATAGGCTTTGTCAAGCGCATAGGTGCTCGCTGCAACAATATGTATCCCAAGGATTTGAGAATAGTAAAATTATAATATACAGAGATATGGCAAAGTTGTTATATTCTATGGGCGAGGTGACAGCGATGTTCGATGTTAACGCATCGCTTATCCGCTACTGGGAGTCGAAGTTCGACTGCATCAAGCCCCACAAGAACAAGAAGGGTAATCGTATGTTTACCCCTTCGGATATCGAGAATTTCAAACTCATATACCACCTCGTGAAGGAGAAGGGTATGACGCTTGAGGGTGCTAATAGCGCTATGAAGCGCCGCAATAAGAGCGTTAAGCGCGATGTCTCTATCTTGGAGCGTCTGCAGAATATCCGCGCTATGCTTGTCGAGGTGCGCGAGTCGTTGGGCGATAATAGCCCCGTGGAGTATGAGGCACCCATAGAGGCTGTCGACGAGCTTATCTCGGATGTGGAGCAGGAGACAAAGGCAGAGGTTGTGGCAGCCGTCACTACCCCCGAGCCAGTAGCCGAGAAGGCTGCAATAGTAGAGGAGGTTGCTGTTGCTGAGCCTGCGGAGAAACCAGCAGAGGAGCCAGCACCGCGTCGTCGTGGTCGCCCACGCAAGGAGGTGGAACCTCAGGAGGGTGAAGCTGCCGTAGAGCAGCCATCGGTGACACGTCGTCGTGGTCGCGCGAAGAAGAGTGAGGAGGTCAAGGAACTATTCCCATTCTATGAGCAGTCACTATTTTAGTCGTGCGTAGGGTATGAAAATCAGAGATATAGTAGCACTTATTGAGGAGTTTGCGCCGCTATCGTTGCAGGAGAGTTACGACAACTCGGGTCTTGTAGTTGGACGCCTCGATGATGAGGTTAAGGGTGTGCTTCTGGCTGTGGATGTTACGGAGGAGGTGCTCGACGAGGCGGAGCGTGAGGGGTGCGATCTCATCATCACGCACCACCCCATAATCTTTACCCCCTTGAAGCGCTTCAACTCGGCAAGCTACGTCGAGCGATGTGTGGAGCGTGCCATACGCAAGGGTATAGCCCTCTATGCAGTACATACTAATCTCGATAGTGCGCCACACGGTATGAGTTGGCAGCTTGGCTCGATGATAGGTCTCGATGCTATGTCGGTATTGGAGCCCCGCAGGGATAATGCCGATGCTGGCTTTGGCGTTGTCGGTACGTTGGCGCGTGCCGAGGGTGTTATGGCCTTCATGAATCGCGTTAAGGCGATTTTCGAGGTGGGTGCTGTGCGCTATAGCGACATCCCCGCGGAGGATATGATGGTACGCCGTGTGGCGATATGCACAGGCTCGGGACGCTCGCTTATAGATGCTGCTATGGCTGCCGAGGCTGATGTATACATCACCGCCGATTTGCGCTATAACGACTTTATGTGTGGCGAAAACCGCATGGTTTTGATGGATATTGGCCATTTTGAGAGCGAATTTTGCGCAATTCGCATCATATATGATGTATTATCAAAAAAAATGTGTAACTTTGCCGTTCGCAAGAGCGTATGCTCGCGTAACCCGGTACACTACTTAGTCTAATGATACAACCGCAAATAACTAAATTACTATAATATGGCACAGAAGAAGACAAACGATGTTGACTACTCGATGCAGGAGAAAATTATGGCACTCTATGAGTTGCAGAAGATTGACTCACAGATCGACGAGATTAACAAGATAAAGGGCGAATTGCCACTTGAGGTTCAGGACCTCGAGGATGAGCTCGCTGGACTCAACACTCGCGTTGAGAATATCAACGCTGAGATCGAGGAGCTCAACTCGCTCACACGTCAGCGCAAGCGCGAGGTTGATCAGGCCAAGATTATGATCGCTAACTACAAGGAGCAGCAGAACAACGTGCGTAACAACCGCGAGTTCGACTCTCTTACTAAGGAGATCGAGTATCAGGAGCTCGAGATTGAGCTCGCTGAGAAGCGCCTTAAGGAGTACTCTGCAAGCATCAAGTCGAAGAAGGCTGTCATCGAGCAGACTAACGCTGCCCTCGAGGAGCGCAACATCGATTACAAAGCTAAGAAGGAGGAACTCGACTCTATCGAGGCAGAGACAGCACAGCAGGTTGCAGACCTCACAGCCAAGGCTGAGAAGGCTAAGGAGCCTATTGATGAGCGTTTGCTCGCTGCCTATAACCGCATCCGCAAGAATGTGCACAACGGCTTGGCAGTAGTGACTGTTACTCGTGATGCTTGTGGTGGTTGCTTCAACCGTATCCCTCCCCAGCGTCAGGTGGACATCCGCCAGGGTAAGAAGGTCATTGTTTGCGAGTACTGCGGTCGCATCCTCGTTGGCGAGTAGTTTATACCTTATATCTATAATGGGTCAGACTTATCGGTCTGGCCTTTTTTTGTACAAGAGCATATCCTCCATACACACTCTGCTAAAACAAGGAGTAGACGCTGTTCATTCATTCATTTTTCCTATGAAAATGAATGAATGAACAAACAGAATAGAGAGTATCAAGAAGACAAAAGAGACCAAAGGGACTTAAGGGAAGTCGCTATCAACAGAAATGTCCGAGTCATCCCTTTGGTCTCTATGGTCTCTATCGTCCCTATCGTCTCAAAAAAAATTATTATATCACTATGACTCAATATAGATATCAGTTAGAGAGATACCGAGGTCGCAGTACACGCCATGTATGTCCTCAGTGTGGAAGAAAGAATGTATTTACTCGGTATGTGGATACAGAAAATAATTATATATATATCAGTGATAATGTAGGTAAGTGTAATCGCCTTGATAAATGTGGGTATCATTATACACCACATCAATACTTTACTGATAACCCTTGGAAGCGAGAAAAGAGTTGTTCATTCATTCATTTTTATAGGGAAAATGAATGAATGAACAGCACTCCACCCCTTCCACCCGAGCCCAAGAGGGTATCAGCGGGGTTGCCCCGTAGGGTGCTCGAGGCAATTAATTCTTGCCGATAAGACCAAGAATGTACTCAATCTGCTGCTCGACACTGGGTTCTGACGACCCACCACCCTCGGGTAAAGTGGCTCCAATAACCTTTAATGGATCAGGGTTACCAATAGGCGCAACTGTATTAATCTTCAACCAATCACCCCAACCTGTCTTCTGATGGAACGCGAGATCGTTGTATGGCTTCTCGTAACCATAAATGTTCCACTGATAGCTGTCAACAATGGTAACAGCCATAGATAAATCCATCGACTTAACAGGTGTAGTGAGTTGCTTGCAGATGATAGCATTCTTGAATGCTCGGCTGATGCGACTTGAGATATCGACAAACTTTGCAGAGTAATCGTGAGTTCGTGAATTTAAGAGAATCTGTATAAAGTGGTTAAGGTCGAAGAATGGCGACTCGGGTCTTCCATCTGCCATGTAGTTCCAGTCGTAGTGGTAACAAGAGCAGATAGCCTGCTGATATGCCGAACAGAGATAGTACTTATTAAGATCAGTGGCATCAGTCTCCTCATTATAAGATGCTACAATCTCGGCAACCTCCTTCAAGTAACCTGACAACACCTTGATCTCCGCGAGCAATGGATCCACCTGGTTGTTATCTACCAACATGAGGTCGAGAGCCAAACCCTGCTGCTCCCAGTGCTCTACAGTCTCATTGACGTAGACCTTCATAGCCTCCTCGAAGTTTGTCGAGTTATTGAGGTGGTGCATGAGAGAGTTGTAGTCACCGCCCATACCTGGAGTGATGTGGCTTGCACACATAGTATACTCTGTGCAGTCGCCAAGACCAACGATATTCTCGAACATGCCCATCAAACAAGCGTCGTAGTAGATCATCTTGAACTTGGTATTAGAGTCCTTGACACCCTTAACCAACTCGTTGATAGACATACCTACGTAAGCGTTGACAACATCATCAAAGATAACGGCACGGCTCGTAGGGTCTTGGAAAGGAAGCCAACCAGCACCATGGTTCCACAATATCAAGATGTAGTTATCTGCAGGACGCTGCTCCTTTGCCCAGTTGATAAATGCTGTAAGGTTGGCTGGATCATTTAGTTTAAGCATGGGATCGAGAACCTCTACTGGCTCATACCACTGTGCTCCAGCCTCACCGACGATGAAGCGCTGCGTACCCTTGAGTGCCTCGGTTTCCTGGTATGCCTTCGAAAACTTAACCTGACCAACGAAGTTAACGCGATCGGTTGCACCCTCAAGGAGCGCCTCCTGAATATTCATAACCATTGATGAGTCGAGGTTACCACCACCGCAGCCATACAACATGATGGTGTAAGTACTTGTGTCTGGAGCCTCCTCTTCGGGGGCGATTGTGACATACTCGGTCTTTGTACATGATGCGAATGTAGCCACAATGCACATAAGGATAAATCCTAAAGTAAGTTTTTTCATTGTTTGAGTTATTTGTGTTAATAATAGTGTTTGCTAAAACTTATACAAATATAAAATATAATTTATATAAATACAATCATATCAATTTATTTTTTTGGATAAACTAAAGATATTTTAGTAGAAATAAAAAAGACACTGACAATCTAATGATTATCAATGTCTTTTGTTATTTTTTATCACTTTTATCCCGATAGCAAACGCCATATTCAAACTTTGGATAGCAATTGTGGATAGCAATATTCTGATATTCTGACATATATCCACAAATCTATACCCCCTGAATAGTGTCTGAAAGGGATGGGGATTAGATTTTAGTGGTCGATTATTTGCATATTCGATAGATTATTACTACTTTTGTTACGGTTGTAAAATTTACAGCGGTAACAATAAAATAAGATAATATGAAATTCTACAACAGAGAACACGAAATTGCAAAACTCCGAGAGGTTCGAGAGTTATCTTACAATGACCACTCACGACTAACTGTGGTAACAGGTCGTCGTCGTATTGGTAAGACATCACTCATAGGTAAAGCAATGGGTGATGAGCAGTTTATATATCTATTCGTTGGTCGCAAGAACGAGTCGTCACTATGTGCTGGATACTGCAAGGAGATAGCCTCAAAGTTGGGTGTGTTTGTGCCTGCAATGAACTCATTCCAGGAGGTATTCCTTTTCCTAATGCAGCAGGGTGAGACAAGGCAATTCACACTTGTTATAGATGAGTTTCAGGAGTTCTTCAATATCAACCCAAGTGTCTATAGCGATATACAAAACTATTGGGATCATTATCGCTTAAAGACACATATCAACTTCATAGTTAGTGGTTCTATCTACTCGTTGATGACAAAGATATTTCAGCACTATCACGAGCCACTGTTTGGTCGTGCCGATGTTATGCTGAAACTTAATCCATTCTCGTCGTCTGTGTTAAAGCAGATAATGGTAGACTACGCACCTACATATACCAATGACGATTTATTGGCTCTATACACCGTAACGGGTGGTATTCCCAAGTATGTTGAGTTGCTTGTAGATAGCAAAGCGTTGTCGGTAAAGAAGATTATTCGTGCAGTGTGTGACCCTGATTCACCGTTTAAGGATGAGGGTAAGCATCTGCTTGTAGATGAGTTCGGAAAGCAGTATGGCACATACTTCTCTATTTTGGATGCTATATCAAATGGTCTGAATACACAAGCAGAGATTGCCGCAGCACTTGGTGAGAAGAGTATTGGCGGACAACTCAAAAAGTTGGAGGAGACATACGAAATCATTAAGAAGATGCGACCAATACTTGCAAAACGAGGAACGCAGACCGTAAGATATGAGATAACAGATATGTTTCTCCGCTTCTGGTTTCGCTACTTTGAGGGTAATCGCACTCTCGTAGAGATGAATCAATTTGAGGTGCTTGACCACATAATCAATGAGGACTATACAACATATTCGGGTAAGACACTCGAAGAATACTTCAAACAGAAGTTTATCGAGAGTCACGAGTATCGTGATATGGGTTCATATTGGGAGGCAAAGAGGGGTAAGGAGCAGTGCGAGATAGATATTGTTGCCCTACGCTTGGAGAAGAATAAGGCGGTAGTAGTCGAGGTTAAACGACAGCGAAAGGAGTTTAAGCCAGAGGCTTTTGCAGAGAAGGTGCAACATATCAAGGATAAACTATTGCCAAAGTATGATATTGAGCAACTATGCTTAACATTAGACGATATGTAATAGACTACGCATAAAATTGGTGTCAGATAATCATTCATCCCCATCCATTGCACACACTATTCTGGAAGGTATAGGTGCGTGTAGTGGATGGGGATACGATATGTATTCTCATATCAGTTTGTCAGACACCTCTTCTACACGCCTCATTATTGTTTCGGGGAGTAGTTTTGCATACACCGCCTCGGTGGTCTTCGTTGAACTGTGTCCAAGAACCTTTGATACCGTAAGCATATCCACTCCTGCATTGAGGAGTAGTGTCCCACAGGTATGGCGAGCAAGATGGGAGTGCAGTATCTTCTTGATGCCACATATATCTTGTATCTCTTTCAAGTAGGAGTTGTATTTCTGATTAGTCAATGTCGGTAGGTGATAGTTATACTTGACTAATATCTCCTTGACAACAGGCAAGATGGGGATAAACGCTGTTATCCCCGTCTTTATTCGTTCTTTGACAATCCACTCCTTACCGTCTTTGTCTATCCTGATGTCCTTTTCGCTTAAACAGGACATATCTCTGAAAGCAAGTCCTGTGTAACATTGTAGAATAAAAAGGTCTCGTATGTTCTCTATTCTCCTTGACCCCAATTCTTTTGTTCTTATGCTACGGACTTCTTCTATGGTAAGGGGTTCTTTCTCTACCTTGTCCTTATGAAACTTGAAGGTGATAGGGTTGGTAGATATGTATCCCTCACGAATAGCATATAGCAATATCGTCTTTAACTTTCTCATATAGCAGATTGCACTATTGTTGGACATCTTATGAAGCATATATGTGTAGATGTCCTCCATATCAGATGTGGTAAGGTCTGACAACATCTTGTCGGTCTGCATCGCCTCCTTGCAATAGCGGATGGTGCATCGGTATTTGACATATATAGCGTGTGTTATCAGACCAATATTCTTCTTCTCCAACTGCTTGTCCATAAACTTGTCAAATAGTCCGTAAGTGGATATACTGTTCTGTCTGATACCGTGCTTAAATGCATAAACGAAGGTATCCACCGTAAGGAGGAGACCTCGCTTCAACATCTCCGTCTCCAACGCATAACACTTCATTCGGATTGCTTCAATGTATTCGTTGGTCTCGGCATCACCACGAACAATCTGCTTCTTGGCGTTGAACAGTTTATGGTCTATTCTGCGTTTAAGGGAGACAAAACGCCTCTTACCATCAATGATAACATATAGTTCTAATGGTGTCAGTCCATCCTTCTTACTGACTTTTGAACTTCGGCAAACAAATGTGATAGTCATTTTAGTTTCAATTTAATGTTAAAAAATGCTTTACAAAAAAATTGGTCTCAGATGGCGAAAAATTGGTCACAGATTTTGATCAATTCCCACACACCCATCCCCACTCCATTCCCACACTATTCTTGGGGGATAGGTGTGTGGATATTTGTCAGACTATCAACATCTTTCAGCAAATAACCGCCCTCCGAAGTAAAGTATGGCGATTGCTGTCAAGATGATTGATATATAAATAGAAAAAAGACATCAATAATCTATCAGATTATCAATGTCTTACTTTGATTTTGAGGGGTATTTAACCCCATCAAAAGTGGAGGTGGCGGGGGTCGAACCCGCGTCCAAACAAGGAACCCCAGAGTTTTCTACACGTTTAGCCGACCATTTCATCCTTCTCCTCGAGCAAGGCAGGCGGCAGCCAAACCCGAGGCCCAGCCCCTAAATCTCGCATGATGACCGAGGCACACATCACGCCATCTCTTAATTGATGATACCCCATAATGATTGGTCGTTAAAGAGCGGAACGACCTCTCGGGATACTCGTCACACAGCCTC
>JAFYWG010000032.1 GCA_017558115.1 Alistipes sp.
ATGCACCAACTCAAAATAGTCGTATATTACCCCAGGCAACAACAACTTCAATGGATCTTCTATCTTATCTTTATGCTTAACCATAACACAAAGATAAAACTTTTTTTACAATTTTCCCCACCGGAATTTACGACAGAGCCGGAAAACACCGGACCCTTCTCTTATTTGTACCCTTTTATCCCTACTCAACTGTGATGATTGCGCTGGGTGCTACATTCTTAAACTTGGGCATTGATTCGCCTATGTCGCTGCCCACGTAGGTGGGGTCGCAAATTGTGTAACATTTATCTCCAACCATGATTGTGTCGCCAACGCTACCACTACGTAAGCATACAGCCGCAGCGATATGGTTGGGGTAGTGCAACAGCACGGCGTCCAGATTGAGGATATCCTTAACAATGCGGCACAAGAGAATAGAGCGGTCCTCGCAGTCACTATACATATATGCGAACATCTCATCGGCAAAGAAGGTGCGCTCGCAACCAAACTGCTGGGCGTCGGTCTGGTAGGGGAACGAGAACTGAATCATCGAGAGGATGTTTTGCAGTGCCTCTACCTCGCTCTTATTCTTTACCATCTTCTGCAATGGTCCAAGCAACTGTAGATATACCATGTCGCTGAATGATGTCTCGGCAAAGATAGACCAGTCGCACTGTGGATAGTCGCTATAGAAGTCCATGAGGTTGGCGTTGGGTACGATGTTTAGCATGTCGCCATTGCGAGGGTTGTTGCGCGAAAAGCCGTTACCCTTAGCATAGGGTAGTGCAGGGGGTGTTGGCATCTTGAAGCATAGCGCCTGCTCCGCGTCGATGCTATTGTTGCAGACGTGTATGCTCATGTTGGGCAGCGTATCGAAGATGTAGAACTTGTCGCCGCGAATATTGATGAAGTGGCGGCCGTAGATGTTCTGCTCGGCAGCAATAAGTAGCACAAGACGGCTGTCGCAGCGTGCAAGGCGCATCTTGTAGCCCGATTCGCCGAGGAGGAAGGCTCGAAGCACTACAGACTCGTTGCTATCGGCACCGCATATCTCCTCCGCAACATGTTTAACAAGGAGGTTGTAGCCCCAGTCGTTGAGGTATAACTCATCCTTTAACGCTTTACTGTCGGCAATCAACCTATCGTAGGCTTCGTTATCCATCTGTAGCCACGCATCAGCCACGCTATTCTCGTCTATCGAGCTAAGGGTGAAGCGGTTCGCTTTGTCGAACGTAACCTCACACTTAGCGCCATAGAAGTCGAAGCGTACGTCATCACGGCGTGCTGGGGGCAATGGTGGGATCTCTGTGGGTGCTATCTCAAACTCCTCGGTGGTGGGAATGATAATCTCCGTCTCTATTGCCTTAGGCGTTGCCTCTATCTCCTTTGCGGGGCTCACCACATCATCTACGGGCTTAACTACGGGCTGGTCTGGCTCCACACGCATGGGAAGCTCCTCGGGTGTCTCCACGTTCCATGCCTCCCAGCGCTTACGTATAAAGTCTGCGTAGGCCTTGCGGCGATTCTCCTGAAACTCCTGGAGTGCCCCGTTACGGCGCTGTTGAAAGCGCAATAATGCCTCAGTGCGTGACTGGCCAAAGGCGCTGACACTCAAGAGTGTAAATATGCTCAATATGATAAATCTTTTCATAGTGGAAAGTGGAAAGATGACGGTTGTGTCGGGTGAATAAGAGGAAAAAAGGTTCTAAAGGGTATCAAAGGGTGGGATCCACCCCTTGAACCTTTTAGAACCTCTGTTTGCGAAGGCTGATTATCTCTCGAACTCAGCACGCTTCTGGTTGAATACCTCCTTGAACATCTCGAGGTCGAACTCGAGGTTCAACTTCTCGTCCTGTGCCAACAGGGCTGCAGCTGCCTCCTGTACAGACTTCTTAGGGATCTGCAAGCATACGTAGTAGCGGTAGTTGCCATTCTCCTCCTTGTACATCTTCTCACCTACAACCTGTACATCCTGCAAGCGCTGCTGTGCCACGGTGTAAGCAAGCTCCTGGTAGTGCGACTTGAGGTCCTCACCATACTGAGTAGTCTGAGCCTTTGCGTAGTTCTCGATAACGAGCTCGAGGTCGGCCTGAACGTTTGCCGCGATCTCCTGACGGCAGTTCTGCATAGCCTTCTTCTGTGCCATGCTGCGGTCGCTGCTTGCTGCGTTCTGCACTGCGCGGTAGTAGTCAGCATTGCTGTGGTACTCGGGGCCGCTCAATGGAACAACCTCCTCTACCATACCGGTAGGTGCGGGTGACTGTGCGCTCTTTGTTGAGCCACATGATGCCATTGTGCCAACTGCTGCCAATGCCACGACTGCAATAATAATCTTCTTCATAGTTGTTAATTTTAGTTGTTAATAGTATTAGTATTTGTGTCTCTATCTGCTGGGTGCATCGAAGTATATGGTCTTCGACACACTTATACCTCCGAAGGGGTAGATTATCTCTATGGTGTTTATGTCCTTGGGCGATGCGTACTCGGGGTTGTAGGTGAGCATGTAGCGGTTATTCTCCACAGCACGCACTGTCATCTCAAGTGCCGAGTCGCTGCGTAGGCGTGCACCAACTGAGGTGATTACGGCGCGACCATCGAGCATGATGGCAAAGATGCAGTAGCCCTCGCCCTGCTCCTCGACATTGAGCGTCACGCGAGAGTAGAGAGCGCGGTAATTGCGGCGTAGTACCTCTGCCTCATCCTTGCGTGTAGCGTCGAAGAAGTAGTTTTTGAGTGCCTCAAGCGCGTTTGCAGCATCCTTCACTTTGTCGAGGTTGTCGATAGTGGCGAGCTCGTTGCGTAGGCGTGTAAGCTCCTCAACCTTTGCGTTGTCGATGGCAATGAATGCATCGACAAGCTCGCGACGTGTCTCCTCGCTAAAGGGATAGCGTATAGATACCTCGTAGCGATAGCTCTTTGTAGAGCGTGTGTAGATGCGCTCCCAGTAGATGTCTGCGGCATTCGATACAGATATGTCGTGGAGGTATGGGAGCTTTGCTGCCTCGGTCATAAGAACAGAAGAGTAGTCGCACATAATCGAACTCCAGTCGTCGTATGTAACCTCGCGCGATAGCATAACCTCTGCCGAGGCGACGTTAACAGCCACGGAGTTGATAATATGCTGACGTATGGTGTTCATGGCCTTATCCGTAGCCTCGCTCAGCGTATCACCCACCTCCGTAACGGCGAGATATGCGGGTGTGGTGAGGCCTATCCACGTGGGACGTGTGGCACGACTTTGCTCCACTACGCGCTCCTGCTGTGCATGGGCTGTGGTGGTGCCCACAGCAAGAAGTAGGAGTATCGCTGCTATAGCGCTTATATGTCTCATTGCTTCTCTGTTTTAGATGTTGGACTACAAACCGAAGAGTGATTGGCTAATAGATTTGCCGCCACTCTCGTTGCTCTTAGATTTCCTTATCTCCTGCTTGATGTTCTCGCCCTTGCTCTTTGCGCACTGATCCATATTCTCGCGGCTTCTTGCAGCCTCTGCCTCGAGGCGTTTCTGCTCCAACATGGCAGCCTCGGCAGCTGCGGCCTCTTCGTCAAGGCGCTTGAGGAAGGCTACGACATCGCCGTAGTTGGGGCTCATGATATCTGCCATGCGGCACTTTTCCAAAGCCTCGTCTATGCGGCCCATGCGAACAAGGTTATCGGCCTCGGCAAGTAGACGCGATGTCTCAATCTCAAGGACGCGGTTGTACACCTCAACTCGCTTGTCGCACACCTCGTTGTACTCAGCCACACTCTCGGGGATGAGAGATAGGGCTGCTAATGCCTCCTCGTACTTCTCGGTAGCTATCATGGTGTCTACCTTCTTCATCAAATTGGGCATCTGGCGCTCATAGAATGCGTCGATGCTTGTGCGAGCATCTCTCAAGAGCTTCGAGAGGCGCGCATCGTTCACGTTGAGCTTGTTGATGATAGCACGTAGGCAGGCCTCGTCGCTATTGCCATTGCCCTGCAAGGCTACGGTCTGGCTATCGAAGACGGTGCCGTCAACGATGTTAACAACCGAGAGTGTGAGGTCGGCATACATAACGCGCATCTTTGCCATGCCCGTGTCTACAATGCCGTCATCAGTGATGGCGATAGAGGGCACGAGGGCGAAGAAGCCCTCGGCATCTGCCATGCCATTGCGTGTGATTATCTTGCTCAACTTATTGCGTAGCGCGAGCGTGTTGTTCTCGCCAAGGAGCTCTGCTGTATCCTGGTCGATGCTAACCGACATATCGATAACATCCTGTGCCTGGAGTGCCGCCACACCCATGAACATAGCGGCTACGAGTGCGAATATGTTACGTGTAAATCTCATAGTAGTATTCTTTTGCTGTTTGTGGTTAGTAGATCACAACGTCTACAGAGTTGCCATTTACCGTACGTGAAATGGTGAGGTCGAGGCTCTTAAGATAGATGTATAGCTCGCGTGCGAAGTCCGTAACGTCCATCTGTACGCCATCCTCCACAGAGTTGTCGATAAATACGTCGCTGTAGGTCAAAAGGCGTGACGAAATTTTGGGCGACTGGTAGCGACCCTTCTGTGCATGCTGCTTAACCCAGATGACGAGCATATCGGCCAATGGGAGCTCGTCGTTAATCTCTGTCTCCATTGTAAGCACTGATGATGGGTCGATAGTGAAGCGCAACGATATGCTCTGGCCTGTACTGGTCTTCTTAACCATGCGTGTAGCCACCAAATCGAGCAAATCCTTAATCATAGACTTTGCCATAGGGCCGCAGATAGCCTCAGCAGAGGTCTGCTTGCGTGCCGATTTCTCAGATACTGAGCCGAGGGTATTACCCGTAGCAATCTCGATAGCGTTCATGGTGATGTACACCTCGGTACCTGTCGATGTGGTGTTGCTGCTGATATCCACCTTTACTGAGATGTCTGCACCCGAGTTGATGAGTATCGCATCCTCCAAGGTCATGCCCTCGCCCTTAAGCAGACGATAGGTCTCGGCATTGTTGAGACAGGTGATAAGATCCTTTGTCTCAACGCCATTCTCGATAAAGCCCTCGTTGACCTTCGCGATGATCATGCGCATATACTTGTTGCTGTTGAACACCTCCTCGTATGTCTCGCCGCTCTGGCAGAAGGGCACAACCATCACCGTGGGCATGGCGATATGGTCCGTAACCTCGTCCAGCGATGAGGGGCGAACCTTGAGTATATTAGCCTTTTCGAGTGTTCGGCGTAGTGCCTCGTGGTACAGGCCCAAGGTGAGTGTCACCTGTATCTGCTTTGCTACCTTAACCTCATAGTCAACGGTCACGAGCGATATGTTGATGAAGCTTGCATAGCGCATGGTGTTGAATATGCCATCGACATACTCCTGGTCCACCTTGTTGAGCTGAGAGGTGATAAGCGGACGGCCACCATCGATGCCATCAATACCGCTGTAGATGTATGTGTATATGGCTGACTTCTTGGCCATCTCAATGGCATCCTTCTTCGATGATGCTGTGCCTGAGCATCTGATAATAGCGGTGTTGCCTTCGAGTCTTACGAGCTCGGCATCCATGCTATACTGCTGTGCCGATGCAGTAAAGGCGAAGAACATCGCCATAAAAAGTGTTGCAATTCTTCGTATCATAATAAGTTCCGTTTTATGTTGCATATATAAATTAGGGCTCTATTGGGGCTACCAACCCCAATAGAACAAAGTTTAGGACTAACCAAAGATAGCGTTGCCAATATCCATGAAGCCATCGCCACGCTGATGATCGAGTTCAACCTCGAGTTGTGTACCTGCGTTAAACTCCTGCTGGATGATTGGAGACTCCTTGGCCTTAACCTTGCAGCGTGTAACACCGTCCATAACCTCCTCTGCTACAATCTCAGCAATCTTCTCGCGTATTACCTTTGAGCCAATCTTCTTCTCCTTGTACACATAGAAGACTGAGCCCTTCTGATAGCCTATCTCCTCGCCACCAGAGATCCAGAGGTCTACGAGAACACCCTTCTTGTTGGTCTCGCCAAGCTCTACGATGTATGTGGCGACTTTGAAGTATTCGTTGCAGAAGCCCAATACCTCGGGTTTCATGTTGATGCCTAATTCATTGCGACCACCAGTGATCTTCTTCAGGCAGTTGTTGAAAGCTTCGTCTACGTTTCTTACGCTAAGCTCGTTGAGCTGATAGCTCTTTGAACCTTTGATGCTACCGTCATTAAGGTCGGTTAGCTGGAGTGTGAAGTTAAGCATACAGAAGAAGGAGATATTGCCATTTTCGTCTGTCTTCTTATACAACTCATACATCTCCACATTACCCTTAAGCAAGAATCCCGCGTTAAGAGCCTTGTAGGCAGCTGTGCTCTCCTCCTGCCAGTTCTGCTCGTTCACCACATCCTCGTAGTTTCTATCTGCAAAGAGACCCTTGAGGCGTGAGTCTGACAAAGCGTCAACAATGTGTACGCGGTTTACTGTGTTAAGACCTGTAATAACTGCTGAGCGCACGTTGTCGGTAACACTAGGGCTG
>JAFYWG010000033.1 GCA_017558115.1 Alistipes sp.
ACAACCCCATTTCTGTGAGAAGTTGTATAACAAGAGCTAATTTTAGGCTTGCGAAGCTCGAAAAAGCGGAGTTTACTCGACGTAAATGAGCATTTTGAGAGCGAGCGTAACGACAAAGTAGCCTTGTTAGACAGCTTCATTGTTAGCGGCAGTAGATATCTGCCTTATAATCGAAAATGCTTACTTAATGTTAAGCTTCTTGCGAATATCCTTAGGAATAGCATTCTTGTGAACAACAATGTTCATAGTCTTGTAGCGAGCAAATGCCTTTGTTACATACCACAAGCCCTTGTAAGTACCAGCCTCTCCCCATGAGTTCTTAACCATGTAGTACTCTGTGCCGTTCTGGTCCTTAGCGATACCATAGATCTGCATACCGTGGTCGTCGGTAGTCTCCCAGTTGTCGTATGCACGCTGACGCTCCTCCTGTGTGCACCACTTCTGAGCACCTGCAGTAGCAGCCTGCTTCTGCTCCTCAGTGAGGTTGAGCCACTTAGCCATATCTGAACCCTGGAGATCAGCACCTGCAGCCTCATCGGGAAGAACTGCTGTACCCTGACGAGTAAAGCCCTTCTCGCTAACATCGCTACCCCATGCGATAGTGTAGCCCTCCATGATAGCGTTGTCGAATACCTCCATCAACTCATCGATAGGAAGGTTATATGACTGTGCCCAACGCCAGTTATCGGGAATCTCAATAGCAAAGGTTGTGTAGAAGGGGTGGTGAGTGTAAGATGTCAAAGATACGTAGTCTGAAGCGTTCAAGCCCAAAGACTCGTAGAATGACTTAGGAGTGTACTCCTTACCCTCATATGTAAATGACTCGGGGCGCTCGCCGAGGTATACATCGTGGATAGCCTCGATAGACTTCTTCCACAACATCTCGCCCTCATGGCTGAGCTGCAAGCTGCGGTGGTTGCCCTTAGCGATAGCATCAACAACAGCGTTGCTAACAGCTGAAAGCTCGTTGTGGTTGCTGAGCTCCATGCCGTACATTACACCGGGACGCATCTCAGCCTCAGGAACAAGACCGAAAGCCTCCATACCGTAGATTACATCGTAGAATGAGCCACCCTGTGCGAAAGATACGTCGCCGTGAGTGCGAACAGCCTTCTCAGCGCGATCGAGGTAGGTATTGTGCACGATGAACATCTCAGAGAAGTCGTACTCGCCCTTGCCCATGCGCAAAAGCTCTGACTCGATGAATGCCAAAGATGAGTAGCACCAGCAAGTACCCGCCTGGTTCTGATTCTTGATGCTTGTGATAGGGTTCTCCTTCACAACTGTGAACTCGGGAGTGAACTCCTGAGCCATCACACCCGACGCCATCATAAGGCCGAGTGCCAAACCAAAGATTTTCTTCATAATAAAATTAGTTTTAAGGTAAATATTTATTCTGTTTTACACATGTTTCATCCCTCGCTGCTGCGGTAGGGCTCTATGCCCCCGCCCACAAGCGTATTACTTCTTTGTCTTTGCAACTATGCGCTGGCAATCGGTGTAGGTGAGAGTCTCAACCTTTGAACCACGGGGGATGCGGTAGTTTTTGCCGTTGTATGCTATGTATGGACCATACTGGCCACTCTTAATCACCATCGCTGCATCCTCTGCAAAGGTACGAATGGGCTCCGATGCTGCGCGCTGCTTGGCGATGCTCTCCTGCAAGAGTTCCACAGCACGCTCGTAGCTGATAGTGTAGGGGTCGTCACTCTTTGTCAACGATGCGAAACTCTTACCGTGACGCACGTAGGGACCGAACTTACCCAAGCCAACCATGAGGGGTTCACCCTCGTAGTTACCGAGGTTGCGGGGCAATGCGAAGAGCTCCAATGCCTCCTCCAGGGTGATAGACTCGATGAGCTGTCCCTTCTTCAAGGATGCAAACTGACCCTTCTGGCCATCTGCGCCCTCGAGCTCTACCATGGGGCCGTAGCGACCGATACGAGCCTTTACGGTCTGACCCGTCTTGGGGTCTACGCCCAACACACGTACTGACTGCGAGGTGCGCTCCATCTGGGTGCCTACTGCAGCATCCACAAGCTGATGGAAGGGGCTGTAAAACTCACATATCATAGATGTCCATGTGATCTCGCCGTCGGCTACGCGGTCGAACTCCTTCTCCACGTTTGCGGTGAAGTGGTAGTCGATAATGGACTTAAACTGCGACTCGAGGTAGTCGTTTACGATCATGCCTATGTCAGTGGGAGCAAGGCGGCTCTTCTCGCGGCCATAGCTCTCTGTTACGAGCTTCTCCGATAGCTTCTCACCCGAGAGTGTGAGCTGCACAATCTGGCGCTTCTGGCCATCGCGGTTTTGCTTCACGACATAGCCGCGGTTGATGATTGTGGTGATGGTAGGAGCGTATGTTGAGGGTCGGCCGATGCCGAGCTCCTCGAGGCGCTTTACGAGGGCTGCCTCGTTGTAGCGTGCAGGAGCCTGTGTGTAGCGCTCCGATGCTGTGATGGTGGTAGCTATGACGCTATCGCCAACCTGCATCTTAGGCAAGATGCCACCCTCACCCTCCTGCTGTGCATCCTCGTCGACGCTCTCAGAGTATAGGCGCATGAAGCCGTCGAAGCGGACAACCTCACCCTGTGATACGAACTGCTCCTTACGCTTTGTAAGGTCGATGACAATCTGTGTGCGGTCGAGCTCCGCGGGTACCATCTGTGAGGCTACGGTGCGCTTCCAGATGAGGTCGTAGAGGCGTTTCTCGGCTGCTGTGCCCTCAATCTCGTGGCGCTCGATATATGATGGACGGATAGCCTCGTGTGCCTCCTGCGCACCCTTAGACTTAGTCTTGAAGTTGTGGGGGTACGAGTACTTGGCACCAAAGAGGCGTGTAATCTCATTTTTGCACTGCGTGATGGCCATCTGTGAGAGGTTCACAGAGTCGGTACGCATATATGTGATGAGACCCTGCTCGTAGAGCTTCTGTGCTACGGACATTGTCTGCGACACGCTCATGCCAAGCTTGCGGCCTGCCTCCTGCTGCAAGGTAGAGGTGGTGAAGGGGGGTGCTGCATAGCGCTGCACGGGTTTCTCCTCGGCCTTAGATACGGTGAAGGTCTCGCCGATACAATCCTTGAGGAACTGCTCAGCCTCGTCACGTGTCTCAAAGCCCTGCGACAAGGTGGCCTTGAAGAGGGTCTTCTCCTGGTCGCCAGCGGCATAGAACTGCGCAACAACGCGGAACTGAGCCACAGACTTGAAGTTGATGATGTCGCGCTCACGCTCCACAATCAAGCGCACTGCGACACTCTGCACACGGCCTGCCGAGAGTGCGGGGCGCACCTTCTTCCACAATACGGGAGAGAGCTCGAAGCCCACCAAGCGATCCAATACGCGGCGTGCCTGCTGCGCATTTACGAGGTTGAGGTCGATGGTGCGGGGGTTCTCGATAGCATCGAGGATGGCGCGCTGCGTAATCTCATGGAAGACGATACGCTTGGTGCGGTCGATGGGCAAGTCCAAGACCTTTGCGAGGTGCCATGCGATAGCCTCTCCCTCGCGGTCCTCATCGGATGCCAACCACACTGTCTTTGCCTCACGTGCCATGCGCGAAAGTTCGTCTACAACCTTGCGCTTATCCTCAGGTATCTCGTATATGGGTTCAAAATCTTTATCGAGGTTGATACCGAGTCCCTTCTTCGCCAAGTCGCGGATATGGCCAAAGCTCGACTTTACTTTGAAGTCCTTGCCGAGGAACTTCTCGATAGTCTTCGCCTTGGCGGGAGACTCTACAATAACCAAATTCTCCATCACTATGTCTAAACTTTATTTCAAATAGCAAAACCTATGTAGCGACACATAGGTTTGCTAATTCTCGTTACTTATTAACGTTAACTCACTATCTCACAACAGTATAAGTCAAATCCAATGAGATAGGTGCAGGATTTGCATCTGCCGCGTCGCCACCATAGATAGCCTGGTGGTTGAAGCCGAAGCGCGCTGCGGCATCGGGACCGATGTAGATGCGGCGATAGCTCACTAACGACTCCTCCTCGGGGGTGTAGTCGGCGCTAAACATCTCCAACTTAACCTTGCCATTCTCGTCGACATTATCCTGTGCCGCCATCATCAGCGACTGGATGAATGTTGAGATATCCATGGTGTAGGCTGCCAACGAGCGGTTTATATAACCATCGTACTCCAAGCCATACGACGACTCGTAGCTATAGGCGTAGTCGGCAATGCCCGTAAACGATGAACCATACGCAGCATAGAGACCCATGCGCTCCATAGCCTCGTTCATAGCCTCACCCATGACGAGGGGGTCGATCTGTAGGGGATCGTAGTTCGAGCCCTCGAGGTATATCATAAGGCGTGCCTGATTAACCGATACCACCGCATTCTTCTCGCTAAGTGCGATGTCGGCCAACGACTGGATAAACTCATCGCTGAACCACACCTCTGTTACGACGCCACCCATGCCATCGACATAGCCGATAGTCACCTCAGGGTTCTCGGCAACACTCTCAACCTTCGAGCCCGCAAAGTCGTGCGACACGCGGTTGATAGAGACGTTACCAACCTCCAATTTGCGCTCCGAAGGGTTAATAGCGAAGTGGTAGGTCATCTGCGCAGTATCGCGGATGATGGTGGGATCCTCCTCGTAGCGGCTACGCGCATAGAGGATGAGTGCAGAGTTCTCCAAGTTTGTGGCAAACATAGCACCCTCGCCCTCAATCTCCTCGACTGGAGCGATATATACACCCCTAATCTGCTCTACAAACTTGGCCTCATTACCAGCGATATAGAGGCTATCGCTATCGTTAGCATAGCCACCATTAGCCTCGAGTTCCTCCTTCGATGTGAACATCAAGCGAGAGATATACTCACGTGTTGCATCGGTGTTCTCGAGCTTCACACGTGCGCTCAAAGGGTTCTCCATGTCACCCACATAGATACCCTTATCCTGGTTAGGATACTCGAATGTGAATATAGGCTCACTTGCGATGTAGGGCGTGGGGTCGAAGTTGATGTAGAAGGTAGAGTCGCTCTTATCCTTCGCATTAGCAATGTAGTCGTTCGACGTAATCTCGTAGACGTTGAACTTATGACGCTTTGTAGTGTCACCATGGAAGTCCTGAACATAGAGCGCCAAGACCATAGAGTCGAAGATAGGGCGATAGCCCCAGCTGCGCTCTTCGCCAAGTGTCATACCAAAGATCATCTGTGTCATGAAGCCTGCGCGACGCTCACCAAAGACCTCACTGCGCTCGGCACCGAAATATCCCATTTCGATGTTTGACGAGGCAACAGAGTCGGTCTGGTAGAGACGTGTGCTTAGAAGATGACAGCGCTCCTTGCTATCACCCTCACGCCACTCACCCATGCGGTAGACACGGCGCTTAAGCTCCATATTCTGCTTTGTGGGCACGTACTCCGAGCCCAAGGTATAGTCCACCTCGGTGGTGCAGCCAACGGACATAATAACCATAGCCACACACGCCAATACAGAGACTATCAACCCTTTATAACTCATCATAGAATTTTTTGTAGTTATCGAAGATCTCCTTAGCATCGCCCTCGGCGTACTCCAGAATCTTCTTGCCAGTACTGCGCGCATACTCCAACACTGCGGGGTCTGCATCTGCCGATGTAACGATGATACCATCGGCATACTCTAAAACGTAGCGATAGAGGTTTTCGTATGTGGGCACCTCCAAAACTGACATCTTACTATCCATAATACCCTCGCCCTCGAGCTTCTGCTTGAAGTCGGCAGCGAGTGTACCCTCAAACTTATCAGCACCCAACGACACCACAATCTTTACGTCGCGGAACAAGGGGTCGTCGTACAACACATGCTTCAAATACATGGGTACAACAGCCGAGAACCAGCCGTGGCAGTGTACGATGGTGGGCGACCAGCGCAACTTCTTGACGGTCTCCAGCATACCGCGAGCGAAGAATATAGCGCGATCGTCGTTATCCTCAAACATCTTGCCCTGCTCGTCGTGCAAGATTGCGCGACGCAAGAAGTAGTCGTCGTTATCGATGAAGTAGATCTGCAGACGTGCTGCAGGGATAGAGGCCACCTTGATGATAAGCTGGTGATCGTTATCGTTGATAATGAGGTTCATACCAGAGAGGCGAATCACCTCGTGGAGCTGGTTACGACGCTCATTGATGCAACCATAGCGAGGCATGAACGTGCGCACCTCGGCGCCACGCTCCTGCATCTGACGTGCCATCTCGATACTGAGCTTCGAAAGCTCATTCTCGGGCAGATAGGGAGAGATCTCCTGGCACACGTACAATATCTTATTTGTCGCCATAATATACTCTATTTCTACAAAATCAACATAGCATCGCCGTATGTACCAAAGCGATAACCCTCATCCTTAGCTACCTGGTAGGCATTCATGACTACGTCGTAGCCACCAAATGCTGCAACCATCATCAACTGTGTTGAGTAGGGGAGGTGGAAGTTCGATACAAAGGCATCTGCCGCAGTGAACTGGTAGGGGTGGAAGATGAACTTGTTGGTCCAGCCCTCAGTAGGCTTAATCATGCCGCCAACCGAGACTGCAGTCTCCATAGCGCGCATAACGGTAGTACCGATAGCCACAACCTTGTGACCCTCGCGCTTTGCGGCGTTGATGACACCCGCAGTCTCCTCGTTGATGAAGAACTGCTCAGAGTCCATCTTATGCTTCGACAAATCCTCAACATCCACAGTGCGGAAGTTACCCAAGCCCACGTGGAGCGTGAGGAAGGCCTTGTCGATACCCTTAATCTCCATGCGCTTCATGAGGTGCTTCGAGAAGTGAAGACCCGCTGTAGGAGCTGCCACAGCACCCTCATGCTCAGCATATATAGTCTGATACCACTCCTCATCCTCGGGTTCAACCTTTGCGCGTACCCAGCGTGGAAGTGGTGTCTCACCCATAGTGTAGAGCGCCTCCTTGAACTCCTCGTACGAACCATCGAACAAGAAGCGGAGGGTACGGCCACGCGAGGTGGTGTTATCAATAACCTCGGCACCCATAAGCTCGTCATCACCGAAGTAGAGCTTATTGCCGATACGAATCTTTCGTGCGGGGTCTACCAACACATCCCACAAGCGCAACTCGCGGTTGAGCTCACGGAGCAAGAAGATCTCGATGTCGGCACCAGTCTTCTCCTTGCAACCCTGCAGACGTGCGGGGAACACCTTCGTGTTGTTGAACACGAACATATCCTTCTCGTCGAAATACTCGATAATATCCTTGAATGTGCGATGCTCAATCTCGCCTGTCGAGCGATGCAACACCATTAGGCGTGCGTCGTCACGATTTGTCGTAGGATACTGTGCAATCATATCCTGCGAAAAGTCGTAACCATACTGCGATAACTTCATATTTCTTTCAAAAAAAGCGTGTAATAATCAAGTAATATACGCAAAAACTTCTATTTTGTTTCACACTCGCGCAACTTTTCCATAAAATCGTCCAGCGTGTGCGACTTTTCGACAGTAAAACCACCACTGCGCGTGCGACGCAATGATGTTAGGTAGGCTCCACTATTTAGTGCCTCACCAATCTCGAATGCCAACGAGCGGATGTAGGTGCCCTTGCTGCAACGTACGCGAATTTTGATGCGTGGCATGTCGTACTCCACAAGCTCGAGCTCGTAGATATTAATCAACGCCTTCTTAAGCTCTATCTCCTCGCCAGCACGCGCAAACTCATAGGCTCGCACGCCCTGCACCTTCTTTGCAGAGTAGAGCGGGGGAAGCTGCTCGCGCTCTCCCGTTAGCGACTTAAGCGCCTCCTCTACCATCTCGCGCGTGATATGCTCCGTGGGGTAGGTGTTATCTACTTCATGCTCCATGTCACCGCTGGGCGTAGTTGCACCGAGCATAAGCTCTGCAACATACTCCTTCTCCTCGGTCTGAAGCGCCTCCACCTGTTTCGTAGCGCGACCTATGCATACGAGCAAGATACCCGTAGCCAAGGGGTCGAGCGTACCGGCATGACCTATCTTAATCTTGGGGTAGCCGCACTTGCGCAACTGAAACTTTATCTTGCGCACAACATCGGCACTTGTCCACTCGTAGGGCTTGTCTATTACAGCGACATAACCCTCGGGGAACTCAACCCCACGTAATGTAAAATCCTCCATTTATCCTATATATTATAATATGTAAGAGCCGATAGCCACAACTCCAACTACGGCACAATAGATTGCAAACCATATGAGCTTACCGCGCTTGACCATGTCGATCATAAAGCGGCAAGCGAGGCATCCCACAACAAAAGCGGTCACAAAGCCAGCGATGAGTGCCCACGTGGAGATACCCGCAACGGCGAAGCCTCCATCCAAAATATGTAGCAGCGTCTCACCCATGATAGGTGCCAAGACCATAAGGAATGAGAATGTTGCCACTACATCCTTGCGATTGCCGAGCAACAAGCCCGTAGCGATGGTGCTTCCCGAGCGCGAGAGACCTGGCGAGGCAGCAACAGCTTGTGCCACACCGATGATCAGGGCATCGCGATAGGATATAGTCTCCTTCTGGCGGGGCTTAGCATAGTAGGCAAAGGCCAAGAGTGTGGCGGTAACAAGAAGCATAGCACCCACAACAACCATAATGTAGTTCGATGCGAGCACCTCATCTATCTGATCCTTAAGCATAAAACCAACAATACCGATGGGTATCATCGAGATTATAAGCTTTAGCACATAGGCCTTCTCCTGATTCATGCCACGTGTGAAGAGGCCTCTACCCACGCCCACTATCTCGCGCCACAGCACAACGATGGTGCTTAACACCGTAGCAGCGTGGAGCACAACATCGAATGCAAGGTTCTCCTCCAGCTCTACGCCGAGGAGCTCCTTAGCCAACTGCAGGTGGCCACTACTCGACACGGGCAGAAACTCCGTGAGTCCCTGCACAGCGCCCAAGATTATCGACTCAAAGACCTCCATACCCTCTACTTCTCCTCGTTGTTACGCTTGAAACGTAGAATGATACCCAAGGCCACAGTCACAAAGCCCAAGAGCACCATGATCGGAGCAATGGTGATGCGGCGCACAGAGTATATCGACTCGTCAAACTCCGTAACGGTGTGGTCGCCACCACCCGACATAAGTATAAAACCTACGACAACAACCAAGAGACCAGCACCCATAAGAGCATAGTTCTTAGCACAAAAGGGCATAGGCCTCTTCTGGCCGTCCTGTTTATTCTCCATCATATTAATATAAGTATATTTTATTCGACTTCATATTCACAAACTTGTTGACTGCAAAGGCACTAAAGAGCACCGTGATAAGCACACCAACAGCCAAGAGCGAACCCGCGATGATGCCCACCTCGCTATAGTCGAGCAGCATAAGACCCTCGGGGGTGTAGCTATCGACACCATAGACAACGCCCACAACCATCGCCGCCGCCACAATGCCCGCGACTATACCCTGCTTTAGGGCGCTTGCCAACAAGGGGCGCATGATATACCACTTAGTAGCTCCCACGAGCTTCATGGTGTTGATAAGGTAGCGCTTAGAGTAGATAGCAAGGCGGATGGTGTTATTCAAAAGCAACAACGAAATGATGAGCAACACGGCCAAGAATGCAACGAGACCTATCGTAACGTAAGACAGGGTGTTATGCATGCTTTCGACCACATCTACGGGAGGCACAGCTATATACTCCACACCCTCAACGCTACTCACAGCAGCGACGAAGCTATCTACAGAGGCTCTATCGGCATACTTTGCGCCGAGCGTGACCTCGTAGCTATCGCGCATAGGGTTCTCGCCAAGCAACAGATCGAGATCTACCTCAAACTGCTCGCGGAAGGCCTCATCCTCAAACTTCTCATCCTTAGTCATGTAACGCACATCGACACTCATCTGTGTAGCCTCTATAGCCTCGGTAATTTGCGTCATCTGCTCCTTAGAAAGGTCATCGGCAATCTCTACCGACACCACCACACCCGTCTGCAACTCGCGCGTAGCACTAAGCGCGGTGAAGGTTACGTAGCTGACAACGCCAAGCATGAATAGCACTAATGCGATGCTGATAGTTGATATGGTATATGAGCGGCGCACCTTGCGGCTCAATCTCTTATCTCTTCCCTCTGCCATAATGGTTACTCTGTTTTACATTTTATTGCTCGAATGCGCTTGTATAGCGGAAGGGCAGCCACGGCTACAAGCGACAATATGATAAGCCATGAGGCGATGCCAGTAATTGTGTTCGCCATGGTCCAGTTGGGGGCTCTAAAGCGCCACTCCACGGTGTGCTCACCCTCGGGGAGAACCATACCGCGAAGGATGTAGTTAACCGAGAAGTAGTCTACCTCCTTGCCGTCGACGTATGCTGTCCAGCCATCGGGATAGTATATCTCGGAGAATACGCACAACGACTCTGCAGGGGCCGTGTACTCATATTTCAGGTAGTTGGGAGCATACTCCACCAGCTCTATATCGCCCGTGGCGTCGTAGAACTTCTCCAATCCCTTTACCTCCTCGTTTACCACAGCCGTAGTGGCGAGGTCTACCCCACCAATCATATCGAGCTCTTCGGCTGGAGTCTTAACCTCTTCGACATACTCCACAAACCATGCGGGGCCAAACGTGTAGGTCTCATTAGCCTTTTTGTCCTTAATGATATACTTTGTGTTGAGCATAGCCAATATCTCTGTGTCGCTATCATAGATATATCTTTGGAGCACATCATCATAACGCTGCAACTTAGCACCATGGTAACCATCCACCGAGCGGTGGAAGTTTGAAGCATGTGTCGTTTTCGCGTGGTCTGCGTCAAATACACGGAAGCCGAGCTCCCTATCTCGCAAAATGTCGTTATCGGCCTTCGTAGCCACAACCTCCGTAGGTGAAGCAGCACTCCACTTCTCGTCGTTGATATAGCGGTCGTCAACACCTCCAAGGTCACAAACAACTAAAAGAGTCACCACACCCAACATGCCGAGTGCAATAAAATGCCTCCAGCTACCAAAGTTCTCAGAGAGTATTATATACGCCACAATAGCGATTGCCGTAACAGCAACGTAGGCGAGTGAACGGAGAGCATCCCACATAAAGGCATCACTACGCACATCCTCTACAATCAGGCGAAGCTGCTCAACCCAGTATGACTCACCCAAACTCTCGGTAAAGGCCGTCATGCCATAGTCGGCAATAATGGCCATAATAGCCACGAGCAACACGACAACACCACCAGCAACGCCGAGGGCGATATACTTCATCTTTGCCGATAGCTCGGTGCTAATCAGGCGCCACAAGGCGATAGCAGCAAACAGAGGCACGCTCCACTCCACAACCACAAGGGCCATAGACACGGTACGGAAGTTACTGTAGCCGGGCAATATGTCGTACATAACCTCGTAGAAGCCCATAGCGTTGCTACCCCACGCCAAAAGAAGCATGAAGAGGCTCACAGCCAACAACCACCAGCGATAGCTATTTGGCGCGAGCACCAAGCCTACGATAGCGAGGAAGATGACCACAGCACCGAGGTAGGTAGGGCCAGCAGTGAGGGGCTGGTCGCCCCAGTAGTTCGTAGAGGCTGCATATGTGCTATTAGCCTTATTCTGGTATACCCACATGATGTCGTCATAGAGCTGGTCGTCAGTCTCAGCGTAGTACATGATGTCGTCGTAGGTGATTGTGGGGTCATACTGCTGGTACATTGCCACAACATCGTCCATTGCCGAAGTAAAGATAGCATCCTGCGTAGACTCCTCGCCGAAGTACTCCGTAACGCGGTCGTCAATATCCATCGAGCTTGAGCCCATATAGTTGGGAACAAGCATATTGAAGCTCTCCGCCTTGCCGTAGCTCCACATGGTGTTATACTCAATCTTCTCCTGGCGCGCAGCCTTCGCGTCTACTGTCTCCGAGCCACCACGCGACGTGCTATCCTTATGCTCGAATGCGTAGTACAAGGGTGCAAAGTTCGAGCCCACGGCCAAGAGTGCTGCCACGAGCAACATCGCCGTAGCAAGCATATACCTCTTAAAGCGTCGCTCCACTAACGAGAATACAAACTCACTAATCCACAACGCGATACATGCAAAGAGGAAGTAGTAGGTGATCTGCGGATGGTTAGCACCGAGCTCCAACGAGCCGAACAATGCCGCAAGAGCAGAACCCACCCACACATTCTTGCGCAAGGCATACCACACAGCACCCACCAAAGGTGGAGCATAGACCAAGGCCCACATCTTGGTGATGTGTCCCGCGTCGATGATTAGGAAGAAGTATGTCGAGAGGCCATATGCCAAACCCGCAATGATACCTATCCAGGGGTTTACACCCATGAGCACCACCGCCACCATCATGAATATCATGGCGAAGAGTATCATATTCATGGGGTCGCCAAAGATCTTGGCTACGCCACTTGCCGACTGCTTAACATCCTGCGTGGGGTACTCCACATCGATCATATATGCTGGCATACCCGAAAACATAGCACCCGTCCACTGGGGATCCTCGCCCGTAGCCTCGCGGTGGGCACGAATATCTGCCGACATGCCCGAGTACTGCGCTATATCGTTTTGACCCAACGACTTGCCCTCGAACTGAGGAGCGAAGAATGTGTAGCTCACACACCAGAAGATGACAAAGCCAACAACCCATGGTAGGAGCTTATGCAACCACCACTTAAAGCCACAGCGCTCTATATTATCTCCAAAAAAATTCATAGTCCTAAGCCTCTGTAGGTTATAACAAAGTAATAAATCGCCCAAAGTTACGAAAAAAAGTGCGTTTTTCAATCCTTTCTCATAAAAAAATCACTATCTTTGCCTAATACTTTGACCCTATATTAGTATGATTACAATTAACGACATACGCCGACCTATCAGCGCAGACCTCGAAGCATTCGACAAGTTCGTTGCCGACAACTTCAACGCGGAGGGCGAGATGCTCCAGGAGATGCTAACCTACGCACTATCATCGCGTGGCAAGGGCATACGCCCCATACTCACCATGCTCTCGGGTCTGACGTGCACAGCCGCACCATACCGCCCCGACGAACGCAACTGCACAAAGCGCACATACCTCGCGGCACTGATGATGGAGATGATACACACAGCATCGCTCATCCACGACGACGTGCTCGACTCGGCAGACGAGCGACGTGGCAAGCCCTCGGTGAATGCTAAGTGGCAGAGCAACCTCGCCATCATCCTCGGCGACTACATCCTTGCCCGCACAATGTCTATCGGCATGGCATCGGCGCAGTACGACATAGTGTCGTACGTAGGCTCGGCAATGGCGGCACTATGTGAGGGCGAAGTACTTCAGAGCCAGCATGCTAAGAGCCTCGATACCACACGCGAGGACTACTTCACCATCATCTACCAGAAGACGGCAAGCCTCCTTGGCGTATGTGCCGCATTGGGTGCCCTCTCGCTCGGTGCACAACGCGAAGATATCGACCGCATGCGTAAGTTTGGCGAGGCAATAGGCATAGCCTTCCAGATTCAGGACGACATCCTCGACTACAACCGCGCGAATAACACCGGCAAGCCCGTGAACAACGACCTCCGCGAGCATAAGATTACCCTTCCACTCATCGAGGTTATGGAGCGCAAAACAGAGCAGGAGCAGAAAGCAATAATCGCACTCATAGAGCGTTGTGACAAGGATGACGCGGCACTCGACACGCTGCACGCCATGGTACACGACGAGGGTGGTATAGAGCGCGCTACGGAGACAATGCAGGCATACCTATCACGCGCTTTGCACCTCGTTTCAAAGTATGAGGACACACCCTACCGCAAGGCCCTTATCGACCTCTGCACCTTCGTTGCCGAGCGCGATAAATAACTCCACGCACCAACCTAAATAGCTGAATAACAATCTAACAAAATAAAACCATGAGTACACAAAAAAAGAGTAATGTATTGGCTATCATCGTGATGATTCTGCTCTTCGGAATGATCTCGTTCGTAACCAATCTCGCATCGCCCATGGGTGATGTCCTTAAGAATCAGTTTGACGTAGCTAACTGGATGGGTACACTTGGCGTATTCGCAAACTTTATTGCTTACGCTTGTATGGGTATCCCTGCAGGTAATCTCCTTCAGAAGCGCGGCTACAAGTTCACCGCTTTGGCTGCCGTTGCCGTAGGTTTCACTGGTGTTGGTGTGCAGACCATTGCCGGCCTTTTGGATGGCAACCTCGCATTCGGCGTATATCTCCTCGGTGCCTTTATCGCCGGCTTCTCAATGTGTATGCTTAACATCGTTGTTAACCCCATGTTGAACAAGCTCGCTGGCGGTGGTAACCGCGGTAATCAGCTCTTGCAGGTGGGTGGCTCGTTCAATTCATTCATGGGTACTGCCGTAATCTTCCTCACTGGTATCTTTGTGCCTAGCATCACCAACGCCGAGATCAAGCAGGTATTCCCCTTGATGTTCATCGCATTGGCAATCTTCGCCCTCGCATTCGTAGTTATCATCTTTACTAACGTACCAGAGAATGAGCGCGTTGAGAAGATAGCATCAACCAAGGATGAGTCAAAGATTGGTCCTTTGTCATTCCGTCACTTCGTATTGGGCGCTGTCGCAATCTTCATATATGTAGGTGTAGAGGTAGGTATCCCCAACGTATTGCAAAAGTGGCTACAGAATGGTGGTCTAGAGTTCGATACATGCCCCATCTGCGGCAATGCAATGGGCAATGCCGAGAGTATCGCTGCAACTGTTGCTGCAACCTACTGGTTGCTGATGTTCTTCGGCCGCTTGGCAGGTGCAGCACTTGGTGCAAAGTTCTCGGCGAAGGCTATGCTTACTGCAGTATCACTCCTCGGTCTTGCATTGGTTGGTGGCGCAATGATTCTCGACCCTACAAACACTGTTAACCTACCCGTCTTCAAGGGTACAGAGGGCTTCGGCATGGCAGAGGTACCTGTAAATGCAGCGTTGTTGGTATTGTGCGGTCTCTGCACATCAGTCATGTGGGGTGGCATATTCAACCTCGCTGTCGAGGGCTTAGGCAAGTATACTGAGCGTGGTGCTGGTATCTTCATGGCTATGGTTTGCGGTGGTGGTATCTTGCCATTGCTTCAGAACGTCATCGTAGACTGGACAGATAGCTACTTGACCAGCTACTGGGTAATTGTTGCAGGTCTTGCATACTTGCTCTTCTACGCATTGGTAGGCTCGAAGAATGTTAATAAGAATATCAAGACCGAGTAATCGGATAATCTACTGATAGAGAGAGGCTGTTGCTTGGCGCAACAGCCTTTTTTTGTTGACTTCAAAGAGAGATAGCAAAGGGACTAAAGGGAGATAAGTGAATTTAGGGTGGTTAGAGAGCTTAGGGATTCCACAGAGTTATCAGCAACCTTAAACTCATCAAACTCCCTAAACAACAACTTTCATTAGTCCCACGACCAATTTCTTGTCAGAAGGGCGCCGAGTGCAACACTCGGCGAAAAAGGCGACGATGGGTAGTACTTGACGTACGTTCCATTGTCGCCTTTTTAGTTAGGGTTAGCAATCGACCCCTTATCACAAGAGATTATTTTCTTGCGTTTTTGGCCTCGATACACTCCGTTGCATGAGGTACACGAAGCAAGCGCTCACGAGGTATGAGCTTGCCTGTGGTCTTGCAAACGCCATATGTCTTGTTCTTGATGCGCACGAGAGCCATCTCGAGGTTGCGGATGAACTTAGCCTGACGCTGTGCGAGTGAGCCATACTCCTCACGCGAAAGCGTTGTAGCACCCTCCTCCATCACCTTGAAGGTGGGGGATGAGTCCTCGGTGTCGTTCTCGTTGCTTGTAGCGGTACGCAACATATCGTAGTCGGCGCGTGCTGACGCCAATTTCTGCTCTATCAATAGACGGAACTCCTCAAGTTCTGCATCGTTATAACGTGTCTTCTCCTCAGCCATAATCGTATATTTTAGTACGGTTATCAATCTTATAATAAGCGAAGTTAAGCAAAAATTGTGAAACGTGCAAATATCTTTAGTAAAAAACACTAAATTAATATACAAACAGCATAAAAAAAACAATATTCCCACCCAATATATTGTATTAATAAAAATAATAATATTAACTTTGTTCAAACAAATTGTAATCTGTTATGAAAAAGTTTATTACGCTATTGGTTCTTATAGTAGTTTCGTTTGCTGCTATGGGTCAGGAGAATCAAAATTCACGCAATGGCTGGGCTGACCACGCAACATTTTTTTTTCAACCTGTGCTAAAGGGTGATATAAGCAAGATCATTGTCACTCACCAAGAGAGTCCTATATATATTGTTGCCATCTATGAGTTTAATACTCAAGGAGATGTCGTGTCAACGAAATACTATACGATTAATGGAGTTCTTGTCACTAGTATAGAGTATAGCTACGATTATGATAAGGGCGAAGTTTGCGAGAGGCGTTATGATAGAGGAGAGCTTACCAATGAATATACAGTACGTATTGCAGATACCCAATCCGAATGGGCAGGTTTTGAATTTGAAGATAATTCAGAGTATACGTATGATGCCCAAGGACGTGTTGTAGAGCGACTCCAGAAGTTTAACAAAACTACATGCAGAACAATTTATGAGTATGATGCCCAAGGACGTGTTGTAGAGAAACTCGAGAAGTTTAACAAAACTACACGCAGAACAATTTATGAGTATGATGCTAAGGGAAATAAGTCTAAGATAACTATCGAGGAGACAGACAAGCCCACTCAGCTGCAAGAGTTTATATATGATGATTGTGGCAATGTTGTTGAATTGAATCTGCAGCCAGGCAACCACTACGAGGAGTCACACACAAAATACGATATAATCTATCGCTAATAATGTGGTGCAAGCGATAGTTGTAATAGCAAAAGGAAAAAGCCCTGAATGGATTACAATTTCCATTCAGGGCTTTGATTTAGGGGTAGTGGGGACACTACCCTATTGCATAGCTATTACGCCTTAGTAACTGCAATCTTGAGTGCCACCTCGTCGATGTCGGTGTCAACAACAAAGGCACCTGCGGGAGCTGCTGCAACATTAACATCTACGGCGAGAGTCTGCTGTGCGATGTACTGAGCAAAGCTCTCGACAGCGGGAGCAGTGAGGTCGTTAGACTCAATCTCCACGCTAATCTTGTCGGTAACCTCGAAGCCAGAGTCCTTACGGATGTTCTGGATGCGGTTTACAAGCTCGCGGGCAACACCCTCACGGCGCAACTCCTCGGTGATGGTGATATCGAGGGCCACGGTGAGCTTACCCTCCGATGCAACCAACCAGCCGGGCATATCCTCCGATGTAATCTCAAAGTCGGCAGCAGTAACAACAACCTTCTCACCATTAAGCTCGAGTGTTGTCTCGTCGTTAGTCTCAATCTCAGCAATCTGCTCCTGGGTGAATGAGGCGATAAGTGCCGACATAGCCTTAGCATGTGGCGCATAGCGCTGGCAGAAGTTCTTAAAGTTGAGCTTGATACGCTTGGTGATGATGCCTGTAGTATCGGTGATAAGCTCCACATCCTTGATGTTCACCTCGTTCATGATGAGCGCGCGAACAGCCTCGATGCGTGTTGCCATCTCCTTGTCGAGCACAGGGATGATAATCTTCGAGAGTGGCTTACGCACGTTGATGTTCACCTTGCGGCGCAATGCGAGAACCATAGATGACACCTGCTGCGAGAGTGCTGTGCGTGCCTCGAGCTCACGGTTGATGAGCGCCTCGTTGCACTTGGGATACTCTGCGAGGTGTACTGAAGACTCTGTGTGACGACCACTTGCGGCGTTGAGATCCGAGAAGATGCGGTCAGTGATAAATGGTGCGATAGGCGCAGCGAGCATAACGACAGTCTCCAAGCAAGTGTAGAGTGTCTGGTATGCCGCAAGCTTATCATCATTCATCGAGCCACCCCAGAAGCGCTTACGATTAAGACGCACGTACCAGTTCGAGAGGTTCTCGTTTACGAATGCATCGATGCGGCGTGCTGCGGGTGTTGGGTCGTACTCCTCGAGCGAAGCAGTAACATCGCGGATGAGCGAGTTGAGCTCCGACAAGATCCAGCGGTCGATCTCGGGACGGTTCTCCACGGGAATCTCTGCCTCGGCGCCTGTAAAGCCGTCGATGTTAGCGTAGAGCGCGAAGAATGAGTATGTGTTGTAGAGCGTACCGAAGAACTTACGGCGGCACTCGTCAACGCCATCCACATCGAACTTGAGGTTATCCCAAGGCTGTGAGTTAGAGATCATATACCAGCGAGTAGCATCTGCGCCATACTTCTTCAATACCTCGAATGGGTCTACGGCGTTACCAAGACGCTTAGACATCTTGTTACCATTCTTATCGAGCACCAAGCCATTAGAGATGATGTTCTTGAATGCTACAGAGTCGAAGAGCATTGTCGCGATAGCGTGGAGCGTATAGAACCAACCACGTGTCTGGTCTACACCCTCAGCGATGAAGTCTGCGGGATATACCTGGTCGAAGCCCTCCTTATTCTCGAAGGGGTAGTGTACCTGTGCGTAGGGCATAGCACCAGAGTCGAACCATACGTCGATGAGGTCGGGCTCACGGCGCATAGGCTCACCCTTAGATGATACCAATACGATATTGTCTACATAGGGTCGGTGGAGATCTATGTTCTTAGTAGAATAATTCTCCTTAGACATGTCGCCCACCACGAAGTTCTTGTATGGATTCTCTGTCATCACGCCAGCAGCTACAGCCTTCTCAATCTCGGCGACAAGCTCCTCTACAGAGCCGATGCACTTGAGCTCGGTGCGATCCTCAGTTGCCCAGATGGGAAGTGGTGTACCCCAGAAGCGTGAGCGTGAGAGATTCCAGTCGTTGATGTTCTCGAGCCACTTACCAAAGCGACCTGTACCTGTTGACTCGGGCTTCCAGTAGATGGTCTTGTTGAGCTCCATCATGCGCTCACGAAGCGCTGTTGTGCGGATGAACCATGAGTCCAAGGGGTAGTACAATACGGGCTTGTCGGTACGCCAGCAGTGTGGGTAGTTGTGGGTGTGCTTCTCAATCTTGAAGACCTTATTTGCCTCCTTCAAGCGGATTGAGATGTAGATGTCGAGGTTCTCGGCAGCTGCTGCAGCCTTCTCATCATAGCGGCCATCAACAGTGTACTGGGGGTCATATGCGTTCTTCACGAAGCGACCCTCATACTCCTTGTAGTCGGCATTCACACACTCCGCAACGAACTTCTCGTCGAGCTCCTCAGTGAGGAAGAACTTACCAGTGAAGTCCACCATTGGGCGTGTCTCGCCGCGCTTGTTGATCATAAAGAGCGATGGGATGCCAGCCTGGCGTGCTACGAAGGCATCATCAGCACCGAATGTAGGCGCGATGTGTACGATACCAGTACCATCCTCCACTGTAACGTAGTCACCGAGGATTACGCGGAAAGCCTTAGCCGAAGCCTCTGTCCAGTTGCCATTCTCGTCAGCCTCAACGGGCTTAACCCATGGGAGAAGCTGCTCATAGTGCATACCCTCGAGCTCTGTACCCTTCCACTTACCTACAACCTCGAATGGGATGAGCTTGTCACCCGCCTTATACTCCTCAAGGGCGATGCCCTCAGCCTTCTTGTTGAAGATAGAGTAGAGCAAAGGCTCAGCCACTACGGCTGTAATCTTCTCTGCGGTGTAGGGGTTGTATGAGCGTACTGCTACGTAGTCGTACTTGGGACCCACGCATAGTGCTGTGTTTGAAGGAAGTGTCCAGGGTGTTGTTGTCCACGCGAGGAATACGGGGGTACCCCAGCCCTCCATCTCGGCCTTAGGCTCGAGGATGCGGAACTGTGCAGTACATGTCGTGTCCTTAACATCGCGGTAGCAACCTGGCTGGTTGAGCTCGTGTGTCGAGAGACCAGTACCCGCTGCGGGTGAGTATGGCTGGATGGTGTAGCCCTTGTAGAGAAGGTTCTTCTCATAGAGCTGCTTCAAGAGCCACCATAGTGTCTCGATAAACTTATTGTCGTAGGTGATATATGGATCGTCCATGTTCACCCAGTAACCCATTTTGCGTGTAAGATCCTCCCATACGTCTGTGAACTCCATCACGGCCTCACGGCACTGCTGGTTGTACTCTTCGATGGTAATCTTCTTGCCGATATCCTCCTTTGTGATGCCGAGCTTCTTCTCTACGCCGAGCTCTACGGGGAGACCGTGTGTATCCCAGCCCGCCTTACGGTGTACGAGATAGCCCTGCTGCGTCTTGTAGCGGCAGAATACATCCTTGATGGTACGCGCCATCACGTGGTGGATGCCAGGCATGCCGTTTGCTGAGGGGGGACCCTCATAGAATACGAACGTGGGGTGACCCTCACGCGTTGTGATGCTCTTGTGGAAGGTGTCATCCTCGGTCCAACGCGCCAACATCTCGTCAGCCACGCCAGCCAAGTCAAGACCCTTATATTCGTTGAACTTTGCCATAGTTAATTGCTAATTGTAGGTATTACTCCTCTTCGCCCTCGTCCTCGTCAGACTCGGCCATTGTAGTGTATACGTTGGTTACATCGTCATCCTCCTCGAGGTGCTCGATAAGCTTGTTAACAGCCTCACGCTCCTCAGGAGTAAGCTCCTTAGTGTCGGTAGGAACACGTACTGCCTCACCCGATACGAGCTCGTAGCCCTTCTCCTCGATCCATGTCTGAATTTGACCGAATGACTCGTATGCAGCATATACTGTTACCTCACCCTCCTCAGCGTAGAACTCATCAACACCGAAGTCGATCATCTCAAGCTCCATCTCCTCGAAGTCAGCACCCTCAGTAGGCTTGAACTTAAATACGCACTTGTGCTCGAACATGAAGCCCACAGAGCCAGAAGTACCGAGTGTACCACCATACTTGTTGAAGTACATACGAACAGATGCTACTGTACGGTTTGTGTTGTCGGTAGCTGTCTCAACCAATACGGCGATACCGTGAGGACCATAACCCTCATAGATCATCTCCTTGTAATCTGCGGCATCCTTATCTGTTGCACGCTTGATAGCACGCTCCACGTTCTCCTTAGGCATGTTCTCAGCCTTAGCGTTCTGGATAAGAAGACGGAGGCGGAGGTTAGACGAGGGATCTGGACCCGATGCCTTAACGGCCATCTCAATCTCCTTACCGATCTTAGTAAATACACGCGCCATGTGTCCCCAGCGCTTCATCTTTCTCGCCTTGCGATACTCAAATGCTCTTCCCATAATCTTAGTTTTTTATATTTTTTAGTTGCTTTATACCTCTATATATATAAACAATAGCGCAAAGATAGTAAAAAAAATTAGAAATTGAAATGGGAAAAGCAGAAAAAAGCGGAGAAAAAAGTGTTTCTTTTTAGGGAATTTAACTGGTTTAGAGAGTTTAGGAAGGGTTGCTATTTGAGCCAAAATCCTATAAAATCTCAAAATTCACTAAAAATGCCACCTCGACCCATACACCTCCAACCCCCTCTCAGACAGCGTTATAAGCGTGATTTGACAAAATTTTGCAAAAATTATTGAAATTTTTTAATAAAATATTTGCATAATTAAAAAATACCCCCTACCTTTGCAGCGAAGTTTTAAGGTTCATTTAGGTTAGTAGTTTTAGGTTGGAGAGGCCAATCGATGGGTATGACAAAGGTCGCACACTTGTAAACCAAGAGGTTGCGAGATGAGAGCTTTGTCATAGACACCCTTCGGTTGCCTCATTTTTTTGTCCTTTTTCGAAGTAACTTTTAAGAGTTTGGACTGTATCACTACAATCTTCATCACCACTCACCGCACAACTCCAAACTCCCCACATCCATTAAATTCCCTAATCGCCCGCTCGCGATTTTCATTTTCCATTTTTTTTGCTATCTTTGCGAGGTATATGTGCCTACTACTATGTAGACCGAATAAAAAACGATGAAACGTAGCATTACCATAGGCTTCGACGCGCGATATGCAATGACCGACCACGAGGAGTTCGGTGCATATAGTCGTCTCGTTATCGAAGCGATGGCTCACGCCGCACCGCGATACACCTATTTCCGCGCCTACGCACCCCTACGTGCCCCCTATGCCCCATATAACAACATCGAGAGAGTACACAACATTGAGACCATGGAACCCGATGGTGCTATATGGCGTAAGCTACGCCTACCTTGGCGTATATGGCGCATTGCCAACGACCTACATAACGGCAACGTAGAGCTATACCACGGCCTCGCAGAGCACATACCCATGCGCCTCGAGAAGCACAACATACGCAGCGTGGTTACGATCCACAACATGGAGTTCCTCTACGACAACACCTTCACCAACTCCCCCGAACACCTTGCACACCGCATCTACATGGGTCGCATGCTACATCGTGTAGACCGCATCGTAGCAGTTAGCGAGTGCGTTAAGCGCGACATTACCAAGCACTTCCGTATATATCCCGAGAAGGTAGACGTAGTATATCCCGGCGTGGCAAAACGCTTTACGGAGGAGCTTAGCGAGAGTTACATCGAGGATGTACGCACACGCCTCGACCTTCCGGAGCGCTTCCTACTCAGCGTGGGCATGCAGCTCGAGCGCCGCTCTATGATTAAAGTAGTCAACATACTACCTCTACTCGACGGCGATATGCACTACGTCATCGTGGGCCGCAACACATGGCACACCTCGAGGCTTCAGCGCGCAGCGCGCGACCTCGGCGTGGCAGACCGCCTACACATCATCGAACACGTAGACGATGAGGATATGCCAGCAGTATACCGCATGGCAAGCATACATATAAACCTCTCGCGCTACGAGGGCTTCGCTACAAACATTGCCGAGGCGATGGCCGTGGGCACACCCGTTATCACCACACGCTCTTCGAGCATGGAGGAGGTGGCAGATGGCGCTGCCATGTACATAAACCCCAACAACCGCGACGAACTTGTAGATGCCATACGCACGCTTTCGAAGGAGTGCGAACTACGCGACGTGCTTATAAACCTCGGCAAGCGACATGTTTCGCGCTTTAGACCCGAGGTTGTGGCATACAACCTAATAAATAGCTACCGCCGTCTCGACATCGACATACGCGGATAGCAAAGAGTAAAACAGACAAATTTACACTACGCACATATACTTAAAACAGAGCAATTTAAGTATCAGGGTGCAAATTAGTAGGGTAAAAATAGTACCAATTAGGCAAAAATAAGTATCTTTGCCCGGCTCAACTCCACAGAGTGGGATAGGAGCGAAGAGTGAGAAAAATATACATATATTAATATAGTTATGGAAAGAGTTAAGAAAATTGTAGTTATGGCAAAGCAGGTGCCCGACACACGCAATGTGGGCAAGGATGCCATGACTCCGGAGGGTACGGTAAACCGTGCTGCTCTCGCTGCAATCTTCAACCCCGAGGACCTCAACGCCCTCGAAATGGCGCTTCAGATGAAGGAGCGCATCGCAGGCTCGGAGGTTTATGTATTGACCATGGGTCCACAGCGCGCAAGCGACGTTATCCGCGAGGCAATGTTCCGCGGTGCTGACGGCGGCTACTTGCTCTCAGGTAAGGAGTTTGCAGGCTCTGATACGTTGGCTACATCATACGCCTTGTCGTTGGCACTTCGTAAGATCCAGCCCGACATCGTAGTAGCAGGTCGCCAGGCTATCGACGGTGACACCGCACAGGTAGGCCCCCAGGTAGCTCAGAAGCTCGACCTCCCACAGATCACATACGCCGAGGAGCTTATCGACATCAACGACACCGAGATCACCATCAAGCGCCGCTTGGAGCGTGGCTCAGAGGTTGTAGTATGCCCACTCCCCGCGCTTATTACAGTAAACTCATCGGCTAAGGAGTGCCGCCCCCGCAATGCTAAGCGCGTGATGAAGTACAAGCGCGCACTGGCTACTTCGGAGATGGCAAACGTTGATGCACAGTGGAACGCCTTCATCGAGGAGCGCCCCTACTTGCACATCGTGGAGTATAGCGCAGCAGACGTAAACCCCGATCCCACACAGCTCGGTCTCAGCGGTTCACCTACCAAGGTTAAGAAGATTGAGAACGTAGTCTTCCAGGCTAAGGAGGCTAAGGCCCTCACCGCAGAGGATAAGGATATCGAGGCTCTCATGCAGGAGCTTATTGCGAGCCACACGCTCGGTTAACAGCCTAAGAATTAAGAGTATGAATAACGTATTTGTATATATCGAGATCGAGGAGCGCGAGATTGCCGACGTATCGTTGGAGCTCCTCACAAAGGGTCGTGAGTTGGCTAATACGCTCGGCGTAAAGCTCGAGGCTGTGGTTATCGGTCACAACGTCAAGGACCTCGCACCCGAGTTGGCAAAGTATGGTGCAGACACCGTATGGGTTGCCGACAACGAGATTTTCTCTCCCTTCCGCACATTGCCCCACACAGCAGTTATGGTGGGTCTCATCCAGCAAGAGAAGCCACAGATTGCACTCTTCGGTGCAACACCCGTAGGTCGCGACTTCGCACCACGCGTATCGTCGGCTCTCCACAGCGGTCTTACAGCCGACTGCACAGAGCTTGTTATTGGCGAGCACAAGGATGCTAAGAGCGGCAAGGAGTACGACTCACTCCTCTACCAGATTCGTCCCGCATTTGGCGGTAACATCATCGCTACTATCGTTAACCCCGAGTGCCGCCCACAGATGGCGACAGTTCGTGAGGGCGTTATGCGCAAGGAGGCGCTTGCAACCCCCGCCGCTGGTGAGGTTCGCGAGATTGAGTGGCAGCCTATGGTTAAGGATACAGACCTCGCAGTGCGCATCGTAGAGCGCCACATCGAGGAGCGCAAGATAAACATTAAGGGCGCGTCAGTCATCGTTGCTGGTGGCTACGGTGTAGGCTCTAAGGAGGGTTTCCAGCTCGTACACGAGCTCGCTAACGTACTTGGCGGCGAGGTAGGTGCTTCACGTGCTGCAGTAGATGCAGGCTTCACGGAGCATGAGCGTCAGATTGGCCAGACAGGTGTCACAGTACGTCCCAAGCTCTACATCGCTTGCGGTATCTCTGGTCAGATTCAGCACACAGCGGGTATGGATGGCTCGGCTATGATTGTGTCAATCAACACCGACCCCGAGGCCCCCATCAACAAGATTGCCGACTACGCAATCACTGGTAGCGTGGAGGAGGTAATCCCCAAGATGATTAAGTATTACAAACAGAACTCAAAATAGGAGAAGCATGGCTAACTTTTATATAGATAATAAGGATTTGCAGTATCACCTCTCTCATCCCTTGATGAAGAGGATCATTGAGCTCAAGGAGCGCAACTTTGCCGATGCTAAGGAGTACGACTACGCGCCTCAGGATACGGAGGATGCACTCGACTCATACCGCCGCGTATTGGAGATCGTGGGCGACGTATGTGGCGAGGTTATCGCAGCCAACGCAGAGAGCGTAGACCATGAGGGTCCCCGCGTTGTTAACGACCACGTGGAGTATGCTTCAGGTACTGTACGCAACATTGAGGCCCTCAACGCTGCAGGCTTGGGTGGTATGACCCTTCCCCGCAAGTATGATGGTTTGAATATGCCCGTTACATGCTTCGCCATGGCTAACGAGATGGTGGCACGTGCCGATGCCGGCTTCGAGAACATCTGGGGCTTGCAGGACTGCGCAGAGACCATCAACGAGTTTGCTACCGAGGAGATCAAGCAGCGCTTCTTGCCCCGCGTATCTGCTGGTGAGACCTGCGCAATGGACCTCACCGAGCCCGATGCAGGTTCGGACCTCGGCGCTGTAATGCTTAAGGCTACATGGGATGAGGCAGCTGGCGTATGGCGCCTCAACGGCTGTAAGCGCTTCATCACCAACGGTGATGGCGACATTTCACTCGTGTTGGCACGTACCGAGGAGGGCACGAAGGATGCACGAGGACTCTCAATGCTCATCTACGACAAGCGCGACGGTGGCGTTAAGGTGCGCCGAATCGAGAATAAGCTCGGTATCAAGGGTTCACCTACTTGTGAGTTGGTATTCAACAACGCCCCCGCAGTGTTGGTGGGCGACCGCAAGATGGGACTCATTAAGTACGTAATGTCGCTCATGAACGCAGCACGTCTTGGTATCGCAGCACAGTCTACAGGTTTGTGCGAGGCAGCTTACCGCGAGGCATTGAAGTATGCTAAGGAGCGTGAGCAGTTCGGCAAGGCTATCTACGAGTTCGCAGCCGTACGCGAGATGCTCAAGAATATGGAGGCTAAGACCATCGCATCACGCGCTATGCTCTACGAGACAGCACGCTTCGTGGATATCTACAAGCAGCTCACTCACATCTCTCACGATCGCTCGTTGGAGGCTGAAGAGCGCCAGGAGATGAAGTTCTACAACCGCTTGGCTGACGGCTTTACCCCTCTTGCTAAGATGTTTGCTTCGGAGTATGCTAACGAGGTTGCCTACGACTCTATCCAGATTCACGGTGGCTCGGGCTACATGAAGGACTACGCTTGCGAGCGCTTGTATCGCGACGCACGCATCATGAATATCTACGAGGGTACTACTCAGTTGCAGGTTGTTGCAGCCATCAACCACGTTACTAAGGGCACCTACCTCGAGCAGATCATGCGCTACGAGGAGAATGCACGTACCGAGGCTACAAAGGCTATGGGCGAGCAGTTGGTGGAGTTGCGTAAGGTATACGAGCAGGTTGTTGAGCGCGTAGAGACCATCGACAAGGAGACAAACGGCTATAAGGAGTTCCACTCACGCCGCCTTGTTGAGATCGCGGGCTACATCATCATCTCACACATCATGTTGCGCCAGGCAGCGGAGTGCGAGGCAGAGTACTTGAACCCGGCAAAGATTTTCGTTAAGTACGCAGCGAAAAAGATCACCGAGGCAGCAGCATATATCAATGCTTCGGAGGCATCAGACGTAGAGTTGTTCGCATAACGACTTCACCATACAAACATACAAAGAAAAAAGTCCACCCCGAAAAGGAGTGGACTTTTTTTGTATCGGTTTTAGAGAATTTAAGGAACTTAGGGAGTTTAGAGACTTTAAGGTATCTAAATCAACCACCCTAAACTCCTTAATCTCTCTAAACTCCTTAATCTCTCTAAACTCCTTAATCTCTATCGCGAACAAACGCTGATTAGCACCGATACCCTAATTTCTTGTCAGAAGTCGTGAGATGACATTCATTAGCGTAAGGGGCGTTTATAGTCAGAAGGCTGCAGATACAACGCTCGACAAAAATGCCGTCGATGGGTAGTACTTTGGCGTACGCCCCATTGACGGCACTTTTTGTTAGCGGCAGTAGATGTCTGCCTTATTACTTTAATCTTAGGAAGCCGATACCGAAACGCTCCACTGCTGCACGCTCGAGATCCTCGCGGACTGAGGGGTCAGCAATAGAGATAAGGAGCTTAGCACGCTCAGCGAGCGACTTGTTACGGAGATATACGATACCGTGCTCGGTAGCGATATACTGCGCCTGGAAACGTGTGGTCACAACACCTGCACCCTTAGTGAGTGTAGGTACAATCTTAGACTGACCCTTTGAGGTGATAGATGGAAGGGCAATGAAGCACTTACCACCCTCAGAGAGTGCACCGCCATACATGAAGTCGTGCTGGCCACCTACACCCGAGAAGATGCGCTCACCGATAGAGTCGGCGCAAATCTGACCTGTGAGGTCGATCTCGATAGCTGAGTTCACAGCCATAACCTTAGGGTTCTGACGAATATTCTGTGGGTCGTTTGTCCAAGCCACGTCGCGGATGACAACGTCGCGGTTGCCATCGAGATAGTCGTAGAGGCGCTGACTACCGAGGCAGAGGCATGCTACAGACTTACCGGGATAGATCTTCTTCAAAGAGTTGTCGATGATACCCTTCTGGATGAGGGGCACCACGCCGTCGGTCATAGCCTCGGTGTGGAGGCCCAGGTGCTTGTGACCCTGCAGAGTATCAAGCACAGCGTTAGGAATACCACCTACACCGATTTGAAGTGTTGCACCATCAGGAATCTCGCCAGCGATGTAGTTACCGATAGCGCGCTCCACAGCGTTGGGCACAACAGTAGGCACCTCAACAAGTGGCTCGTCACCGCGCACCATAGCGTCAATCTTCGACACGTGGATAACGGGGTCTCCAAATGTGCGAGGCATATACTTATTCACCTGCGCGATGATAACCTTTGAGCACTCTGCAGCCGAGAATGCGAGGTCGGCAGATACACCATATGAGCAGTAACCCTCCTCATCGGGCTCCGACACGTTGAGAAGTGTCACATCGAGAGGCACCTGGCCTGAGCGGAAAAGGAAGGGAATCTCACCCAAGAATGCGGGGATGGTCTGTGCCACGCCCGAGTTAATGGCATTACGCAAGTTGTTAGCAACGAAGAAGCTAAGTGGCTCGAATGAGTCGCGTAGCTCCGCCTTAGCATAAGGAGCATCGAAGCGACCGATAGCGAATGCTGTATATACCTTTACACCACGAAGCTCTGGCGCGCGGTCGGTCATCGCCTGCACCAATACCTCGGGGATAGATGTCGAGCCCTGGATATATACCGAGTCACCCGACTTGATAAGCTTGACGGCCTCAGCCGCACTTACTAAATTCATACACACTATTCTTTAAAAAGGGCTGTCCTTTGACTTCGGGCAGCCCTACATTAATTTATCCGATGAAATTGTATAGCCTTGCTATACGATTTCTTAATAGTCCTGGCTAAATAGACGGAGACGCTTGTCGAGCTCATCGTACTGGTAATCCGAAATCATCGACACGCAACCACGCAAGCCCTGACGCGAGCTACCTGTAGGTGCGAGGGTGATAGCCGAGATACCGTAGTAGATAAGCTTGTTGATAAGCTGCTCGCCTGTCATATCCTTGTAGCCGAATGTAAAGAAGAAGCCATCGCTGACATCCTGATCGCAGTCCTTATCGTAGACGATATGGAAGCCATTCTTTACCATGATCTCCTTTACCTTCTGCGCACGACGTGCATACTCGCGTGTGTGCTCAACATAGTTGAGGCGACCATCCGACGCCGCACGGAACATAGCAGCGAGGGCGTACTGTGCAGAGTGGGGAACACCCGATGACAATACGTAGAGGATGTTGAAGATGAAGTTACGACGGAACTGACCATCGTTGCCATACTTCTTAGCGAAGTTGTCGTAGCAGCGCTCCGCGAGTGCGGGGTTCATAGCCACAACGGCGATACGCTGACCAGCGTACGAGAACATCTTCGAGCCTGACAAGAGGTGCAAGCAGTTGTCTGTATAGCGTGCTACAGAGGGCTGGTATGGCGCCTCGAAGGGCTTCGAACGATCCTCGCGGAAGTCCATATTGAGGTATGCCAAGTCCTCTACAACGATAACGTCATACTTCGTAGCCATGCGACCGATAATCTCCAACTCCTCCTCGTTGAGGCACATCCATGTTGGGTTGTTGGGGTTAGAGTATACGATACCGCTGATGCGACCAGATGAGAGCACCTCCTCCAACTTAGCCTCCAACGCCTTACCACGGAAGTCGATGACGTCGAACGACTCGATGCGGATACCCTGAACCTTACACTGTGCCTTCTGCACGGGGAAGCCGGGGTCGATAAAGAGGATAGTATCGCGGTCCTCACGCATCTGGTGGAGTGCCATGAAGGTTGCAAAAGCACCCTGCATAGAGCCCACCGTAGGCACAATGCACACGGGAGGGATGTCGAGGTTGATGAATGCCTTGATGAAGCGCGAAGCCTCCTTTGTCAAGGGCTCGATACCTGTGATGAGGGGATACTTCGAGCCTACGCCTGCGAGCAACGCCTCGTGCTCTGCCTCGATACCAATCTGCTCGGCGGGAAGGCCTGGCTCACCAATCTCCATGCGGATATACTCCACACCCATCTTAGCCTCGATGTCCTTAACGACACTCACAAACTGGCGGATAGATGCTGCGCCAAGCTCCTTGGCGTTGCGGAGTCCATTGGCAATACAGATATTGTCTACGGTCTGCTTATCTAATGGTCTCTCCATGCTACTACTTCTTGATTGAGTTTTCATAACCGGCACGTACTGCAGCAAGGTTCTTCTCGATAACCTCCTCACCCTTACGAGCGAAGATACGACGTATACCTGCCTCGATCTTCTCATACTCTATGTCGAGCATGGGGATAGCAGCACCCAAGAGTACCATATTTGCCGCCTGAAGGGGGGCACCAGCCTCCTTTGCCAACTCCTCAACGTTGAGTGACACGCAGTGTGGCAATGCCGCGAGGTGAGCGTTAATCTCCTCCTCTGCGGGGTAGTTAGGAATATTGATAAATGGAACGTTCGATGTCACTACCCAGCCATCCTTCTTCAAGTACTGCAAGTAGCGCAACGCCTCCATAGGCTCGAGTGAGATGATGATGTCGGCACCACCCTTAGCGATAAGGTCCGATGCGATGGGCTCAGTCGAGAGACGCAAGTTACTCTGCACGTCACCACCACGCTGGCTCATACCGTGAACCTCAGCCTGCTTGATGTTCCAACCCTCGGCCAAGGCTGCCTCGCCAATGACCGTAGCAATCGACAGAATACCCTGTCCGCCGACGCCTGCCAAAATGATATCTTTCTTCATAATTGTTTCTTAGTTATATGTTAGCATTAGCGGACTTACTCCTTCTTTGCAGCTGCAGCGCGAGCCTTAGCGTGACGCTTAGCTGTCTGGATACACTCGCGACGTGGGATGATAACCGATACACCCTTGTACTCGATCTCCTCGCGCAAGATAGACTTTATCTCCTCCATGTTCTTTGGCAGAGGCACAACAACGCGTACGTGCTCGGGCTTAACGCCTACGCCACGGCAGATATCCTCAATCTTGCCTGTACCTGCTGAGTCCTGACCACCTGTCATACCTGTTGTGAGGTTATCAGAGATAACAACAACAACATTTGCGTTAGAGTTTACGCAGTCCAACAAGCCTGTCATACCTGAGTGAGTGAATGTAGAGTCACCGATAACAGCAAATGCGGGGAACTGACCAGCGTCCGAAGCACCCTTAGCCATGGTGATTGAAGCACCCATCTCTACGCAAGCGTGCAATGCCTGGAATGGGGGCAATGCGCCGAGAGTGTAGCAGCCGATATCACCAAAGATGCGAGGATTCTCATACTCTGCAGCTACCTCGTTCAACGCCTTGTACATATCGCGGTGACCGCAACCCTGGCACAATGCGGGTGGACGTGCTACAACGATATCGTCTGCCTCGAGGTTCTCCAAAGCCTCCATGCCCAACGACTTGCGTACGCTGTCGGGGTTGAGCTCGCCTACGCGTGGAAGATCGCCTGTCAAGCGACCCTTAACCTCAACTGTAGAGGGCACAATAGCGCGAATCATCTCCTCAACAACGGGCTGACCCTCCTCCATTACGAGGATCTCCTTTGCACCATCGGCAACCATCTTCTCGATAAGCTCGATGGGGAGAGGATACTGTGAAATCTTGAGTACGCTACGCTCATCGCAGTTTGCAGCGTTCTCCATGTAGTAGTTGTATGCGATACCAGTGCAGATAACACCACGCTCAGGGTTAGTACCCTTGCGGTAGAAGTTGTACTTAGACTCTACAGAGGCCTTCTGGAGGTCATCCTGCTGAGCCAAAAGCTCTACGTAGCGCTTCTTAGCGAATGCGGGCAACAAGATCCAGCGACGAACATCCTCAGGACGGCTGATCTCGTTCTGCTTGCGAGGCTCCTCTGTTACATTAACAACGGCACGTGAGTGAGCCATACGTGTAGTTACACGCATCAACACGGGCAACTTAACAGCCTCCGAGAGCTCGAATGCAGCACGTGTCATGTCGTAAGCCTCCTGCTGTGATGAGGGCTCGAAGATGGGCATCAACGCAAACTTACCATAGAAGCGAGAGTCCTGCTCGTTCTGTGATGAGTGCATAGATGGGTCGTCGGCAGCAACAACCACCAAGCCACCATTAACGCCAGTCATAGCTGAGTTAACAAATGGGTCGGCAGCAACGTTCATACCTACGTGCTTCATACATACGAGGGCGCGCTTGCCCATGTACGACATACCGAGAGCACCCTCCATAGCGGTCTTCTCGTTAGTAGCCCAGCGGCAGCAGATCTTATTCTCTGCATCACCGCGCTTCTCCTCGCGGAGCTGAATGAATTCTGTAATTTCGGTTGAAGGCGTTCCAGGATAAGCGTAGACACCCGATAGACCAGAGTCGATAGCGGCCTGAGCAATAGCCTCGTCACCGAGAAGTAGTTTTCTCATATTAGTATAGTTTTTAGGTTTGTGATCTCGTTTTAGTTAATACACTATTACGCATCTTCAAAGTTAAGCAAAATTTTTCAATCTGCGAAATATTTTTTTGCTTTATGACTATTTATGAGTCCTGATAGGCTCTTATAAGTTTTATCCGGAATACATACAACACACAACAGCCCTTGTAAACAACACAATGAGTCTGTCTAACAATCAAAAAAGTTAGGCAGGCTCTATTTATTATAAAGTTAAACATTTCAGGATATTGGCGCTTTTTCGCGATTTTAGTATTAGGCGACTGGCACATGCGTAGCA
>JAFYWG010000034.1 GCA_017558115.1 Alistipes sp.
ACCGATGTATACAAGTTCTGCTATTCGGCAATTGACCTCACAACACTCTCATGTACCGACTCCGTGGAGTCTGTGCAGGCTTTTGTGCGCAAGGCGGTAGACTTCTACGAGAAGTATCCCCATATCCCTAACGTGGCATCTATCTGCGTCTACCCCTCATTCGTTGAGACTGTGGGCCTCGAGATTGACGGCACACCCATGCGAATAACAAGCGTAGCAGGTGCCTTCCCCGCATCGCAGAGCTTCGTAGAGGTAAAGGCCCTCGAGGTGGCTATGGCCATCGAGAATGGTGCAGACGAGATCGATATCGTCCTCAACCCCGGTATGATGCTCTCGGGCCATGAGGCAGAGGCTGCAAGCGAGGTGGAGCTGCTCCGCGAAGAGGCAGCAGATGTTGTCCTCAAGGTCATCATCGAGTCGGGCGCGCTCAAGACCCCCGAACTTATCCGTCGTGCATCGCTCATCTCTATGTTTGCGGGTGCGGACTTCATCAAGACCTCTACAGGTAAGATAGACGTAGCAGCAACGCCCGAGGCGGCATTTGTGATGTGTCACGCCATCAAGGACTACTACAACCTCACTGGCCGCAAGGTGGGCTTCAAGGCTGCAGGTGGCGTTAAGACCCCCGAGGATGCAGCGCTCTACTACACCATCGTTGAGGAGATTCTCGGTGAGGAGTGGCTCACAACCGACCTCTTCCGCATTGGTGCATCGTCAGCAGCAAATAATCTGATTTCAGCGATTGAGGATAAAGATATCAAATACTTTTAATTTGTTGTGATAAGCCGCAATCTGCGGCACATCCCTAAAAGTAAACCTCCCAAGGCTGTACCTCAAAGTACTATCCTTGGGAGGTCTCTTTTGTGATGCACCACATCTCACGACTTCTGACAACAAATTGGTGTTGTCGCTTGGCGTTGTCATTCTGAACGCAGTGAAGAATCTCTCGGTGTGTGTTGACGTTCGACTGCTGTGCTATCACGAAGATCCTTCGCTTCGCTCAGGATGACATTCTGTGAGTGGGGGCTAAAGCTCAGCGCTCGACCGATCCAAATCACCCTACAGACCCTACAGACCCCACAGAACCCAGCCATCGACAACGCCACTACTAATTACTCACTACTAATTATATTAACCCTTCTACGTTGCCCCCCCCCTCTAAAAACACCAAAGGCGGCTCGAAAGCCGCCTTTAGTATTAGTTCCCGAGGGAAGCTAATCCAAAATTATTTCTGTGCGAAGAATGCCTTAATCTCCTCATCCTCCAAGATGTTCTGTGTCTGGAAAACGTAAGCACCAGTCTTCTCTGACTTAACCATCTTGATGCACTTTGTGTACTTCTTTGCGTTACCCGTTTTGAGGGTTGCAACTACTTTCTTTGCCATACTTTACTGCTTAGTTAAAATTACTTAATCTCACGGTGTAAAGTTACTCGCTTCAAGTAAGGATTGTACTTCTTACGCTCCAAACGGTCGGGAGTATTCTTCTTGTTCTTAGTGGTGATGTAGCGTGACATGCCTGCAACGCCGCTCTCCTTCTGCTCGGTGCACTCAAGGATCACCTGCACTCTGTTACCTTTCTTTGCCATTTTCTGTTACCTTTTTTTAGTAAACCTTCTTTGCGGCCTTTGCCTCACGGAGTGCTACTGCAAGACCCTTCTTGTTAATTGTTTTGATGCCGGCTGCTGAAACCTTCAAAGTGATCCAACGGCCCTCCTCCTCTGACCAAAAACGCTTTGTTCTCAAGTTTGGAGAGAACTTACGCTTGGTGCGGATGTGCGAGTGAGAAACGTTGTTACCCACCATCGCTACCTTACCAGTGATTTCACAAACTTTCATTGTACTTTATTTTTACCTTTCATGCCACCGTGGCACAAAAGCGCACAAAGATACGCAAAATATTTTATTCTGCAAGCATTTGCCCCATCCTTTTGATTTTTTATGGCAATAAAAGTGGGGGTAGTGAGCATTTTAGCCCGCTACCCCCGCATATATTATACTCATTGTGGCCGTTACAGCATCACAGTAAGCACATATGCCTTGTCGCCAAGGCTTATCTCAATGCGATATGTTCCAGGCGCCCTAAATGGTCTCTACGCTATCCACCTTTATATTGTCTCGCGCACATGCTGCCGCCATCGTTGCTACGAGTAGGTAAAGCAATACTCGTAGCATATATTTATTGCTCGTTTTGTTTGTTTCCCTGGTTACGCAACAGGTAGCGATATACTGCAACCTCCTGGGGATCGCCCATCTCCTTGCCCTCCACGTCAGAGAGCTTCACACACAACTCCTTGGGCTTGCGTGAGTTAATTTGGCATGATGAGAGCTTCATGACGATGTTGCACGATGCGTGACCTGTGTCGCACGTGAGGTTTGTGCCGATGCCGAACATACACTTGATGCGGCCCTCGCACGCCTTCTTAATCTGCACGCACTTCTCGAAGTTGAGCGAGTCGCTAAAGACTATAGACTTGGTCATGGGGTCGATGCCGAGCTCCTTGTAGCGGTTGATAGCCATGTCGATAAAGAGGATGGGGTCGCCCGAGTCGTGGCGCACACCGTCGAAGAGGCAGGCGTGCTTCTTCGAGAAGTTGTTGAAGAATACCTCCGAGCCGAAACTATCCGTGAGGGCTGTGCCGAGGTAGCCGTCGTAGACCTTAACCCAGTCCTCCATGGTGAGGTAGTTGGCATTACGTGGTCCACCATTCACCGCAGCAATGAACATGGGTAACTCGTGGGGGTATGTGCCTATCATCTTCATGTCTAACTCCATGGCGAGGTGACAGTTAGATGTGCCAGTGCAGCCACATGGGTTGTTCTTAAGGTGCTTAACTACCATGCGCTGAACGTCGTACGAGAAGCGGCGGCGTGTGCCGAAGTCCGAGAAGATAATATTGTTGTCGCGCGCTATCTGCTCCTTCTTTTCGAGGCGCTCGATCATAGCCTCAGCGTCGTAGCTGTTGCGTAGGTGGAAGAGCTCCGATACGGTGGCGAGGATGGGTATCTCGTAGAGCGTTACCTTATACATGTAGTCCGTAACGTTGATCTGAAGGTGGCGCTCCTCGTCGAGCCACACGTTAATCTTAGAAAAGTCGAAGTGGAAGCCCTTGAGCCACTCGAAGTAGTTCTGAGGGATATACTTGCAGTTGTGAATCATATACTGGAACTCATCCTCCGAGAGTGCTATGCGCTCCAAGGCCTTAAGTTCCGCCTTGAGGTCCTCGAGGAAATCATCGTCAAACTGCGTCTTTGCGCGGTCGTTGAAGGTGAACGTGCCTATCGCCTGTGGGTATAGCTTGAAGTAGGCGTAGGATGTAGTAAACTTGTAAAGGTCTGTGTCTAAGATTGAACGTATCATAGTTGTAGTTTTTTGTTTCTTAGTGTGTTAGGTTCTTGAGTTCGTTGTATAGCATCTCGATGGCATATGCCGAGGCGCGGCTGATGATCTGTCCGCGGTCGGTGCCGCAGTTGCGCAACGCAGCGATGGTCTTGGTGGGTGTCGCTACGGCCATCCATACTGTGTCCACGGGCTTTGCCTCGCTGCCACCGCCTGGGCCTGCAATACCCGTAGTGGCTATGGCATAGTCGGCATGCGCAGCTTTGCGCACTCCCTCGGCCATCTCGCGTGCCACCTGCTCGCTCACGGCGCCGTAGGCCTCGAGGCTCTCGTTGCTAACGTATATGATGTCGTGCTTTGCGGCGTTCGAGTAGCTCACCACGCCCGCCATGAAGTATGCCGAGGCGCCCGCCATGGCTGTGAACTTCGAGGCTATAGTGCCTCCCGTGCAGCTCTCGGCAACGGCAAGGGTCTCGCCACGCGCTGTGAGTATGTCGTGTATCTGTGCCTCGACGGTGCTACCTTCATAGCCCACGATGTTGTCGCCGATGATGGTGTGTAGGGTGTCGAACTGCGCTCGAATCTCCGCCTCGGCAGCCTCACCCTCGACGTCGTATGCCGAGAGGCGTAGGCGCACCACGTTAGGTGCGGGAAGGTAGGCGAGGTGTAGGTGCTTGGGTAGTGCATCCTCCCATGCAGATATGCGCTCCGCGAGGATAGACTCGGGGATGCCGCGTGTGATGAGTGTGCGGTGTACGATAGCCTTAAGCTCGAAGCGCGCCTTCAGGCGTGGTACAACCTCGTCATCCATAAGGTGCTCCATCTCGAAGGGTACGCCAGGGAGTGAAACAACGACGCCACCACGAGGTGTGTCGAACCACATGCCTGGTGCTGTGCCGTGGGCATTGTGTAGCACGGTGCAGCATGCGGGGAGCATCGCCTGACCGCGATTTAGGTCGGTGAAGGCTATGCCACGTCGCTCAAGTAGCCTGCGCACGTGCTCGCCCTCAGCCTCGTTGTATACAAGTTCGGAGTTGAAGATGCTCGCGAGGGTATGCTTGGTGATGTCATCCTTCGTGGGGCCGAGGCCGCCAGTGATGATGGTTATGTCACACTCCTCGATAGCACGCTCCACAGCCTCTGTGATAGCCTCGCGCGTGTCTCCTATTGAGAGCTTCGTGGCTATGGTGATGCCCGCAGCGTTGAGCTTGCGCGAGATAGAGGCGCTGTTTGTATCTACTATCTGGCCGATAAGTATCTCGTCGCCTATAGTTATTATCGTTGCTTTCATTGCTCCGTAGTTGTCTCTGTATTAGGTGTTTCGGTGATCTCTGCGATCTCTTGTATCTCAGGTGTGTTGAGTAGTTTCGTTGTTGCCTTTAGTAGGCGCATGCCATTCTCGCGTAGGCCCGTGTTGAGTGCCACGAGCGATGCTCCAGCTTCGAGCATGCGCTTTATATCCTCGGGTTGCATCATGCCTCCCGAGCCGATGATGGGGTAGTTGTGCTCGGTCTTCTGGGCGATGTAGCGCACGGTCTCTATGGCCTTCTCGGTGAGCATAGCACCTGATACGGCACCTCCCGTTGTGCAACCCATCTCGCGAGCCATGGCGCTTGAGCCAGCCACGGCCTCTATGCCATCGAGGGGTGTTTCGATAAGGATGTCGATGATGGCATCGAGCTCCTCGCGTGTGAGGTCGGGTGATACCTTGAGTAGTACGGGGCGGTAGTCGAGCTGACCGCGGCGGAACTCAAATAGTGGGTCTATAATTGCGCGTATCTCATCGGGTGTGCGAGGCTCGTAGGGCTTTGCCGATGTGGCACACGCAATGTTTATTACGAAGAAGTCGACATATTGATACATGTTGCGGAATACGCGGAGGTACTCCTTGACTATATCCTCGGGGTGAGTAGATGTCATCTTCGATATGTTGCAGCCGATTACGAGGTGCTTGGTGTGCTTACGGCGCTTGCGCACCTTACCTAAGGCGTGCTCCAATCCGAGGCTGGGGTATCCCGACCTGTCGAGGAGCGACTGCTTGCCCGATATACGCTTTAGGCGTGGGCGGGGTGTGCCAGGGTGGCGGCGCGACATAACCGAGCCTATCTCCACAAAACCGAAGCCCATTGCTCCGAGGTTTTGGAGGTTGTCGCCGTCGGGGTCGAAGCCTGCGGCTACGCCTATGGGGTTGCGGAATGTTAGGCCGAGCACCTGGGGGTGTGGCTCCTTGTTCTTGGGGGCATAGAGCATCTTCATCCACATGCGACCCATGGGCATAGCGCCCGCAGCGCGCATCAGGCGCATGCGAAGGTTGTGTGCAACCTCTGCGGGTAGCACCGATAGTATATGCTGAAATAGTGAGACTCTCATTGTCGTAACTATATAATTATACAAAGGTAGCAAAAAAAATTAGTAATGAGTAATTTGTAGTGGGTAATTTTGGGTTTGGAGGGTGTTTTTGCATTAGTTAAGTGGCCAAAATGTTCAAAAGGGTTCCAAAGAGTGATTTACCCTTTAGAACCCTTTGAACTTTTACGAACCTTTTATTCGTTGTTCAATGAATATTACTCATTACTATTGGTTTCCCGTATTACCAAGGCGGCCACGGTCCTCGGCTGAGCCGCTCTCTACGCTTTTGGCGCGGAACTGCTTACCCGAGTTGAAGTTGTACGACACGGAGAAGTTTACCATGGGGCGCATCCAGGGCTGATCTACGTTCATCATGCGCTTGAACGAAGGCTCTTCGATGGTAATATCCTGCGTCTGTGGTATGAGGTTGTCGACACCGAGCTTCAAGGTGAGCTTATTATCCAAGAGGCGCTTCTTGACGCTGATATTCATGTTACCCATATCTGCCATTTTGGTGTTACCTGCCACAAGACCATGCATATATCTGCCGCTAAGCTCAATATAGAACTCCTTGGGTAGGGCGAAGGTCATCTGTGCATTTGTAAATGCCATAAAATTGTGGCGTACGGCCTCGTCGGGATATATGCGCTGACCCATATACATGCCCATAAGGTTGATGTTCGCTTGCCACCACTTAGTAAACTGGAAGGGTAGGTTTGCCGATGCGAAGTAGCTGTTGAGCGTGGGGTAGTTGATAGTCTGCAAGATGAGCAGCTCGGGGTTTTCCTGGTCAACTATCGTAGTCTGCTGTATGGCGTTCTGCTTAATCTGCACTCCTAAGGTTATGGTATACTTGTATTTAAGTACTGCCGTTACCGATACCGAGTTGTCGTAGGCGGGCTTAAGGTTGGGGTTACCGCGCTGTATCATATACTCCGAAATCTTTGTTTCGTTGGGCGATAGTGCCCAGAACGAGGGGCGAGATATGGTGCGCGCATACTGCGCAATGAGCGAGTATGCACCATCCTTTGTGATGGCATACGAGATGTTGGCATTGGGGAAGAGGTCGAAGTAGTCCTGTTTGATGTCGCCCGTCTGATCCTGGAAGTTGGTGTACTCGCCACGCAGGCCACCCACAAGGCTAAAGCGACCGAGGCGTGCCGATGCTATGATGTATGCCGCGCCGATATTCTCGGTGTAGCCTACGTCGTAGCTCTTCGTTGTATTGGGTTGCCATGCCTCGCCCATAAGGTACTCATAGTCGGCGCTGTTGCTATTGTTGTTGTAGGTATATTTTACACCAGCCTTGAGTGTTACCTTTGGTGATAGCACCTTTTCCAATGCTACGGTAGCCGTTCCTAACTGGTATAGACTCAGTGAGTTGTTGCGGTATGTAGAGTCGCGCAATAGAAGTGTTACGGGGTCTATCTGTGTGTCGAAATAGTTATTGTGGTCGGGTGAATTCGAATATGTGTAGTCGCCGATAAATTTCAGTGTCGATCCCTTATCGTCGAGCTTATAGATGTAGTTCAGCGTTGCAGTTGTCATGTGATTGTCGCCTCGACTCGTGTAGCGACCATCGGTGCGTGTAGTGATGTCGGCCATGGTGTGCTCAGTCCACGTGTTGTTTATGTCGCTGCCACCGTAGTAGTTATATTGCACCTCTAAGCCCAATGAGTGCTTGTCATTGATGTCGTAGACAACACCCACGTTTGCGCCGCCCCACTGCGAGTTATCATCCATGTTGGATGCTGCGTCGATGATGCTTCCCGAGTTGTAGTCGGTATGCTCGGTTGATAAGTAGTTGTTGCCCTGTGCACCCAGCCATGCACGGCCGTAGGCGTTGAGCTTGCCGCGGTTGTAGTTGAGCGATACCGAGGGCATCACGTTATACATGCCCTTTGTACCCTGTGCTACGAGCGATGCCGAGCCTTGAAGACCAGAGTCGAGGCGCTTCTTGGTTGTAATCTTGATGATGCCACCCGAAGATGCTGCGTCGTAGTCGGCACCCGACTGTGGCACAACCTCGATGCGCTGTATGTCGTTGGCATTCAACGAGCGGAGGTATGCAATAAGCTGTGCGTCATCTAGCTTCACCTCGCGCTCGTTGAGGTATATCTTCGAGCCAGATGAGCCGTTAATCGAGATCTTGTCGTCCTGAATCCATACGCCAGGTGCGCTCTTCAAAAGCTCCTCGCCATCCTTACCCATGGCAAGGGGTGAGTTAGCTACATCCACAACGAAGCGGTCGGCCTCACGGCGTATGAGCTGTGCCGTCACAACCACCTCCTCTATAGCTTCAGACTCGGGCTCAAGAGTGATGTCGCCGAGGTCTGTTGCTGCGGATATGCTAATTGTAAGATCGGTGCTCTTATAGCCGAGGAAGCGTGCGCTAAGTGTGTAGTCGCCCACGGGCACAGAGAGTGTGAAGCGACCCTCGTCGTTTGTTGAGCCACCCGTCACCTGACTATCCTGTGCGAGTACTACAACGGTAGAGTAGGGTATGGGGTTATTGTCGGTGTCGATGATGCGACCCGTGAGGTCATATCGTTGTGCCGAAGCCGAAATAGCAGTTAGGAGCACAAGAAGTGCCGAGAGAGAAAGTGTTGTCAAACGCCTCATAATCATGGTTTGTTATGGTTTACGATACAAAGTTAATAAATCCCCCCCCCTTCCAAAATTTTTGCTAACTTTTTTAAGGTGCGGGGTGTTTTTTTTTCTATATAACGTCCTTAAAGCAGTGTTTGTAACATCTCTTTAGCTGTTTTTTGTAGTTCTCGCGTTTTTTCTTACCTTTGCTCTATAATTTAAGGACAAACGATTAATTTTATAAAACAAACACTATGAAAAGACTCTACTTACTTCTTATCGTAGCCATGGCATTTGTGGCGTGCGATAGCAAGGAGCCTGCAGTGAAGCCTCAGCAGGGGCTTAAGCTTCATGGCGACCAAACCACTGAACTAAACTTTGAGGGCTGGGAAGACTTTCAGGTTGTAGCATTCACCTCTCCCGTGAACTGGATGGTGCAGATGGACGAGAGCATCGACTGGTTTGAGGTGTCGCCAATGTATGGTGAGGCGGGAGATAAGGAGATACGCATCAGCGTATCGGACTACGATGGCGACAAGACCCTTGAGGGTGGCTTTGCTATTGTGGCGGGTGATGAGCGCTTGGAGTTTACCGTAACACAGCTATCGTCGTCGGATCCCAACAGCGAGTTCGTAAATATCGAGGATGAGAACCTTGAAAAGTTCCTCATTAAGCACTTCGATACTAACGATAATGGCCGCATCGAGCGCTCTGAGGCCGAGGCTGTTACAGGTATCGACTGCAACGAGCAGGGCATCCGCTCAATGGAGGGTATCAAGGCCTTCAAAAATCTTACGATGCTCGACTGCTCGTACAACAAAATTGAGGGCGAGCTCGACCTCTCGGGCATGACAGAGCTCCGCGAGGCATACGTAGACCACAACATCTACACAAGCCTAAACCTCGCTGGTTGTGAGAACCTTGTAATTCTCGAGGCGAACGATAACGTTGCCAAGGATGAGAACTACGTCTCAATCTTCTATACCAAGAGCGTGGATCTTACAGGTTGTAGCTCACTTACCTACATCGAGCTTACCGACAACGCCATCAGCGAGATCGACCTTAGCGACTGTCCCAAGTTGCAGGTGTTGCGCATGACATGGAACGCACTTACGTCTATTGACGTGACCAACAACCCAGAGCTCACACACTTCTACGTGCGTAAGAACCCAGACCTTGCAGGTGTTATCGACCTCTCGAACAACACTAAGCTTCAGGAGGTGTGGTGCGCAGAGAGTAAGGTGGAGGGCTTGAACCTCGCAAATGACCACTCGGCATTGACTAAGATTGTGTCGTACTACTCTGATATCGCATCACTCGACCTCTCGACTTGTCCCAACCTCACATACCTCGAGGCACACGGCATGAAGCTTAAGGAGTTGGATGTTACGCCATGTAGCAAGCTTGAGTATTTGTGGCTTAAGTTTAACGAGTTGGAGGCTCTCGATTTGACCAACTGCCCAAATATCGTAGAGGTGCAGATTGGTGGCAATAAGATTGGCTCACTCGATATGTCGAAGTGTCCAAACATCAAACTTCTGGAGGTGGCATCTAACGCCCTAACAGAGGTGAATTTGAAGGGTTGCTACTTCCTTGAGTCGCTCGATTTGAGCGCAAACAAGCTCACAGAGGTAGATCTCACAGACTGCTACTTGCTCTTCTCGGTTAGCGTTAGCGAGAATCAGCTCACATTGCTCGACTTCTCGGATATGAGAGAGTTGGTTGTGGTAGGTTGCTCGTTCAACAACCTTACAGAACTTCGAACAGAGGGTTGCGACAACCTTCGCTGGTTGTATGCCGACAACAACAAACTATCGCACCTCGATCTTCGTCACAATAGCGCACTCGAGGAGCTTGCGTTGACAAACAACGAGCTTGAGGAGTTGCTTGTAAGTGGCCTCCAGGCGTTGTCGCTCTGCGAGTTCAATGGCAACCGCCTTGAGCGCCTCGACCTCTCGGGCTGCCCCTCAGTCTACGAGCTCTACGTGCACGACAACCCCCTTGCATACTTTAGTGCTTACGACTGCGCAGCGCTCTACCAGATAGATGTGCGCCGCACAGCGATGAAGTCTATCGACCTCTCGAACAACAAGAACGTGGCCTTCATCTTTGCGGAGGAGAACCCACAGCTTATGACCATCTACATCCACCCCGAGGCTCCAATCAACACCATCTCTTACGATGAGCATGTTCAGGTATACCTCTACGATGCTAAGGAGCACAACGATGTAAACAGTGGCAACTGGGGTGATGAGGATATCAATCCATGGGCAGCATAACACTAACTAAATGACAACTAAGAGTATGAATAAGAAGATATTGACAATTTTGGCTGCGGCAATCTCGCTTGTTTCGGTGTCGTGCCAGAAGGATAATACAAACCTCGCCGTGGGCGAGGAGACTCGCGCCGTGGAGGTGTATGCGGCAGAGACACGCACAACGATAGGCTACGAGGCATCGGACGTATCGCGCCTCGAGTGGCAGGAGGGTGATAGAGTGGCATACATCACAGATGTTGAGGGTGACACCTTCAAGAGTGCCGAGATGACCAAGGGTGCCGATGGTTGGTACTTCGTGAGCGACGTGGCTAAGAGTGCTACTTCTATATATGTAGTATACCCTGTGGGTGATAACGTTGGTAAGAGCCTTGCCGAGGCTAAGGCTTCGCTCGTAGCCGAGGTAACTCAGGTGGCTGGTGAGCACTTCGATGGCGAGATGCTTCCTATGTTTGCTGCGGCAGCCCTCACATCTGAAAAACGCATCGACGTGGTGTATAACGTCTTGGCATCTGTGGTGCGCTTCACCGTTAGTGGTAGTGGCCATGATGTGGAGAGCCTACGTAGCGTAACGCTCACTACAACAGAGTCTTTGGTGGGTGACTACACTGTGGATGTGACCTCTGGTGAGGTGGCATTCGCGGGTGTGGCAAATAGCATCAAGGTGGAGTATAAGAGTGCCGCTGAGGCTGGTGAGGATGTGCTTCTTGCTAACGAGCACAACATCTATATGGTGGTCCCCTCTCAGGCATTTACTGGTGTTAAGGTTGTTGTTGAGACCGACGTAGACACATACACTTGGAGCGATGGCGCAATGGACCTCTCGCACCCCGAGCGCAGACTCTTCCGTGTGGCTCTCGACCTCAATACTTCGGAGGGTGCTCCCGTGCCCGTTAACCGCTACTTCACCCCCGTAACCTCTACTAGCGAGATTACTGACGAGGGTACATACCTTATCGCTACGAAACTCGGCGGTAAGTACTACGTGACAAACAACGTGCCTACAAACAGCTCTAACTACTACTGGGTTACGGGCGTAGAGCTCCCATCGGATGAGTTTGGCGTGCTCCATAGCGATGATGCTATGAACTACACATGGAGCATCACCAACCACGACCAGGGTTATATGTTCTACTCGGCAAATATGGAGAAGCAGGGCACTATGGGTGTATACCTTATTTCACAGGGTGGCACAGGTGCATTCTCTGGCGAGAGTGGCAATGAGGGTAAGGCTTGGTATGTTACCCAGGACAAGCTCCCCTCGGGCGATGGTGCATTGCGCGCATACTGGGATATTGTCCCAGATGGTAATGGCTCGGCTACGCTCTACAACTTGTATGACCGCGAAGTGGATGGTAACGTGTGCTACAAATATTGCACCTCATGCAACTACTTCACGCTCTGTATGGAGAATGCTCCCGACAAGGCCGATGTATCTATCTTGAAGCTTATGGAGTAGATTTAAGACTCCGAAATCAAAACAGAAAAGCGCCCTTCGGGGCGCTTTTCTGTTGCTATATAGCTCGTTATTACTTCTTTAGGAAGCAAGTCTTAAGTACGATGCTGCTGCCGTCGATTTTGCAGTCTACCTCCTCGGGGTTGTCCGTGAGGCGGATGCTCTTAACCTTTGTGCCGCGCTTGATGACCATAGATGAACCCTTAACCTTGAGGTCTTTGATTACTGTTACGGCGTCGCCATCCATAAGCTCTGCGCCATTGCTGTCGCGTGCTACATTGTCGGCGGGTGCTGTCTCCTCACCTGCGTGGAACTCGTGGCCACAGTCGGGACATACGTTGAGTGAGCCGTCGAAATAGGTGTTCTCGCCACCACATACGGGGCAATTTGGTGTCTCTGTCATAGTGTTTCGATATTAGTTTCGCCGCAAAGGTAACGAAAATTATTGGAATAGGAAATTTTCGATTCCCAGCGAGGTGTTTTGAAGCGATAGAGGAGTGGTGTGCTCCTCCAAAATTGTTAATAACTTTCAATCTATATACTTTGTATATCCATGAAAAATGTCTATCTTTGCCAAATTGAAGAAATAGCCTATAAAAACAACGTTTATTATGTTAAGTATACTCTACTACATCACAACTTTTGTTGTTGCAATCGTGCTCTACACACTCTCTTGGGTGGCTTTCATTCTCTGTTATCCCTTCGATAAGCGCCGCGTAGTGGTACACACCCTCAGCAAGTGGATTACCGATGTGACATTCGGTCTACCACCACACATGGGTCGCGACATCATCGGCAAGGAGAATATCGACCCCAAGCAACCCTACGTCATGGTGTTGAACCACAACTCTATGATGGATATCATGTGTCCATATGTCTTGCCTCTTATCTTTAAGTGGGTGTCGAAGCGCGAGGCATACAAGATTCCGCTCGTGGGTCGCTTGCTGTTTATGCACGGCGATATTGTCATCAACCGCTCTAACCCCAAGGAGGCGATGCGCTTTGTGCACACTCAGGGCTTGAAGTGGCTTAAGAAGGGCGCTTCGGTGGCAATCTTCCCCGAGGGTACACGCTCTAAGAATGGCGAGATGGGTAACTTCAAGGCGGGTGCCTTCATCTTGGCTAAGGAGGCGGGTGTTCCCGTGTTGCCCATCGTCATCGACGGTACAACCACTATGTTGCGCAAGGGTCCATGGATGAATTGGCGCAACCGCATCACACTTAAGGTGCTTAAGCCAATCTCTGCTGAGGAGATTGAGGAGCGCTCAATTAAGGAGGTGATGGAGGATGTTCACACCAACATGGTGAACACATTGGCAGAGATACGCGCTAACAAAAAGCAAAAATAAGAGAAACACAGCTATATGGCAGAACAGAATCAGGCAACAACAGCAGCGTATGGCAAAGATGCTATCGTCACGCTAACGCCACGCGAACATATACGCTTGCGCCCAGGTATGTACATCGGCAAGCTCGGTGATGGCACGCAGAGCGACGATGGTATCTATGTGCTCATCAAGGAGGTCGTAGATAACTCCATCGACGAGTTTATCATGGGTGCGGGTAAGCGCATCGAGATTACCATTGAGGGTGATAAGGTCTCGGTACGCGACTATGGTCGTGGTATTCCACTCGAGGCACTCGCCGATGCGGTGAGCAAGATGAATACGGGTGGTAAGTATGGTGGCGACGCCTTCAAGAAGACTGTAGGTTTGAATGGTGTCGGCGTCAAGGCCGTAAACATGCTCTCGAGTCACTTCCTCGCGCGCTCGGTGCGCGATGGCGAGGCACGCAGCGTGTCGTTCTCGCAGGGCTTGGAGCTTTCTGATCGCACAGAGAGTGGCGTAGCGGAGGCTAATGGTACATACGTGGAGTTCGTTGTAGACCGAGAGGTATTTGGTGACTATGCCTACAACCTCGAGTATGTAGAGCAGATGGTAAAGAACTACACCTACCTCAACCTCGGTCTTACGGTGGTGCTCAATGGCAAGCCATATATCTCGAAGAATGGTCTCTTGGACTTGGTCAACGACAACCTCTCGAGCGAGCCCCTATATGCCCCTATCCACATCTCGGATGAGGATATCGAGGTGGTTATAACCCACGGCAATGGCTATGGTGAGTCTTACTACTCATTCGTAAATGGTCAGTACACCCCTCAGGGAGGTACGCACCAGGCGGCACTACGCGAGGCTGTGGCAAAGACCATCAAGGAGTTTTATCATAAGGACTACGACCCCTCGGACATACGTACGTCAATCATCGCGGCGGTGTCGGTACGTATAAATGACCCTATCTTCGAGTCGCAGACAAAGACGAAGCTCGGCTCAAAGGATAAGGAGGCGGGTGTTACTATGCGTCAGTTCGTAGGCGACTTCCTCGCTACGCACCTCGACAACTATCTGCACAAGCATCCCGAGGCGGCACAGATACTCCAAAAGAAGATCGTGGAGAACGAGAAGGAGCGTAAGGCGATTTCGGGCGTGCAGAAGAAGGCACGTGAGGCAGCAAAGAAGGTGTCGCTAAACAATAAGAAGTTGCGCGACTGCAAGATACACTATACGGACAAGCATGAGTTGGCGGAGGAGACCATGATATTTATCACGGAGGGTAACTCTGCGTCGGGCTCAATCACTGCAAGTCGCGATCCCCGCACGCAGGCCGTGTTCTCGTTGCGTGGTAAGCCACTCAACTGCTACGGACTAAAGAAGCGCATCGTCTACGAGAACGAGGAGTTTAACCTCTTGCAGGCGGCACTCAACATCGAGGAGGATATGGATAACTTGCGCTACCGCAAGGTGATCATCGCCACGGATGCCGATGTCGACGGCATGCACATCCGACTGCTATTGACAACCTTCTTCTTGCAGTTCTTCCCCGATGTTATACGCTTGGGTCACCTCTACATCTTGCAGACGCCTCTGTTCCGTGTGCGAAACAAGAAGGAGACGCACTACTGCTATAGCGACGAGGAGCGCCAGAAGGCGATTAAGAAGTGTGGCGCGCAGGCTGAGATTACCCGCTTTAAGGGTCTTGGTGAGATCTCGGCTGCTGAGTTTAAGGAGTTCATCGGCGAAGGAATGCGTCTGGACAAGGTGCGCCTAACGAAGGAGGACCCCATTCAAGACCTCTTGGACTTCTACATGGGCAAGAACACACCCGACCGCAAGGACTTCATCGTGGGCAACCTACGTGTGGAGGAGGATATTGTTGAAAACTTGAAACTTGTTGACTAATGGCTAAGGATATAATCGAAGTTGAGGATGCTCAGTTGGAGGATGCAGACGTTGTGACTCCAGAGGCTGACGAGGAGACAGATGAGGTGGTCGATACTCCGAAGGGTAAGTATGGCGCGTTGACCTCGGCTGAGGATGGCGTGCGCCGCCTCTCGGGTATGTACAAGAATTGGTTCTTGGACTACGCCTCGTATGTTATCTTGGAACGTGCTGTGCCCCACTTGGCCGATGGTCTTAAGCCCGTGCAGCGCCGTATTTTGCACGCCATGAAGTGCGTGGAGGATGGTCGTTACAATAAGGTTGCCAACGTCGTGGGTCAGGCTATGCAGTACCACCCCCATGGCGATGCCTCAATCAAGGATGCCTTGGTGCAGCTGGGCCAGAAGGGTCTGCTTATCGACATGCAGGGTAACTGGGGTAACATCCTCACGGGTGACGAGGCTGCGGCGGGCCGATATATCGAGGCGCGCTTGTCGAAGTTCGCCTTGGATGTGGTCTACAACAAGAAGACTACGGAGTGGATGTTGGCGTACGACGGCAGAAAGGAGGAGCCTGTTACACTACCTATCAAGTTCCCATTGCTCTTGGCGCAGGGTGCTGATGGTATCGCCGTAGGTCTTGCCTCGAAGATTCTGCCTCACAACTTTGTGGAGCTCATCAACGCCTCTATTGCCTACCTACGTGGCGAGGAGTTTATGCTCGTCCCCGACTTCCAGACGGGAGGTATCATGGACGCAAGCAACTACAACGATGGCTTGCGTGGCGGTGCTGTGAGGGTGCGTGCCCGCATCTCGAAGATTGACAAGCGCACGCTGGCCATTACGGAGATTCCCTATGGCACAACCTCGGAGTCGATCAAGGAGTCTATCATCAAGGCCAACGACAAGGGTAAGATAAAGATACGTAAGGTCGATGATAACACCGCAGAGAAGGTGGAGATTGTCATTCAGGTAGCGGCGGATGAGTCTTCAGACAAGACCATCGACGCACTCTACGCCTTCACCGACTGCGAGGTATCTATCTCGCCCAATGCCTGCGTCATTGTCGACAATAAGCCAGTGTTTATGGGTGTTAGCGACATCTTGCGCTACTCGACAGATCACACCAAGGCCTTGCTTGGTCAGGAGTTGCAGATAAAGCTCGACGAGCTGAACGAGGCGTGGCATGCCGCATCGTTGGAGCGCATCTTCATCGAGAATAAGCTCTATCAGCTTATCGAGGGTTGCCGCACACGCGAGGCAGCATACGAGGCAGTGGATAAGGGTTTGGAGCCCTTCAAGTCGAAGCTCCGACGCGAGGTTACGATGGAGGATGTGCAGCGCCTTACGGAGTTGAAGTTCATTCGTATCTCGCGCTACGATAGCGAGAAGGCTGACAACGAGATTAAGCAGATTGAGAAGGATATAAAGCAGACGCAGTACGACCTCGACCACCTCACCGACTATGCTATCGCCTACTTTGAGCGCATCAAGAGCAAGTATTCGGAGGGCAAGGAGCGCCGCACGGAGATTCGCGAGTTCGACACCATCGAGGCTTGGAAGGTGGCGTCGTCGAATGCTAAACTCTACGTAGATAGGGCAGAGGGCTTCTTTGGCTTCGGTAAGAGCATGAAGGACTCGGAGTTTGTATGCGACTGCTCGAACCTCGACGATGTGATAATAATCCTTAAGGATGGCCGTTATAAGATTACCAAGATCTCGGAGAAGGCATTCTTCGACAAGGGTATATATTATATAGGTATATATAAGCGTAACGACGAGCGCACAATCTACAATATGCTCTACCGCGATGGTCGTGGTGGTGCTATCATGATGAAACGATGCGCCATTAAGTCGGTTACGCGCGACAAGGAGTACGACCTCACAAAGGGTACGGCAAAGAGCGAGTTGTTGTATCTCTCTGTCAATCCCAATGGTGAGGCTGAGATTTTGAAGATATATCTGCGTCCTCGTGCACGTCTTAAGAAGTGCATTATCGACCTCGACCTCTCGACCCTCGCAATCAAGGGTCGTCAGAGTGTGGGTAACCTCGTCACACGCCATCAAATCAACAAGATTGTGCTTAAGGAGCGCTGCGCTTCGACGCTCGGTGGCCAGAACATCTGGTACGACGAGGATGTGCGCCGCCTAAATACCGACGGCCGTGGTATGCTCCTCGGCGAGTTCAAGGGCGAGGATAAGATTGTGGTGTGGACGGCAAAGAACCAGTACTACATCACGGGCTTCGATGTGCAGCAGCACTTCCCCGACGACACGATACGTGTGGAGCGCTACATAGCAGGTAGGGTATATGCCCTATGCTACTACGATGGTGAGCAGAACTACTACTACATGAAGCGCTTCCAGCTTGAGGAGGGCGACAAGATACAGTTCTTCTTGGAGGAGGGTGCACCCATGCGCTTTGAGGGTATTACCTACCGCAAGGGTGCTCAGCTCGAGATTACCTTCGGTGGTCAGCATGAGCAGCGTCCCGCGGAGATGGTCGATGTCGACGAGTTTATCACCATCAAGAGCCACAGAGCTAAGGGTAAGCGCCTATCAACGTATGAGATTGCCTCGCTCCGCTTCATAGAGCCCGAGGAGCCCGAGATGGATGAGGAGTTGGAGGATGATTCACTCATGGATGACGACATGGGCGATGCTATCGACATGGAGGATATCGTAGGCCAGGAGATTAGTGCCGACCCAAATGTCGACTATAACGAACGCGCTGAGGTGGGTGATATCATGGGTGCTTCGCAGCTTAACTTATTCTAATATAAGATGCTATGACAATATTCTTGGTGGGATATGCTGGCTCGGGTAAGAGCTCGTTGGGTAAGCGCCTGGCACGTCGCATGGGCTTGCGCTTTGTCGATACGGACAATGTCGTGGAGCAACGTGTGGGTGCACCCATTGCAGATATCTTCCACTACGAGGGCGAGGAGTACTTCCGCATCGAGGAGCGCAGAGCCGTTGAGGCCTTGGCAAATGAGGGTATGGATCATATCATCGCCACAGGTGGCGGACTACCCACGTGGAGGGACAATATGGAGTGGATGCTCCGCTCGGGAGTAACCATATATCTGCGTCGCACGCCCGAGCAGATTCTCTCGCGCCTCTCGGCTTATGGCAGAGAGAAGCGCCCCATGTTTAGGGGTAAGAGCGATGAGGAGCTCCTGGAGTTTATGCACCAGCAGATGGCCGAGCGTGAGAAGTACTACTCCCAGGCTCATATCTCGGTGGACTGCACAACGCTCAGCGACGATCAAGTTGTAGAGTATATAGTTAACAAATTGTAACACAGATGAATAATGCACCCATAGGAGTCTACGACTCAGGTTTTGGAGGCCTCTCGGTATGGCGCGAGCTACGTCGACTGCTTCCCCATGAGTCGCTGCTCTATCTCGGCGATGGTAAGAACTGCCCATATGGAGGTAGGTCGCGCACAGAGATAGAGGGCTTCGCCATAGAGGCTGTAGAACGCCTCGTGGAGGAGGGTGTGAAGATGGTTGTTGTGGGGTGTAACACTGCCACTACAGCAGCCGTGGAGACCTTGCGCAAGCGCTGGCCCGATATGCCCATCGTGGGCTTGGAGCCCGCCGTGAAGCCTGCATGCCTCACCACCGCGAGTCGCAAGATTGCGGTGCTGGCAACGGCGCATAGCCTCTCGAGCGATATGTTCCTCGACACGGCGGCACGCTATGCTGAGGATGTAGAAGTAGTGAAGGTTGTGGGTGAGGGCTTCGTGGAGCTCGTAGAGGGCGACATGGAGTGTACGGCGGAGGCAGAACGCCTTGTGCGTAAGGCTGTTGGACCACTTGTAAGTATGGGTGTAGATAAGTTGGTGTTGGGATGTACGCACTACCCATTCTTACGCCCAACGATAGAGCGTGTTGTGGCTGGCTCGGGCATAGAGGTTATCGACTCGGGTGCTGCCGTGGCACGTAGGGTAGAGTGGCTCTTAGAGCGCTACGACATTGCCGCAGAGTGCGATTCGCAGCCAGTCATGCGCTTCATAACCTTTGCGGATGAGGGCTATCGTCATCGCTTGGAGGCTAAGGCTGAAAGAATTATGAATATTGATAGATAAGATATATGGCAAAGAGTAAAAATAGTAAGCAGAGTGATGCGGTTAGTGCCGAGAGCCTAACACGCAAGGAGAATGTACGCCTTATTGCGGGCTTTTCGCTTGTGATACTCGGCATATTCCTCATCTGCTCAATCATATCGTACCTATTCTACTGGAAGGTGGATATGAGTGCGATAAACAATGTTAACCCACGTATTGATGTTGAGTTTAGCAACATCTGTGGTCCTATGGGTGCTCGCGTAGCACAGAAGATGGTGGGTGGTGGCTTCGGCCTCTTTGCCATTATTATACCACTTTTTATCACCGTTTTGGGTTGGCGTCTCTTCCGCTTTAAGTCGTTGCGCTTGTACCGCTTCGGCCTTATCTGTGCCTTGACGCTGCTAATGGGTTCGCTCACGCTCGGTGCAACGTTCGATACGGCATGGGAGCTCTTCGGCTCGGGCCTTGGTGGTGACTATGGCCTTGCGCTAAACAACTGGTTGACAGCGCATATTGGTACTATTGGCACGATCCTCGTTATCATCATAGGCTGGATTAGCATCGGCATACTTATCAACCGCAACTTCTTGCAGCTGCTTGGCAACTGGTGCGTAGCGGGCTACGAGCGGGCTATGGCGTATGCTAAGGTCGAGATTGCTAAGCTTCGTGACAGACGTAGAAGAAGAGATGTTGAGGATGAGTTTGAGGCTGAGACACTCGCTGCAGAGGCGGCTAAGGTTGAAGAGCCCGTTGCAGAGGTTGCTGTGAGCGCGGAGGAGCCTTCAAAGGCTGTGGCCGTGGCGTGTGATGAGGATGATATCTTCGTTGTGCAGCCTCGCGACGATATTGAGACCGAGGAGATTGTTCCCGACGAAGAGGATGTGACAGAGAAGGTTGTAATGCCTGCAGAGGAGGTTGCTGAGCCTACTCCTCAGCCCATGTCTGCGCCCGTCTATCCCGAGGATGATTTCTATGTTGTGCCACGTGACGAGGAGGAGGGTGGCGATGTCCCCGTTTCACATAATGCTGCAGCCAACATCTTGGGCATCGAGGATAGCCCTGCCGAGGGTGAGGGCATCGTGGTTACGGTTACTGAGAATGGTGTGAAGGAGGTGGACGAGGATGACATCAATAGCGACCTCTACGACCCTATGCGTGACCTGCATAACTATCAGGCACCCACGCCCGCGCTACTTCGCGACCATAAGTCGCAGTCGGCATTCGACGAGGAGGAGATATTCCGCAATAAGGAGCGTATCCGCGAGACGTTGCTCCACTTCCACATACCCATCATCAGCATGCACGCCACGGTGGGTCCAACTGTCACGCTCTACGAGATTGTACAGGAGCCTGGCGTTAAAATCTCGCGCATCCAGGGTTTGGAGGATGATCTTGCGCAGAACCTCAAGGCTGAGAAGGTACGTATCATCGCTCCCATTCCTGGTAAGGGTACTGTCGGCATCGAGGTGCCTAACCAGACAAAGCAGACCGTATCTATGCGCTCGGCGATATGCAGCGAGGAGTTCCAAAACTCTAAGGCTGAGCTTCCCGTGGTCATTGGCCGCACCATACAGAATGTAAACTACACCTTCGACCTCGCAAAGATGCCGCACTTGTTGGTGGCGGGTGCTACAGGTCAGGGTAAGTCAGTGGGTCTCAATGCTATCATCACCTCGTTGCTCTATCGTAAGCACCCCGCGGAGCTTAAGTTCGTGCTCATCGACCCCAAGATGGTGGAGTTCTCGCTCTATAACAAACTCGAGCGCCACTTCCTTGCAAAGATGGAGTCGGAGGATGAGTCTATCGTGACGGATCCGAAGAAGGCGGTATATACGCTCAATGCCCTCTGCACAGAGATGGCTAACCGCTTGGAGCTCTGCAAGGCTGCCCATGCGAAGAATATCGTGGAGTACAACGAAAAGTTTGTGGCGCGCCGCCTCAACCCTGAGAATGGCCACCGCTACTTGCCATATATCGTGGTCATTATCGACGAGTTCGCTGACCTTATCATGACGGCTAAGGAGGTCGAGGCTCCCGTTATGCGCCTCGCTCAGAAGGCACGTGCTATAGGTATTCACCTCATCGTGGCTACGCAGCGACCCGATGTCAAGGTCATCACGGGTGGTATCAAGGCCAATTTCCCTGCGCGTATCGCCTTCCGCGTGATGCAGATGACCGACTCGCGCACGATTATCGACCAGCCGGGTGCTAATCAGCTTATTGGTCGTGGCGATATGCTCTTCTTGAGTGGCGGAGAGCCTACACGTATACAGTGTGCCTTTGTCGACACGCCCGAGGTGGAGAATATTGTCGAGCATATCGGCGCACAACAGGGCTACTCTTCGGCCTATAATCTCCCCGACTACGTCCCCGCAGATGGCGCTGGCGAGGCTTCCGTGGGCTTTGGCTCGGAGGAGAGTGGCGCACCCCAGAAGTTTGATGCTAAGTTTGGCGAGATTGCTCGCGAGGCGGTGTCGAGTGGCGCTATCTCTACGTCTATGATTCAGCGTAACTTCGAGGTGGGCTTTAACCGTGCGGGCCGCATCATGTTGCAGCTCGAGCGTGCTGGCATCGTAGGCCCTCAGATAGGCTCTAAGCCACGCGAAATAAAGTATTACGATCTACAATCTCTTGAGGCGCGCCTCCAGGAGTTGGGTGTATTCTAAAGTGCTATGAGAAATATATTTATACTATTAGTTGCAGTGCTCTCGTCGTTTGGTGTGGTGAGCGCACAGACAGCCTCGGAGTGGCTGACGAAGCTCAACGACTCGCTTGGCGAGCGCTATGCTATGCACATCAGCGTAACCGTGGGTGAGGAGGCTCCGCTTACGGGCTATTTTATGGTCGATGGCGATGCCTACTACATCACGCTCGGCGTTATGGAGGTGTATAGCGACGGTAAACTACGCTACGAGGTGAACAATGAGCGCAAGGAGGTTGTAGAGGATAGGGTAAACCTCGAGGCCTGCGACCTGCTTACAAACCCTACGCGTGCCTTTACGTTTGTGCCCAACGAGTTCTCGTCTCAGGTGGTCTCTACCTCGAATGAGCGTGTAGTGGTGAAGCTCACGCCCAAGAGTGCCGCTATGGGCATCGACTCTATCACGCTTACACTTAGGCGCAATGGTGCTAAGGTCTCTCCCGAGGCCATAAGCTACGACTACGATGGTGAGGCTGTTTCTATCGCCCTCACTGCGGCAGATGCCACCGCATCGAAGCTGCCACGTTGGGATAAGGCGGCATATCGTGCCTACGATATTGTGTCATTTTTATAACTACTAAATAACTGTATATGAGAAAGTTTATGTTTGCAGTTGCCCTTATGGGTGCTGTGGCGTGTAGCCCCGAGGATCTACTTTTGGGTCCTGAGAAGCATGTCGAGGAGTTTGAGAAGACAATCAATGGCGAGTACTCGTTTGGCTACGAGAACGAGCATATGAAGTTTGAGTACTTCTATAATGAGGAGTATGCCTACTGGGGCGGTTTTATGCAGTCGTGCGTTGTGGATGACAATGCTGCAAACGGCACCTTCGCCAACCAGTATGCCGTGTATAATGACGATGCATGGTCTGGTGATGGCTTCCTTCTCTACTACTACGATGCCTATAACGATCCATGCGACATCGTTATGAAGACCTCGGGTATGTACCTCAATAGCGTGCGCCTCAACCTCACAACCTACACCTACGCCTCAATCACCAACGAGCCTATCAACGACTTCGCTCGCGTATTTGCCGAGGGTGACTACCTCAAGGTGGTGTTTACATCGATGAAGGGCAAAGATGTTAAGAGAGTCGTAGAGTGCTATGTTGTTGATTATCGTGATGGTAAGCGCTATATGGCTACCAACTGGGATAGGTTCGATCTTGAGGACCTTCGCCTTGGTGAGGAGTACGACCGCGTGCGTGTGACAATAGAGACTTCGGACGTTGGTGAGTGGGGTGCAAACACACCTCTCTACATCGCTATGGACGATCTTACGTATCAGATCTTGTAAAGTCATAAAACCTCAAATTCAGAGTCCGAGCATATCGGGCTCTTTTTTGTTGTGTCCCATTATCAAAATCGCCCTATTTGTTGAAAAAAGAGAAAATTAGTTTGCTGCTGAGGAAATTATTGGTACTTTTGGCGCGCTAAATATTAAAGTAGAAAAAAACTATAAAACAATATGACGGTTAGATGTAGTAGATACGAGGCTCCCGCAATCGAGGTTATCGAGATTGAGGTTGAGGCAGGTTTCGCCCTAAGTGGTGTTATTGGTGGCGAGGATTATGGCGACGGAGGTGAGGGCTCCGAGATGGAATAACTTCTTAAATAATTCACAGAGTATGAAGAAGATTTTTGCATCATTGGCCATTGCGGCTACCTTTGTGGGTTGTGTCAAGGAGTCAACCCCATCAAGTTCTAATGTTCACGAGGCTATGTCTATCGTTGCCTCTATTGAGTGCGGCGATACGCGTGTCTCTGTCGAGGGCGAGAAGTTCACAGATGTCAAGTGGGAGATGGGTGATAAGATTACCCTTGTATCTGAGGCTGGCGTTAATGTCGTTATGCAGTCGGAGTCTGCTGGCGATAGCGATGTGCGTTTTAAGGGTGACAGCGCATATGTAGGCGATGTAGACACCTACTATGCAGTCTATCCCGCTGTTGCTATTGATAATTACGTGGCTACTATCGACCTCCGAGAGCAGTCTGGTGACGACGCAGCTATGCTTGTATCTGTTGCACGAGAGGTGGCAAAGGGTGTTGTCCCTATGTCGTTTACTCCCGCAAATGCACTCTTGCACGTTGCGGTGAGCGGTGCTGAGTCACTCGCAAAGGCTGAGTTTAGCGCTTTTGATGGCTCTGCTATTGCCTCTACATTTAGCTACGACTTTACTACCGAGACCACATCAATGGGCGGTAGCACCGAGGCCTATGTAGTTAAGATGCCCGCTACTGAGGGCTTCTTCTTCTCGTTGCCCGCAGATCTTGATATGGCTAACGGCTATGTCGTAACTCTTACCGATGCTGCTGGTAACGTATGCTCGAAGGCATACAATGGCAAGACATTTGCGCGTGGCACAACTACCCGCGTTGAGATAGCATGGTCTACCCCTGTAGTCACCCTCGTAGCACCCAAAACATCATATAGCTACTATGCTGAGGGTAACTCTTCAAAGGCAAATAGCTGCGCAAACAACGTAATCTACTTCGATGGCGCATCTACATATGCCAACATCCAGAGCGCAATGGTTGCTGAGGCGGGCTTTATCGTGGATGGCACGGAGTACGCCGCAACCATCGACACAGCCTCTAAGAGCTTCACTATGGGCAACGTAACCGTAGCGTCATGGGGTGCAAAGAGTGTCGAGGCATATATCAAGACCAAGGATGGTCGCACCATCAAGAGTGCCGCTGAGACGGTTTATATCACTGGCTTGCCATATAGCTATGAGTTTTACCAGAAGTCAGACGAGAATGTTGATGCTGAGGGTTGGAAGCGTAATGGTGAGGCGTCAATAAAGGAGAAGTTGATGACCCTTAAGGAGGGTGGTGCTGCAGGTGATGATAGTGGTTGGGTAGCAAGCCCTGCATATTACGCGCCTGCAACTATCTCAACCAATGTGACTATCAACGCTAAATATTATGTTGCGGCTTTATCACCAAGTAGTAAGAAAGCAACACTATATGTAGGTGAGACCACATCAAACACGTCTAGTTCTTCATCTGCATCATCAATCGAACTTATCGGTAGTAATAATACCTCCTCAGGAAGCAAGTGGACTGCTAAGACAGTTAGTATAGACTTACATGAAGGTACGCGATATGTGTCGATAAATCATAACAATGCTACTTATATAACAGGTTCACGTATATACTTGTGTTCATTTAAATTGGAATATAAGTAGTATTCTACTTCTCTAATATATGGGCTGTTCAACGAGAGTTGGATGGCCCTTGTTATTTATAGCGTGTTTAGGGAGTTTAGGGAGTTTAAGGAGTTTAGGGAGCGCATACCCGCTCCGTCATTGCGAGGAGGACATCGTCCGACGTGGCAATCTCAAATCGTCATTGCGAGGCTTGAAAAGACGTGGCAATCTCATGCCATTTGGAGATTCCCACGCTTCGCTCGGAATGAACGTTGTATGTGGCGACGATAAAACTACGACGAACGGACGAACGGACAAAACGACAAATACGAACACGCTTCCCAAATGCAGTTCGCTCCCTCGTCTGCTTGTCTGCTTGTCTGCCCTAAATTCCCTAAATTCCCTAAATTCTCATTAGTGTGATAGCGCTTACGAAAACTTTTCTCGTTACAAATTTTGTAAGTTTTACTTTTTTTTGTACCTTTGATACGTTGTATATACCTATATGTAGTTACGAAATATGGCACTAAAGAGAGTAGAAGAGCGTTTGTCGCGCCTTGCGAACATAGTCGAGAAGTGGAACAAGAGTGGCGATGTGCCACGCATCGAGCGCGATATGGCACTCGAGGAGTTGCGTCATCTGTATGACGAGCTACTCGACTATAACCCCCAGCACGAGGCTAAGCCCGCGGTGGAGGCCGTAGTCCCAGTTGTTGAGCAGAAGGCTGAGGCCGCAGTTGCAGAGGAGTCGTGCGTCGTTGTTGAGCCAAGCGCTGAGAGCGTTTCAGAGGAGGTTGTAGAGGTTGATGCACCCGCTGTCGTGGCTGTACACGAGGATTTGGGTGACGCCTTTGACGATGCTCTCGATATCGACGCGCTACTCGGACTCTCGGGCGAAGATAGCATAGAAGAGGCAGAGGCAGCACTCTCGGTAGAGGATGAGGTTGTGGAGCCTATTACTCCTGTCGAACTCATAGAACCCACCGAAACAATAGCGACCACAGAGCCAGAGGTAGAGGAGCAACCCATAGTTGAGGAGCCCATAGTTGAGGAGCCTGCAGTTGAGGAGCCCGCAGTTGAGGAGCCCGCAGAGAGCAAGGCTGAGGAGGTAGTGGAGGTTGCTGCGGTTGTGGAGGAGCAGCCCGCGGAGCGTCCGGCGGGAGGTGGTCTCTTCGATATTGACGATATACCCGTGCGCGCCAAGCGAGGACGCAAGATGATATCGCTATATGACGCCCCCATTAAGCCATCTGCACCCGTAGAGGAGGTAGCATCAGAACCTGACGAGGATATTGTGGTGATAACAAATAGCGTAGAGCCAACACCCGAACCCGCACCAGTGCCAAAGCCTGCGCCAAGACCTATCCCCGCCCCCGCACCTCGCGAGGAGGTGCCACAGCGCTTGGGTGATGTGATAGCAAAGGGTGTGACAACGCTTGCCGACAAGATGGCTGAGGAGCAGCCCACAGCGCCATTCAACCGCATAACCGACATTCGCAAGGCGATAGGCCTAAACGATAAGTTCTTGATGATACGCGACCTCTTTGGTGGCGACGTGAACCTCTACGAGGATACCATAAACCACCTCAACGAGTTTGACGACCTCGACGAGTGCATGATATTCATCGTTGAAAACTTCCGCTGGAATCCCGACTCGGAGGGAGCAAAGCTCCTCGTGTCGCTTCTCGAACGCAAACTATCATAATGTAATAATATGGCAAAACTATATATTGTACCCACGCCCATTGGCAACCTCGAGGATATAACCCTGCGTGCCATAAACGTACTCAAGGAGGTAGACTTCATCCTCGCAGAGGATACGCGCACCTCGTCACACCTTATGCGCCACCTCGGCATAGAGAAGCCTATGCACTCGCACCATAAGTTCAACGAGCACGCCACGGTAGGCCGTGTCGTTGAGGCTATCGCTGCGGGTAAGGATGTCGCTTTGGTGTCGGATGCTGGCACACCTGGCATCTCCGATCCCGGTTTCTTGCTCGTTCGCCGCTGTGTGGAGGAGGGCATCGAGGTGGTGACGCTGCCTGGTGCTACAGCCCTCATCCCCGCCGTTGTGCAGAGTGGCTTTCCGTGTGATAGGTTCTGCTTCGAGGGTTTCCTACCCCAGAAGAAGGGTCGCATGAAGCGCTTGGAGGAGCTATCGTCGGAGCGTCGCACAGTCATCCTATACGAGTCGCCCTACCGCGTTGTAAAGTGCTTGGAGCAGATTGCCGAGACCTTTGGTGCGGAGCGCCGTGTGGCTGTGGTTAGGGAGATAACAAAGAAGTTTGAGGAGACAGTGCGTGGCACCGTAGCTGAGGCTATTACCCACTTCAAGGCCCACGAGCCCAAGGGTGAGTTTGTGATTGTGGTGGAGGGTTACGACCCCAAGGCGGAGCGTAGTGCCGACACCGATGAAGCAGACGAGGAGGAGTAGCGATGGCACGACTTAGCGTAGTCCTACTCAACTGGAATGGTCGTCGCCATCTGGAGCGATACCTGCCGAGTGTCGTTGCCCATACCGAGGGTGACGCCGAGGTCATCGTGGCAGATAATGGCTCTGCGGACGACTCGTTGCAGTGGCTACGCCTGAACTATCCCGAGGTTGGTGTCATACGCCTCGACCGCAACTATGGCTTCGCGGGAGGCTACAACCGCGCGCTAAAGGAGATAAAGAGCGAGTATGTGCTGCTCCTAAACTCCGACGTTGAGGTGACAGCAGGGTGGTGGCAGCCCCTTGTTGAGGTGCTAGACACAGAGAGTGACGTAGCGGCTGTGGCACCAAAGCTTTTGGCCGACATGGAGCGCACAAAGTTTGAGTATGCAGGAGCTGCGGGAGGCTTTATCGACTATCTCGGTTATCCATTCTGTCGTGGTCGCATACTCTCATATGTTGAGGAGGATGGAGGTCAGTACAACGACCGCAGAGATATATTCTGGGCAAGTGGCGCTGCTATGTGTTGCCGTAGGGAGGTGTTCGAGAGCCTTGGAGGCTTCGACGAGGATTTCTTCGCCCACATGGAGGAGATAGACCTGCAGTGGCGCATGCAGCTGGCGGGATGGCGCATCGTCGTAGAGCCCAAGTCGGTGGTATACCACCTCGGTGGTGGCACGCTCCCAGCATCGTCGCGCAAGATATTCCTCAACCACCGCAACAACCTCGCCATGCTCTTTAAGTGTGCCTCGCCCATGCAGCGTGCTGTAGTGGCCGTGGTGCGCCCCGCAACAGATATGCTCGAGGCCTTTGTAAACCTCGTTGCGCTGCACCCGCAGCGTGCATGGGCCATTGTGCGTGCGTGGGGTGAGTTCATTGCGTGGCATGGCGTGCTCAGCTGCAAGCGTAAGGCTGTGGTGCGCACCAAAAAGGTGGATAACATATACCGAAACTCTATCATCTTGCGTTACATCTTCGGCAGACGCAAGTTTAACAATATTATGTGATGAAACGCCTGATTATTATACCCACATACAACGAGTGCGAGAATATCTCAAAAATGGTGGAGCGCGTGATGGCAGATGAACTGATGTTTGACCTGCTCATCGTCGACGATGGCTCGCCCGATGGTACAGCCGACCTTGTGCGTGAGGCACAAGAGCACTATCCCGAGCGCCTACACATGATTGAGCGCAAGGGAAAACTCGGCCTCGGCACGGCATATATCGCGGGCTTCAAGTATGCCTTGGAGCATGGCTACGACCGCATCTTCGAGATGGACTGCGACTTCTCGCACAACCCCGACGACCTCACACGCCTCGATGCCATGCTCGAGGAGCGCGACATGGCCATAGGCTCACGCTACTCGAAGGGTGTCAACGTTGTGAACTGGCCCATGGGACGACTCCTGATGTCCTACTTCGCATCGAAGTATGTCAAGATCGTGACTCGCATGCCCGTGTGTGATGCCACAGCGGGATTTGTGGGCTACCGCCGCGAGGTGCTCGACGCCATAGACTTCGATCGCGTAAAGATGAATGGATATGGCTTCCAGATAGAGATGAAGTACTCGGCATGGAGGCTCGGCTTCAAGATTGGTGAGGTGTCGATAATCTTCATAGACCGCGTGGAGGGCACATCAAAGATGTCGTCAGGCATCTTTGGCGAGGCATTCTTCGGCGTTATGAAGTTGCCATTTAGACGAATTAAACGCAAAATAACAAAAAAAGAGAAATGAAGAGAGAGGAAGCTAAGATAGCAACATCGCGATTGCTCGATGTCATGGATAAGCTCCGCGCGGAGTGCCCATGGGATAGAGAGCAGACATTCGACTCGCTACGCAACAATACCATCGAGGAGACATACGAACTGGCGGATGCCATCACGGACAAGAACATGGAGGGCATAAAGGAGGAGTTGGGCGACCTGCTCCTGCACGTTGTCTTCTACTCGAAGCTCGGCGAGGAGGCTGGCGCTTTTAACTACACCGACGTGGCTAATGGCGTGTGCGACAAGCTGATATATCGCCATCCGCACGTATATGGCGACATACATGCCGACACCCCCGAAGAGGTGAAGCAGAACTGGGAGGCACTCAAGCTACGCAAGAAGAACCGCAAGAGCGGTGCGCTGGGTGGCGTGCCCGTGTCGCTCCCCGCCATGGTCAAGGCATTCCGCATCGGTGAGAAGGCCGCAGCAACGGGCTTCGACTGGGAGAAGAGGGAGGATGTATGGTCAAAGGTCAAGGAGGAGCTCATGGAGGTGGATGCCGAGCTTGAGGCTAAGGACACCGAGCGCCTAACAGACGAGATGGGCGACCTCTTCTTCGCTCTTATCAACGCCTGCCGTCTCTACGGCATCGACCCTGAGGGAGCACTCGAGCGCACAAATAAGAAGTTTATTCGCCGCTTCAACCACGTTGAGTTGCGCGCCGAGGAGCAGGGTAAGACGCTCCACGACATGACCCTTGCTGAGATGGACTCATACTGGGATGAGGCAAAGGCAATAGAGAGACAAGCATCTGAAAATAAGTAAAATATAAAATACTATGGCATTAATTAGAAGCGTACGTGGCTACGAGCCCGAGATTGGTAACGACACATGGTTGGCAGAGAACGCCGCAATCATAGGTAACGTAAAGATTGGTGAGAACTGCTCTATTTGGTACAACGCCGTGCTTCGCGGCGATGTAAACGCCATCACCATCGGTAATCACTCAAACATACAGGATGGCGTGGTGATCCACACCCTCTACGACGGCTCGCCAAAGCCTTCGCAGACACACATCGGCAACTACGTATCTGTAGGTCACAACGCCGTGATTCATGGCGCTATCATCGAGGACGACTGCCTCATTGGCATGGGTGCAACAATCCTCGACAACGCCGTAGTCGGCACTGGTTGCATCGTGGCAGCTAACGCCCTCGTCCTCTCTAACCAGAAGCTCGAGCCCAACTCAGTATATGCTGGTGTGCCCGCAAAGAGGGTTAAGGATGTGACGCCCGAGCAGCGTGAGCAGATCATCAAGCGCACGGCACGCGACTACCGTACATATGCCAGCTGGTACGAGTAATTTGTTGTGATAGTGGCGCTCCTTCGCCACCTCAATCATTGACGCCTTACGTGTCTGAAAACTTAGGGAATTTAGGGAATTTAGGGAATTTAGGGATTCTGCTCTCTAAATCCTTAATTTCCTTAACTTCCTTAAACTCCTTAAACTCCTTAAAACTCCCCCTATACTTAAACACTAATCATAAACTTTCGTTTATGCGTCGCGTACGTCAACACTTCATCATACACATCTTGGTGGCAATAGTCCTTAGCCTTGTCATCAACTTCTCGTATCTGCTGATGCCCATAATCACCGAGAGTGGCATGGGAGAGCGCAAGATGAGCAACGCCCCCGTGGGTGAGCACAACTCTGGCGTGCTTCACCTCGAGCGCGACATGCACGGATACATCGTCTGCGACTGCGAGCAACGAGACAGCGTATACACCTCGGCATGGCAGGTATTAAACTTCAAGCTCAAGGAGGGTGATCACATAACATTCTCTGTGCGTGAGGCACGCGAGTATGAGACTGGAAATGAGGCTCTTGCACCACATCCACGCCTCGAGGAGGTATACGAGATAAATGGTGAGCCCTTCGACTTCGACGCACTCTTCGACCGCCCCAGTCGCACCGTGGAGCTCGTATGGCAGATACTCTACTATGCGGTGCTCTCGTTCCTCATGATAGCGATACTCGCATATGGAGGTGGGGCACAGCGCAACCGCCGCTGGGTGGTGATACGTCGCATACTGCTACTTCTAACACTCGCCGCCGTGGCTATATCCTTCGCACCAGTGATGTCGTTCAACCATGGCGAGATGAAGCTTGACTTCTTCTTCCGCAGTGGCCCCCACGACAACGCATACATCATAGTGCTCACGAAGTGCTTGTTTATGATTGTGGTAACAGCGCTATACTCACGCATTTACACCCTTATGCGTCACCAGCAGACAATAGTGGTGGAGAACGAGAGACTTAAAACCGAGAACCTATCGACGCGCTACAACATGTTGATGGGACAGATAAACCCGCACTTCTTCTTCAACTCCCTCAACTCGCTCGCCATGCTTGTGCGTGAGGGTGACCAGAAGCGCTCGTTGGAGTATGTCGACCAGCTATCCTACACCTTCCGCTACATCATACAGAATGGTAAGTCGAGTACAACGACGCTTAAGGAGGAACTTGAGTTTGCCGAGGCATATGCCTACCTCTTCAAGATACGCTATGCCGACAAGCTCTTCTTCAATTTCGACATTGACGAGAGGTATAAGGAGTGGGTGCTCCCTGCGCTATCGTTGCAGCCGCTAATTGGTAATGCGGTGAAGCACAATAGCATAACGACGAAGAACCCACTACATGTAGATATTCGCGTGGTGGATGGCGTGCTCGAGATTGAGAATGCCAAGCACCCGAAGCTCGATGTGGAGCCATCAACGGGCATAGGACTCGACAACCTACGCAGCCGCTGGCAGATAATTGCGGGTAAGGATATAGAGATAATAGACGAGGCGGAGCGCTTCATGGTGCGCCTACCGCTCGAAAACCCAGGTAAGAGATGATAAATAGGGTAGTCATAGTGGAGGATGAGACCGCTGCAGCGGTAAACCTCCGTAGCATGCTCAAAAGCATAAACCCCAATGTCGAGGTGCTCGACGTATTGGAGTCGGTGGAGGAGGCCGTGGAGTTCTTCTCGAAGGGCGTGGAGGCAGATGTCGTATTTATGGATATACACCTTGCCGATGGCGACTCCTTCCGTATCTTCCAGAGTGTGGACATCACCGTACCCATCATTTTCACCACCGCCTACGACGAGTATGCCCTGCAGGCATTCAAGGTAAATAGCATCGACTACCTCCTTAAGCCCTACAAAGAGGAGGACCTAAAGCGTGCCCTCGAGAAGCTACAGCGCCTAACGGCTACCGAGCGTGCCACAGCCACCGAGCGCGTGGAGGCAATGGCGACAACGGCCGAAACAGATGCGCTACGCACCATCCTCGTTCGCTTCAAGGATAAGCTCATACCCATCTCGATGGAGGATGTGGCATACTTCTACACCTTCTCGGAGCGCGTGACGCTGACGACACTCGTTGGCGCAACATACACCATTGACAAGACTCTTGAGACGTTGACAAACATGCTCGATGCTGGAAAGTTCTTCCGTGCCAACCGCCAGTTTATCGTGTCGCGTAAGGCTGTTAAGGATATCGCCGTGTGGTTTGGCTCGCGTCTGGCACTCAATCTTGTGATAGAGCCCCCCGAGCGCATAATAATATCGAAGGCACGTGTACCCGAATTCAAGCGCTGGCTCCAGTAATTTGTTGTGATAGCGGCGCATCTGTGACGCTTCAATCAAAACCACCAATGGGACGTACGTCAAGTACTACCCATCGGTGGTTTTTTCATGTCAGCGCCACATCTACACCACTCTGACAACAAATTGGGGGGGTGTTAAGTGTTTAATGAGTTTAGGGAGTTTAGGGAGTTTAGGGAGTTTAAGGAGTTTAAGGAGTTTAAGGAGATTTCAGTACAACACTAAATTCCCTAAATTCCCTAAACTCCCTATATTCTTTAATCTTACCTCTCTTCTTTAGGCGTAAATGCCCATAGCTCCCACGTCACTTCACCACCGTGTTCCTGCCACTTCAGCCCGCAATAAGGGCGGTTGGCCGAGGGCGTAGCTCTAAATCGCATCTTCGTAGCGTAACTTTGCAATAGGAAAACAGAGAAATCCTACGAAACTAAACAGAGTTATAAACCCTTTAAAACCAACAACTATGAAGAAGATGATGTTCTTAGGCCTTGTGCTATCAGTTGTATCACTCGGCTCTGCTATGGCAAACGACGCTAACCTCTCACTCGAGCGCAAGCCAAAGAGTCCAAAGAAGGTTGTAATAAATGTGAATATGCCCCCAGTGGGTGGTGGTGCGGAGCACTTCAATCCTGGCGGTTGTCCTCCTCCCCCTCCAAAGGAGTGTGATTGCAAGGTCGTAGTAAAGCACCAGAAGAGGGGTCACAACCACAGCAAATTTAATAAGCCACGCCCACCAAAGAAGCACCACTGCCGAGGTGAGCACCGAGCCGATGGCGCACCTATTGGCGCACCCGTAGGCTCTCCTGGTGGCCCAGGTGAGGTTCCCAATGGCGCTCCTGGTGGCAGAAAATAGTAACATAATGCATGGGTGTTGGGCGACTGACACCCTTTTTTTGCCGTTTCACCCTCCTGTAATACATTTATTAAATAAATTGTATTAAATTCGTGGCGTAATATTGTGCAATAACTGAAAAAACAAAAACATTATACAACATGAAGAGATTAATTACATTTGTTGCCTTTGTGCTCTTGGCTATTCCCGCCATGGCGCAGTCGGGTAAGGTGACAGCGCGCATCGTGGATGGCGATACCAAAGAGGGTATTATTGGTGCTATCATGGAGGTGCGCAAGGAGGGTAGCCAGGCGGCTGGTCGCCACTCAGTATCGGGTGCCGAGGGTAAGGTTACTGTATCGGGCCTCGCAGCGGGTGACTACACCGTGACCATTTCGTTCATCGGTTACGCAACGCAGACACAGAGCGTGAAACTCGAACCAAATGCCGACCTCGGCGTGGTGGAGCTTATGCCCGAGGCTGTGGCTATCGACGCCGTAGTCAAGGAGGTGCAGGCGCTACGTACATCGCAGAATGGCGACACCGTGGCATACAACGCTGCGGCATTTAAGGTCTCGGCAGATGCCGACGTGGAGGGCCTCTTGAAGAAGATGCCTGGTATCACCATCTCTAATGGTCAGGTAGAGGCTCAGGGTGAGCAGGTTAAGAAGATCTTCGTAGACGGCAAGGAGTTCTTTGGTGAGGATGTATCAACAGCCCTCAACTCACTCCCCGCACAGGCGGTAGACCGCATCGAGGTGTTCAACAAGCTCTCGGATAATGCCGAGTTCTCGGGTATGGATGATGGTGAGGGCTTCAAGGCCATCAACATCGTTACGCACTCGAATATGCGTCAGGGTGTCTTTGGTAAGGTATATGGTGGCTACGGCTATCAGCCCGATATTGATGGTGGTAGCCCAGAGCCAAACTTCAATAACGCTGATGGCTTCGACTCGGAGGTTAGCAGCGTGACATCGCACCACAAGTTCAACCTCGGTGGTAATGTCAACATCTTCCAGGGCTCGAGCCGTATCTCGGTTATCGGTCTGTTCAACAACGTCAACCAGCAGAACTTCTCATTCGAGGATATCCTCGGCGTCACCGGTGGCGGTAGCGGTCATGGTGGCGGTATGGGCGGCGGCATGGGCATGGGTCGTGGCGTAGGCCAGTACATGGTGCGCCCCCAGAGTGGTGTTGCTCGCGTAGGCTCTATAGGTGTTCAGTACTCTGACGCGTGGGGTGAGGGCGACAAGGTTAAGCTCAACGGCTCATACTTCTTCAACGACACCAAGACACGCGATAAGAACTACCTCCAGCGTTGGTACGAGACACCATCACCCGATGACTACCTCGAGCAGGAGGGTGAATCGGAGTCGCACAACTACAATCACCGTCTCAACGTGCGCCTCGACTGGACCATCAGCAAGAACATGTCGTTGATGTCGCGTACGAACTTCAGCTTCCAGGGTAACGACCCCTACAGCAAGCAGTATGGTGAGCTTACGGGCGAGTCGGCAACAGAGAAGGGTCTTCCCTATGAGATGATTCTCAACGGCACAGATGCCTCATCATACTCACGCGGCTTGCGCTTTAGCGAGTTCTTGCAGTACCGCGTGAAGCTCGGTAAGGATGGTCGTACCATCACCGTGGATGGTCGCTTCTCTATGCGTAACACGCCTAAGTCGGTGACTAATAGCTTCTCTACGCTCTCTACAACCTTCGATGAACTTACAGGTGTCACATCGCCCGTAATCCGCTACGTTTCGGCTCTCGCACCTCAGAACGAGACCGACATCAGTGCAAATGTGACATACACAGAGCCCGTGGCTAAGCATGCGCAGGTGAGCATGCAGTATCGCTTCGACATGGAGAATCAGGACATCAACAAATCTGCCTATATCACTGGTGCAGACTTCAACTTTGAGGGTCTCACTCCCGATGCTTCGCTCTCGTCATACACCGATAGCCGCAGCACGGAGCACCGCGTAGGTCCAGGCTTCCGCTGGGCGAAGAACCGCAATACCTTCATTGCGAATGTCTACTACCAGCACTCTACGCTCGATGGCTTGGTTAAGGGCGAGAACATCAAGCGCGACTACGACCATGTGACATACTTCATGATGGGTAACATTGCGTTCAACCCCCAGAACTCTATCCGTGTATTCATCAACTCGTACACGCATAATCCCGATGTGCGCAACTTGCAGGATATCTTCGACGTGTCTAACGCGCAGTATATCTCTAAGGGTAATCCCAACCTTAAGTCGTCGTACAACCACCGCGTGAACTTCCACTACATCCGCTCGAACATAGAGAAGGGTCGCACCTTCATGTGGATGTTCTCGGGTAACATCACCCAGGACTACATCGGTCAGAGCATCTACTACAACAAGCCCGTGACCATTGATGGCGAGGAGTACAACCCCTTGCAGTACTCTACATACGAGAATATGAATGGCTCGAGCTCATTGCGTACGCACCTCAGCTATGGCTTCCCCATCGCGCCTATCAAGTGTAACTTGAACCTTATGGTGGGCTACAGCTGGACACGTACACCCTCGAAGATCAACGACCAGCTCAACATAACTAACAACATGGGCTACGACGCTATGATCTCGCTCGGTAGTAACATCTCGGAGAACATCGACTTCACAATCCAGTGGAACGGTGCCTATAACGATGCTAAGCAGTCGCTCGCGGGTAAGAACAGCAAGAACCAGTACTTCAACCACACTGCATCGGGTACGTTGAAGTGGGTATTCTGGAAAGGCTTCACCATCACCGCAGCGGTTAACTACAACCAGTATATCGGCTTTACAAACAACTATAACGAGGACTACCTCATCTGCAACCTCTACCTCGGTAAGAAGCTCTTCAAGAACCAGCAGGGCGAGATTCTCATCGGTGTGAACGACCTTCTTAACGAGAATGCGGCCTTCGCGCGCACCGTGGGTAGCGGTTACACCCAGAACGCATGGAACAGCGTTGTAGGTCGCTACTTCACCGTGCAGTTCAACTACAACCTCCGTTTCTTCGGTAAGAAGGGTTCAAAGAATGCCGAGGACTACGGTATGGATGTTAAGCCCGGTATGGGCATGCCTGGAGGCTTCCCAGGTGGACGTCCTCCTATGATGCCCAGATAATTCCTTGTGATAATTTCTTGTGATAAGCCGCAATCTGCGGCACATCCCTAAAAGCAGACCTCCCAAGGCTGTACTATTATGTACTATCCTTGGGAGGTCTCTTTTGTGATGCACCACATCTTACGGCTTCTGACAACAAATTGGGTAGTGGGGCGAGGGAAGAAAATTGTTGAGACAAAAGAGACGAAAGAGACAAAAGAGACAGAAGAGACAAGCAGACAAGCAGACAAGCAGACAAGCAGACAAACAGACAAGCAGACAAGCAGACGAGGGAGCGAACTGCATTTGGGAAGCGTGTTCGTATTTGTCGTTTTGTCCGTTCGTCCGTTCGTCGTAGTTTTCTCGTCCCTTACGGTTTAAATCTCTTGGGTCTCTTATATCCCTAAATAAAAGAGCATCAACCCTTTCGGATTAACGCTCTTATAATCAAACCTATATCGCTCTATTTGAAGTAGATGTCCAGGAGCTCCTTGGCGGCGATGAACGATGACAACTTCGCATCCAAAACCCTCTGCTCTACCTCTGCCATCTTTGCCTCAATCTCGGGGTTGTTATAGAAGCTCGACTTCAACGTCTCGTTGATAGTTTCGTACATCCAGTACTTATTCTGGCGGTTGCGGTTAGCCATAAAGTAGCCGTTGAGCTCTATATGCTGCAAGTACTGCTCCACGCCCTGCCATACCTCCTCGAGGCCTGTGCCCTCGAGCGATGAGCAGGTGTACACCTGTGGACGCCACTCCGACTCGGGCAAGGGGAAGAGGTGCAATGCACCCTGATACTGCGCCTTAGCAAGCTCCGCCTTAGTGATATTCTCGCCATCGGCCTTGGTGATAACCATCATGTCGGCCATCTCCATAATACCGCGCTTGATGCCCTGAAGCTCGTCGCCAGCACCCGATATCTGCAACATCATAAACATGTCGACCATAGAGTGTACTGCAGTCTCAGACTGTCCCACGCCCACGGTCTCGATGAAGATGACATCGTAGCCCGCAGCCTCGCACAACACGATGGTCTCGCGTGTCTTACGTGCTACGCCACCCAACGAACCCGCTGAGGGTGAGGGGCGTACAAAGATATTGGGGTTGTGGCAGATGCTCTCCATGCGTGTCTTATCGCCGAGGATTGAGCCACCGCTACGCTCCGAGCTGGGGTCGATAGCCAACACGGCCAACTTGTGGTTGTACGACGTAACCATGTTGCCCACAGCCTCGATAAAGCTCGACTTACCAGCGCCTGGAACGCCTGTGATGCCGATGCGCACAGATCTTCCCGCATGGGGCAAGCAGCGCTCGATGATCTCCTGTGCCTGAGCATAGTGCGTGGGGTTGTTGCTCTCGATGAGCGTGATGGCCTGCGCCAAAATGGTGATGTTACCCGCGAGGATGCCCTCTACATACTCATCCGTGGTCAAAAGGCGGCGCTTCTTGCGCACGAAATATGGGTTGACGACGGGCTTCTCCTCGACACCCTCGGTGACGTTGAGCGCGCTGTCGTGATGCTGGTCGAGATACTCCTTCTCGTAGTGTTCTATCTTGCTGAAAGCCATGATATAGTGTGTTTTATTGTTTTCGAATTTTCTCTAACATATAGTCGTCGACGTGGTGCATAGGGCCAAACCACTCGATGCGTGAATTTTTACTACGGTAGACAACGGCAAAGGGTACATACTGGATGCCAAAGGCATTGAGCGTGTGGTTGTTGACGTCGAATGCGAGGATGTAGTCCTCGATGTCGAGGCGCTGGATAATATCCTTGCTGTTGGCGCTATCCTCGCCCGTGATGATGACGATGGCGCATGCAAGGTCTATCTGCTTGGCAATGGCGTTAAACTCGCGCATGGCATCGACACATGGACCGCTCTCGGAGTGTGCGAAGATGAGGCACGTATACTCGCGGTTGTAGAGCTCGAGGATGTTGCTTATCGATGGCTCCACGCTAATGGCGGGTATGGGCTCGTCGAGGCGTATGCTCTGGGCATGTGCCGTAGCGGAAGTTGCCACAAGTAGGGCAAGTATTGCAAGGAGGCGTCTCATCGGCTCTAAGGTTTAATATGCGAAGGTAGCGATTTTTCTGCAATAATCAAACCCTCGGCTCTATCTTTTTTTACCTGATATGCTAAATTCGCGCTGCGACCTTGTCGTAGTATAAATTATTTGAAAAAAGAGGGTAAAATATTTCGTGCCTTCAAAAAAAATAAGTATCTTTGGGTGATTTTTGTAGATATGTATTGTATTGACAATAACAAACAAATATTAAGTTAAACTTTATAAAAACAAAACAAAATGAAAGTATCACACATCGAGCACCTCGGCATCGCAGTTAACAGCCTTGAGGAGGCAATTCCTTACTGGGAGAACGTATTGGGTCTTAAGTGTTACGCTATCGAGGAGGTAGCTGACCAGAAGGTTAAGACAGCATTCTTCATGCTTGGTCAGACAAAGATTGAGCTCTTGGAGCCTACATCACCTGAGTCTACTATCGCTAAGTACCTCGAGACTAAGGGCGCTGGTATCCACCACATGGCTCTCGCTTGCGAGAACATCGAGGAGCAGCTCGCTGACGCTGAGGCACACGGCATCCGTCTTATCGACAAGACACCTCGTAAGGGCGCTGAGGGTCTCACTATCGCATTCCTCCACCCAAAGTCTACACAGGGTATCCTCACAGAGCTTTGCGAGAACAAAAATAAGTAGTCTAACAAGGCTATTTTGTCGTTACGCTTGCCTTCGAGATCCTCATTTACGCTAAGTAAACTCCGGTCTCTCAGGCTGCGCAAGCCTAAAACTAGCTCTTGTTATACAACTTATTAGATAAGCGGGGTGGGCTAATAAAGTATTGCTAAAAACCATTCCGCACAAACTGAAAATTAACTAAACTAAAATAGAAAAACACTATGAGTGAGATTCAGAAAGCGATTGAGAAATTGATGGACAACCGCCAGACAGCACGCATGGGTGGTGGCCAGAAGGCAATCGACAAGCAGCACGAGAAGGGTAAGTATACAGCTCGTGAGCGTATCGCTATGCTCTTGGATGAGGGTAGCTTCGAGGAGTTCGATATGTTCGTTACACACCGTTGCTACGACTTCGGTATGGACGCGAAGCATACATTCGGTGATGGCGTTGTAACTGGTTACGGTACCATCGCTGGTCGTCTTGTTTACGTCTTCGCACAGGACTTCACCGTTACTGCAGGTTCTTTGTCAATCTCTTTGGCTGACAAGATCTGTAAGGTTATGGATATGGCAGTTCGCAATGGTGCTCCCTGCATCGGTCTTAACGACTCAGGTGGCGCACGTATCCAGGAGGGTGTAAACGCTTTGGCAGGTTATGCTAACATCTTCCAGCGCAACGTGATGGCTTCTGGTGTTATCCCCCAGATCTCTGCTATCTTCGGCCCCTGCGCAGGTGGTGCTGTTTACTCTCCCGCATTGACCGACTTCATCATCATGCGTCGTGAGACTTCTAACATGTTCTTGACTGGTCCTAAGGTTGTTAAGACCGTGACTGGCGAGGATGTAACTCAGGAGCAGCTTGGTGGTGCAAACATGCACACAACAAAGAGTGGTGTTGCTCAGTTCGCAGTGGACTCAGAGGAGGAGGGATTGCAGCTTATCCGCGACCTTCTCTCATACATGCCTCAGAACTACACAGCGTTGGTTCCCGACCAGCCCTGCACCGACGACATCGCACGTAAGGAGGATATCTTGAACGACATTATCCCTGACAACCCCAACAAACCTTACGACATGATGGAGGTTATCAAGGCTATCGTTGACGATGGTAAGTTCTTGGAGAGTGCAGCAGCATACGCAAAGAACATCATCACAGGTTTCGCACGCTTCAACGGCCAGAGCGTAGGTATCATCGCTAACCAGCCTAAGTTCATGGCGGGTGTACTCGATATCAACGCTTCACGTAAGGCTGCTCGTTTCGTACGTTTCTGCGACGCGTTCAACATTCCTTTGGTGACATTGGTAGACGTTCCTGGCTTCTTGCCCGGTACAGCTCAGGAGTACGGTGGTGTTATCACTCACGGTGCTAAGCTTCTCTTCGCATATTGCGAGGCTACTGTTCCCAAGATCACTGTTACATTGCGTAAGGCTTACGGTGGTGCATACATCGTTATGTCATCTAAGCACATCCGTGGTGATGTTAACTACGCATGGCCTACAGCTGAGATCGCAGTTATGGGCGCAAGCGGCGCAGTTGAGGTATTGCACGCTAAGGCATTGTCTGCATTCGAGAACAAGGAGGATAAGGCTAAGTTCGTGGCAGAGAAGGAGCAGGAGTACCGCGACAAGTTCTCTAACCCCTACAACGCAGCACGCTACGGCTATATCGATGACGTTATCGAGCCTCGCAACACTCGTTTCCGCGTGATCCGTGCTTTGGAGTCATTGCGCAACAAGCGTTTGGAGAACCCCGCAAAGCGTCACAACAACATTCCGTTGTAGTCTTATAATAATATAAGTAAGTTATGATGATTCTTGCAACTAATTGGGTTAATGCAAGCCTTATCGCACTTGTGAGCATCGGTTTGGTGTTCGCTGTGCTTGTCCTCCTTATCTTCGTATTGAAGCTCTTCGGAGTTATCTTTAAGGAGCGTAAGAGCGCTGCACCAGCACCCGCAGCAGCAACATCATCTGACGAAATCTCTGACGAGGAGGTGGCAGCCATCGCTATGGCTGTCAACCTCTTCTTCAATCGTCACGATGAGGAGAGCGATGTGCTCACCTTCCGCCAGAACCACGACGTGTCGGCATGGCAGGTGCGTAACATCCACAAACAATTGTAAAACTAACACCATTACACTAAACACGCAATTATGCAGAAATTCAAATTCAATATTAACGGCAAGAGCTACGAGGCTATCGTTGAGGAGACTGAGCGCAACACGGCTCGTGTCGAGCTTAATGGTAAGAGCTACACCGTTCAGGTTGAGAAGGAGGAGGCTATCGTATCTCCTAAGATTGCAGCTGTTAAGCCTTCACAGTCTGGTGGCGACTTCGTAGATGTTCCCGAGCAGGTTATCACTGGCAACGCTGGCTCAATCAAGTCACCACTTCCAGGTAACGTATCTAAGATCAAGGTACAGGAGGGTCAGGCAGTTAAGGCTGGTGAGGTTCTTATGACCTTGGAGGCTATGAAGATGGAGAACGAGATCATGGCTCCCGCAGCTGGTAAGGTTAAGAAGATTTACGTTACTGAGGGTAAGGCTGTACAGCAGGGTGAGGCTCTCATCGACCTCGAGTAATACTAACTCTTTAATTATTAACGTAATATGAAGAGTGTAAAACTATATTTTTCATTGCTTCTCTCGGCAATGATGCTCGCAGTAGCTGTTCCCGCTATGGCTCTGGAGGCTGAGATTTCCGAGGTGGAGCAGATTGACAACACTCGCCAGGATATCGCCTACCCCGAGGCTGGCGAGAACAACGCCGACACTTCTTATGTAGATGAGGAGACACAGGATGGAGCATCTGAGGCTGAGAAGGGTGTAGAGGAGCCTACTGCTGATAGTGAGGCTAATGAACCTGTTTACAGCGGTTCTGAGGGTCGCCCCAATGAGCTTATCGACGACAACTTTAGTGTAGGTCAGGCTGTTGAGGACTTCGCAGATCAGTCAGGTTTAAGCGGCTTTGCTGATGACTGGCGCTATGCTGTCATGCTTCTTGTATCGTTCGTACTCCTTTACCTCGCTATTGTAAAGAAGTTTGAGCCATTGCTCTTGATGCCTATCGCATTCGGTATGCTTTTGACCAACCTTCCTGGTGCTGGTATGTTCCACTCTGAGCTCTTTGCGGGTGGTCATGTACACTGGGCAGACTTCGCTGCAGGCTCTGGCGCTGGTCTCTTGGATTACCTCTACCTCGGTGTTAAGCTCGGTATCTATCCTTGCTTGATCTTCATCGGTGTAGGTGCTATGACTGACTTTGGTCCATTGCTCGCTAACCCTAAGAGCTTGTTGCTCGGTGCTGCTGCGCAGATCGGTATCTTTGCTACATTCATCGGTGCGTTGGCCCTTGGCTTCAACTACTGGGAGAGTGGTTCTATCGGTATCATCGGTGGTGCTGATGGTCCTACCGCTATCTACCTCACTTCGAAGCTTGCTCCCCACTTGCTCGGTCCTATCGCGGTGGCTGCATACTCATACATGGCACTTGTGCCCGTTATTCAGCCCCCTATCATGAAGCTCTTGACTACTAAGAAGGAGCGTATGATCGAGATGAAGCAGCTTCGTACTGTATCACAGCGCGAGAAGATTATCTTCCCTATTGCTATCACCGTTATCATCGCTATCCTCTTGCCTTCTGCAGCTCCACTTATTGGCTGTTTGATGTTGGGTAACCTCATGAAGGAGTGTGGTGTTACAGAGCGTCTTTCAAAGACTGTGCAGAACGAGTTGATGAACATCGTAACCATCTTCCTCGGTATCTCTGTAGGTGCTACAGCTACCGCTGATGCCTTCCTTAACTGGAACACTCTCGGCATCCTCACATTGGGTATCGTAGCATTCTCATTCGGTTCAGCATCTGGCGTTATCTTGGCTAAGATCATGAACCTCTTCAGCAAGGAGAAGATCAATCCACTTATCGGTTCTGCAGGTGTATCTGCTGTGCCTATGGCAGCACGTGTATCTCAGACCGTGGGTCAGCAGGCTAACCCCAGCAAC